>CANQMF010000024.1 GCA_947624915.1 uncultured Bacilli bacterium
TAAAACTAATTTCGTATTTACGAAATTCATCCTACTTTGTAAGTTTATAAAGGATAAAGTTAACAATTTCAATATTTGAAACATTTAAAAAATCATCCCAAATTCTAATTTTCATTAAAACTTATAGGATGATTAATTTTTACTGATTATTAGTTTTTAATTTTAAAGTTTTTACAAATCTATCTGTTAATGCTGGTTTTGCAAATTGTTCTTCTAATACTAAAACACTATTTTTATATCTGTTATATGCCGCTTTATAGTTTCCTTGTTCAATTTGCTTAACACAATAATTCACTATATTATCATAAATATAATCATAAACAATATCAGATTTTTCTTCTTTATTAATTGTTTCAACAATGATTGGTGCTACTTCATAATAATGTTCTATATCTTTTTTTGAAACAAAATTATCTCTAAACCATCTTAATACTGTTAATTCATAGCAATTATCATCAAAATTTTCTTGAAAATATTTCATACAAGCCGAAGTTAAATAACAACCTCCTGATCCCGAATTTGTATCACTTTTGTCAGACCCGTGTGTTGTAGAACTCCATGATTCTTTATCATAATTTACATTAACATGTGCTGCATCATGTGGTTTATCAACTTCACCACCATAAAAACTAATATGATCATTACCATTTTTATCTGTATTAATCTTTATAGTAACTCCTCTATCATTTACATAATTTCCATACTTATCTCTATCAGCCATTATTAACACCTCCCACTTTAATTTCTGACATTCTTAAAGAAATAATTGCTTCTAACCACAACAAAGACCATTCAGCAAAATAAGATTTTAAAGCTTTTGTTTCAGTATCTAAATCAATTAAATCAAATTTTATATTTTGCAATTTTTCTTCATCTATAGATACTAAACTTTCTTTATTCACATATGCTGCTAAAATCGTATTAATTTCAACTAATACTTTCTCAAAATTCTTTTTTTGTTCTTTGTAAATATCTAATTGAGTTGATGCTGTAACATAAAATATTAAATTTTTAAAAGCAAAGTCAATATTTTCTTTTGTTGGACTACCTACATTGAAAGTTTCATCCATTAGCAAGCCTTCTTTCTTATCTTATATTATAGAATTTTTTTCTAAATAGTTCAATAATTTTACTCATTATTCCCCATGAACATTCTATCCCCTTTTTGAACTGTATAAATATCAAACCAGTCACTTTTTTGATTATTAGGAACAATGATTAATTCACCTAAAGTTATATAATCTTTGTCATTAATTTGTTGTAAATCACTAACTGTTGTATTAAACTTTTTAGCAATACTTTCTAAAGTATCACCAGAGCTAACTTTATATATTTTATACATACTACACCTCATTTTATTATATGTTATTGCATAAAATAGTGTGAAAGGATGATTTAATGAAAAAGAATTTACCTAACTTGTTTCGTGGAAATATTAGTAATGGGGCTAGCAATAACAAACGAGTTGCACATGGATTAACCGAAGAAGTATTGTCAGTAAAAGATACTATTGATAAACTATTTAAGGAAAACAAAATATACAGAAAAGATGTAGAACTAGAAGTCAATAATAACATAATGAAAACCAAAATCATCGGTCGTACTAAAGAACATGTTATCACTATTGATAATACAGTTATCAAAATTGAAGATATCACTCATATTAGAATATTAAAAGAACAAGATCAAAATAAAATTTGATCCTGATGTCAAATTTGACATCTCTTTACTCCAAAGATTATTAAAAGATTTAGATATACACGATAAAAAAATACTACTATTACTTTCTAATAAAAAACGAGATAACTCGTTTTTTATAAACACTCAACATATGTATCACTCAAACAACGCAAACAGCATACACAATTTAAATTCATAGTAAAGAAAGAATTGGTTGCAGCGTATGGAAATGATGAGCCACTAGTGTTTGGTGCTAACACACGAAATGTACAACTACATCCATCTAGCTTTTCTACTCTAAATACGTTGGAACATCCTGTACCTGTACATTCAGTGCTATCCTTTTCAATTGGTAAGCTTAACGACTCACCATTACATAAATAAAGCATAACTGGTCTAGTGTTGCAAGTTAGTGAACTTGTTCCACAACCTAAAAAGCCTCTATCACATGTATCTAGACATGTTTCTGAATTACAAGCATTTTGTTGTAACACATTAATAATGGCAAGTGTCTCAGCTATTTGTTTACAACAACAATCATTATCATTGTTACACATATTAATCCACCCTTTCTGCTATAGAATATTCATTCTTAAACAAAAAGTATACTTAAAATACCCATAATTTCGATATATTGATTATTTAATAAATTTTTAGTACAATATTATAGAAGTGATGTTATGAATAATAATGGATATATAGAAGAAAAAGAAACTTATGTACTTCAAAAAAATAAAGATGGTAGCGTTATCACTGTCAGAGATTTACAATTAGAAATTCTAGAAATAATGGACGAAATACATCGCATATGTACTAAAAATAACATTCAATATGCTCTCATTGGTGGTTCGGCACTAGGTGCTGTTAACTATCATGGTTTTATTCCGTGGGATGATGATATCGATATATGCATTTTACGTAAAGATTGGAATCGCTTCATTAAAGTTTTAAATAAGGAACTAAGTAATAAATTCTATTTTCAATGTTTTGAAAATGATAAAAAATTCAATGTTATTAATGGTCCAACTATGAAAATCAGGAAAAAAGGCACATACATTGAAGAAGTTAATTGGTTACTTAAAAATCGCTGTAAATCTGGTAACGGTATTTTTGTTGACGTCATTATTTATGACAATATTTCTGATAGTAAGTTTAATTTTCAATTACATCAAACGCTCATTAAATTGTTGGTGCCATTTTATATCCTAATTGATAATTTACATTTGCCACATAAGAGTTTCTCCAAATTTATTTGTTGGTTTGCTAAAAATTATTCTAAACATCATCAAAATAGCAAATTAATTTCACAGCCTATATCAGTACCATGGGAAAAATTTCTCCATGAGCCTGTTTTTTTAAAAAAAGACGTTCTTCCATTTAAGTTATATGAATTTGAAGGTAGAAAGTATTACTCTTACAATAATATCGAAAAAATATTAAAACAGTGGTATGGTAATAATTGCCTAAAAAAATGGAATGGTTTAAATTGGGAAGAACCATATCCAAAAGAAAAAAGACAGCCAAAACATATTGCATTTATTAATTTAAATGGTGAAACAAAGAAGTAATTGGAGTGATATCATGAAAGGAAAATTTAATACAAAAATAGCATTAATTATTGGGCTATCTATGATTGTAATTGCTATTTTAATTGGTATAATCTTTGAACATGATATTGGATTTGTTATTGCCGGAATAGGAACTATTATTACAGGTTTTGCTATATTATCATTAATAAATAAAGGTGAGTAATCATCTTTTTATGATCATTGATATAATACTACCTAATAAAAAGCCTAATATAGCACCATAAGTTTTAGACCGCTGATTATTAAAACAATAATTAATAAAACGAACTAACACCAATGTTCCAATCAAAAAGCCTATACTAAAGGGTATGATTTTTCCAAATTCAAACATATAAATATGAGAAAACATAGTCAGTAGCTCATCATATAAACCTAATGATATAAATATAGCTGTACCACTAATACCTGGGATAATAGTCGTAAATGCTTCAAGAAAGCCCATAAAATAATAATTACTTAATATATTAACAGTTGGAAAATATAAAATAGTAAAATAAATCAAAAAAGATACAATTGCAATAAAATAATTATTAGTTTTTTTTAATACACTTGGTATTCCAGTTGCAATTAATATTATAAAAATACATAAAGTCCAGTAATAATAATTTTGTAATAAATAAGTAATAACATGACTACCAATTAAAATAGCTAATAAAATACCAAAGCCTAATTTTGTTAAAAAAAGGAGATTATTTTTAAAGTCTTTAAACAAATTATTAATAGAATCTATCATTTTCTCATAAATATTTAATCTTATAGCTAATAAACTACCACTTACACCTGGGATAATTTTGCCAATACCAATGATAAATCCCTTAATAATTATGTCCACTATATCACCTATATTAATTTATGATAAAAAAAAATAATAATACCACTTATTATTTTACAACACCATTAAAATAACCATTATATACATTTCGCGTATCATTAACCACCATAAAAAAAGTTTCATCATACTTTTTCACAATTTGCTTAACTTGACGTAGTTTGATAATTGGGATTTCCATAAAAAGAAATAATTTATCTTCATTATCATATCCGCTTACATTCATAACGGATACAGCATATCCACTATTACGCAATTGACTTATTAATCCTTTATCAGCTTTTTTAATAATAATTTGGACACTTAAAGTGCCTTTTTTAGTAAAGAACCTTGACAATAATCCACCAATATAAGTACCAGTTGCAAACCCCATAGCATATGAAACAGCAATCCATATACTATTGACATCACTATTTAAGGCATCTTTAACTACTAAAAACCATACTAACACTTCAAAAAAACCAATTACTGAAGCTCTAACAATTTTATCTTTAACTGTAAAGACTGTACGAATAGTACCAAGTGATACATCTAATATACGTACTAAAAAAACTTTAATACACAATGTAAATACATTCATACTTGTCACCTAATATTATTATGTCCTATTTTACCAATTTATTACTATTAATATATAAAAGAAAAGAATCTATTTAATAGACTCTATTCTTCGCTCTTATCACTTTTTTGTTCATTGTCAGTCGTTTTACTCACATCCTCATTATCACTTGCTTCTTTGTTATCGTCACTTGCTTTAAGAGACTCATCTTCATTTCCTTCATCAACGCTCAAGAAAGAACTTAAATAGTCAACAATTTTTTCATTGCCTTCATATGTTTCAGTTATTTTACCATCTTCAACTAAAATAAGTGTTGTTTCTTTTACCTTAATATTTGTTAAGTCATCTAAAGACGATTTATCAGATACAACTTTTTTATTTTCTTCCTTTGATAAGTCAATATAGTAAAATTCCACTGGGTGTCCAACATATTTCAAAACATCAATATAAGCATCATACTCATCATTATGTTCATCATCTGTATTATTGAACAATAAATAGTAAGAGTCAGCAACCATATTTTGAACATCGTCATAATTAATAGTATTAATGTCACGTACATGAACCATTTCTTGTGTCTCACTATTATTGCCTTTTTTCTTAACAAGATAATCAGCCAAAAAATAGGTTGGAATTAATACAAGCACAATGACAACTATAGTAATAATAAATTTTTTCATTGAAAAATCATTAGTTATTTTTTCTTCTTTTGGCTTTTGTACTTTTAATTTTGCCTTCTTCATAATATCACCAAAGATATTATATCATAAAAGCTTTAAATGTCACTATTATTTTGTAATTGATGACGAACTTATAGATTTAGCCACGCTAAGCATCTCACTTTGATCCAAATTTTCAGATAACAATGAATACTCTATACCATTACTCATCCAATTAATTGAGTAATCAGTAATAGATCCAACAGTATCAATAACTAAACTAGGCTCTCCATAAGTTAAATTAGTTTCTAATTCCTTACTTACAGCAATTGTTTCCTCAATAATAGTAAATGATTTATCCCCACCAAAGGTTAAAATAACTCGTTCACCATCATCTTTATTTACCCTATCTTGTGATGTTAAATAGGTATTAGCAGGTAAATACATAGGGTAGACAACATCATCAATTGTTTTAGATACTGCCTTTTCTTCCCCACTATCATTTTCAATATTGCTATCTAAGTTGAAAATATTATCATCTATACGACTATTTTCTTCAAACTTACTTACTTTAAAATCCATTGCTACCGTTTCGCCTACATTGTATACCTCTACTTTAGATAACTTATAATTTTCATCAAAATATACTTTTTGTGTAACTAAATCATTATTAGTCGAGTAGTTTACTTTAGTTTTAAAAATATGGTTATTATCTTTGAATTCGTATACCTTTTCACCATCATTTTCAATATCACTAATAAGTCGTTCTAAAATGTAAACCTGCGAATTATTATAAGGCCAATCACTTTGAAATTTGAAACTTTTATTCAACGAAGGTGTTAAGACATAAACTCCATCATTATTACGTAAAATAATTTGCTCATGATTATTAACTTTGTTTACTAAACTAACACGATAAAAGTCATCTTTTTTGTGATTTACACTAACACTATATGTATAAGTGTCATCACCATTATACATATTTAGTTCTCCTTCAATTGTATAAGTATCTACATTATCTGTAATTTTTTTGATATTTTTGATAACGTCCTTTTCATTATTTTTGCCACAACCAATTAAAAAAAAGCAACATAATATAAATAAATATTTTTTCATATATACCTCTTTTCATTTAATTATATTAAATAAATAAAATAATATGAAAAAGCATTTATTTAATTTAATGTAGCAAAAAAGGCTTTACAGCCTTATTCCTTTGTTAACTTTATTTTAACTTTCTCTGGACTAACTACAAATGTTGATAAACGAGCATTTGTGGTTTTAGGTTTAACATATACAGGCACTTCATAAATACCGGCGCCAGATCCCGCGAGAGTAGATAAGTCAACATAAGCTTCAATATCAGCACTAGTCAACGACTTACATACATTTTCAGCACATGTTGGTTTAATTAAAACTTCAGAATCACTAGCACTACCAAGCCCAGCTTTGAAGCCATTTGGTACATTCAAAGCATCAAACTTCACTGACATATTATACTTCGCTGAAGATACACTATTAGTTACATTAATTGATACATCTATACGATTAGTATCTAGCTTTTTAACACCAGCAGGCTTTGGTATTTCAACGATTCCACTATAATCAGATGTAAGCTTACTAGCATCGAATACAACATCAATCCCACTGCTCTCTAATTCATCTAATACTTCTTGTGAACCATAAACACGAATAGAGTCTTGACTAAACTTATAAGATTCAACAGCTTTACCAAATGGCATATTAGTTTTTTCATCAAAAACAAAATTCAAAGGAACAACACGAGATGATGAACTAATAGTTACTTCTGCCGTAGGCTTAGAAGAATGATTAATATCAACATCTACTATATTACCAGATGCATCATAAGCGCGTAAAATAATATCATCTAATTTATGAGTACCAGATTCCGTAGAGGTTAATTTATCAACATCTATTAAAGCTTCAACAGTGGCAACCTGTTTAAGTTTATAACCAGCCCCACTGATTACTACTTGATCAATATTTAAAGATACCTTATCAATATCAATAGTATTGTCTAAATGATCCTTATTTATAACATTATAAGACAAAGCTCTATTTTCTGACTCTTTTAAATAGACAATAATTGTTGCCTCTGATGGATTAACACTTGACTCAATTGTCTTTAGATCACCATTATCATACTGCAATTCACGACGATAAGTCCCCGGTTCCGTTATATCTGTTAAATCTAATTTAACATTGTGCTTACTCGCCGATTGTCTTGCTATATATAGATCAGCCTTACTACCCATCAATGTAATATCAACTGTTTCTGGTACACCCTCTAAAACAAAGCGTTCTTCATTATACAAAACATCAACCTTTTGATCCTTAAACATTTCTGCTGTCCGATTGTTAAACACTACCAACTTTTGATCTACAATAACATACAACGCAATAGCTAAAAACAATGAAAGAAATAATAATGTTGTTTGCTTTGATAAAAAAGTTTCCAATCGATGACTAGATTTATCAAAAAATTTAGTAATTTTTAATACAATACGAGTTATTGGTATCACTACATGTTTGTCAAATGAATTAACAATTCGTCTTAATAAACTATTTTTCTTTTTCATGAACTCCACCATCCTCGTTATCTATCTCATCTTCATCATCATCGATAAAAGCACTTCTTTTTGGCTTTAATTCATTTAAAAGCAACAATTTTAATTCATCAACTGACAAATTATAATTTAATTCACCACCTATGGCACATGACAGGCGACCAGTCTCCTCAGAAACAACAAGAGCAATACAATCAGATTGTTCAGATATACCAAGCGCAGCTCTATGCCTTGTACCTAATCTCTTACTAATCTTAGTGTTATCACTGGTTGGGAAAACTGCTCTAGCACTTGTTATACGATCTCCTTGAATAATAACGCCACCATCGTGTAATGGATTATTTGGGAAAAAAATGGTAACTAATAATTCACTGGATATATCAGCGTATATCTTTTTTGACTTTTCTATGTAATCATTTAAGCTACTATCCCTTTCAATAACAATTAAAGCTCCTGTGCGTGTTTTCCTCATAGCATCCATAGCTGTTACAATCTCATATACAACCTTTTCACGTTCGTCAACAGTCAATACTTTATGTCTTCCTAACAATTGGCTTCGACCCAAATGTTCTAATACGTTTCTAATCTCTGGTTGAAAAATAACAATTAAGGCTAAAACTCCCCATTCGAGTACATAGTTTAAAACATAGTCAATTGTTGTTAAAGAAAAAACATAACTAATAACTTTAAGCGCTAAGATAAACACAATCCCCTTAAACAATAACACCAATTTAACATTTTTTCTTAAACTCTTTAAAGTGTAGAAAAAAACCATCCACACTAATAATATATCAACGATAATTCTGACAAAATCCAAAATACCGGAACCAAACATATATGATACCTCCTAAACCTACAAGTAAGTTAATTATAACATAATATTTCCCAAATAACAATTAAACAAATCTACGAACATTTAATTATTCATAGATAAGCCGTAGCAAGAATTAAATTATTGTCAAATCCAATCGCTTGTAGTATAATAATCAATAATTTATGAAGAGGTGTAATATGGATTTATTGTTAGATGTCATAACGAGTATCAATAAATACGGAAATGCAACTGTACATATTGACAATTATAATGTTAGTTTTGAGTTTTTAGCAAACAAGGGAGATCACATCTATATAAGATTATATAAAGATGAATATTCAGCCTATGCTGTTCCACTAGAAGATGGCCTACATTTACTAGCCTATTTAGTTTTTTATTCACTTAATTATGACCAAAGAGATCAAGATATAACATATGTAACTTACGACCAAGAAAGTCGAAAAAAAGTTTCTAAAGTAGCCATTAATGAATTATACCAGCAAATAAATAATATGCTATTGATTGATCAGGATTATATCAGTCAATTAGCCAATAATGCTAATAACAGCGCCGCTTTCTATGATACTATAGTTAGACATGGCAAATATGTCGATATTAAAAAGACCTATTCTGTAAGGACAATTCTAGATTTATTAATTAAGCAACACACAGCATTTTCGCACCTATTAAACAATCAAATAGATAAAAACAACATAGAAATAGATATTGACAAAGATACCCAACGAAAAAACAAAATAGAACTTCAGCTATTTAAAAACAAATTCAAAGCTCCTTCTGGAAATAAAAATATCGAATACACAATATTAAACGAACAAGGATTTTTATTAAGTCCTTACATTATAGATGAAAACATAAGAATCCTAGAAATGGGGATTTTATCACAAAATAAATCTACTATTTTAATAGGTAATTCCGGAGTTGGAAAAACATCTATTGTTGAAGGTCTATCATATCTAATACAGCACCAAAACGTCTCTAAAGCTTTACGTAACATCAAAATATTAAAGGTCGATGCAACATGTATCGAAGATACTTTTTATAATTCAGATATTCAAGAGGAAATTGGTACTTTAGTTGACTATTTAAATAACAATCGCAACGTCATTTTATTTATTGATAGTCTTAAAGAATTTAATGAAAAAGGTAACAGCAATAACTTTCTATTTGATATGTTAATACCATATATAAAAAAATATCACTTTAAAGTCATTGCTTGCGTAACCAGAAACAACAAAGACGGAAAATATCTCGATGATCCCATTATCTTTCCTTTAGATAAGCCAACTTTTATAGATGAAAAAGAATTTCAAATATTTTATATACAAGAGCCAAATAATTTACAATTAATTGAAATAATAAAAACAGCAATTGCTAAACTGGAAAAAGTCACAAATATTAAATGGCTATTAGATGAACAAACAACGATGGATATAATAAATATTTTGGTTACAACTACTATTCCACGGAATAGAAATATTGAAAACTCTCATAACAACCCTGATTTATCTATTACCATTTTAGAAAATGCTTTTGCGTTAGCAATCTTAGATGAAAAAGAATATATAACTGTTGAACATGTAATAGAAGCATTGAAAAATAGTGAACTGATAATTGAAAGAGCATGTAATGAAGCAATCAAAAAGTTGAATGCTAAAGCTGACAAAGACCTTCCAAAGATCATAAAACTAAGTCCATATAAGAACTAATAATGGCATGACGTTATTGCATAATTTTAGTTTTATCTACTTGTCTAATAATAAATAATAAACTAGTGATAATGAATTCTATATCACTAGTTTTAATTTTAAAAGAAAAAAGCCTCTTAGGCTTCATAATCAAAATTTGGTGGAGAATAAGGGACTCGAACCCTTGACCCTCTGCGTGCAAGGCAGATGCTCTAGCCAACTGAGCTAATTCCCCAAAACAAGTAACAAACTTTCGTTACTACTTGATTATATATAATTTTCCCAATTTTGTCAATACTAAACTTTTCTTTTTTAGCCATTAGTGTAATTGATTACATATACCTGCATTTGGTTGGTAAAAACAATGATTTTTATAACGCCCAGCTAATGGCTGACTATACCACGTTGACCCACAACTATTACTATTAGCATAAAACCACAATGAATTAGTAGCAGGATAATAATATTCTCCCTTTAAAATACGATCAGCTAAATTACGTTCTTTAGAAGTTGGTGAACCATAAAAAAGTGAACTTGATGTTCCACTAAATCCTCCCGGTGATTGGAATATAGCCTTATATAAACTATTAATATCAGTAAAAGTATAGCAATCTGCCAAAACACGATTGACAACTACATTTCCCACCATTAGCATACCTAAAGCTCCTTCACCTAAAGCTTCAGCACGCATTAACCTTGCTAATAAATCTCGCTCATTACTTGTATAATTAACTATCATAAACTCACCTATTTTATTATATGTTTATCTATATAGAAATGTTAAGCCATTTTCTACTTAATAATAAGATTATTCATATATACAAATTTCTAATTTATCGCTTGGAATATATATTCTTATTAACATTAGTAAAATATATATAAGAAAAACGTTGAAGATTATAATTTTTTATGATAT
Organism: uncultured Bacilli bacterium; assembly: GCA_947624915.1. The sequence goes on from CANQMF010000024.1 coordinate 11,341, forward strand.
AATCTTCTTGTCACAGGGGTATAGTTCAATGGTAGAATAACGGTCTCCAAAACCGCTGATGTGGGTTCAACTCCTGCTACCCCTGCCATTAAAAATAATCGATTTTTTACTTGGTAATTCAAGTGGGAATCGTTTTTTATTAATGCTGGGTATGTTAGAGTAGGAGAATCATATGATTAAATATGCTGACGATAAAGATTTTGAGAAAGAAACAAAATCAGGAAACATTCTTATAGACTTTTATGCTGAATGGTGTGGCCCCTGTCGTTCATTGTCACCTATTATTGAAGAAATTGGTAATGAAGAAAATATTAACATTGTTAAAGTAAATGTAGATAATTCCCCATTAATGGTTAAAAAATATGGTATTTTGAGCATCCCGACTTTACTACTACTCGAAAATGGCCAAGAAAAAGGGAAAATAATTGGCTTGTGTACTAAAGATGAAATAAAAAAACTGATCAATTAAAAAGTGAGGTTAATTATGGAGAGAAGAGACAAAATTAATTATTATTTAGACATGGCAGAAGTTGCTTTAGAAAGATCTACTTGTTTACGTCGCAAATGGGGTGCTGTAATAGTAAAAAATGATGAAATAATTTCGACTGGTTATAATGGAGCTCCAAGAGGGCGAAAAAACTGCAATGAACTAAATTATTGTGTTCGTGAAAAGTATAAAGTTCCTAGAGGAGAACGCTATGAATTATGTCGTAGTGTGCATGCAGAAGCTAATGCCATTATAAGCAGTTCAAGAGCAGATTTAATTGGATCTACACTATATATGGTTGGGAAAGAAGCTAGTTCTGATAAATATGTCGTAGACGCTAACTCATGTTCAATGTGTAAAAGACTCCTAATTAACGCCGGCATTAAAGATATATATATTCGTGATAATAAAGATGAATACCACAAATTTGATATTATTAATTTTATTAATGAAGACGAATCATTAGAAGCTGTAAAAGGATACTAATTTCATTATTAACTATCGTAAAAGGCAATAAGCAAAATGCTTATCGCCTTTTAATTTTCCCATCGCCAATCGGTTACTTCTTTTAAGTCAACTCCATATTTATGAATATATTGCTTATGTTCCACTAATTTATCTTTCATCAATTGAATAATATAAGCACCCTTGTTGCCTAAAGATGGTAAATTTTTAATACAATTAATAACTAAATTGAAACGATCAATAGAATTTTGTACACGCATATCAAAAGGCGTCGTTATCGTTCCTTCTTCACGATAACCACTAACATGCAAATTACGATTTGTTCGATGATACAATAATTCGTGAATTAAACTAGGATATCCATGAAAATTAAAAATAATTGGTTTATCCTTAGTGAACAATAAATCAAAATCGGCATCGTTTAACCCATGTGGATGCTTTGATGACGGCTGTAATTTCATTAGATCAACAACATTAATAAATCTTATTTTTAACTCTGGTAACATCTTTCTCAAAATAGTAACGGCAGCTAACGCTTCTAAAGTTGGAGTTTCCCCACAACAAGCCATGATAATATCCGGTTCACATCCCTGATCATTACTAGCCCATTCCCATATGCCAATTCCTTGTGAACAATGTTTTATAGCCTGATCCATTGTCAACCATTGTGGTCTTAAATGTTTTGAAGTTATAACAACATTTACCAAGTTTCTACTTCTTATAATTTGATCAAACACCACTAATAAACAATTGGTGTCAGGAGGCAAATAAGTTCGTACAATATCTGCTTTCTTAGTTTGAACATGATCTAAAAACCCAGGGTCTTGATGTGTAAACCCATTATGATCCTGCTGCCATACATTTGATGACAATATATAATTAAGTGAGGCAATTTTTTGACGCCAAGGTAAACCATTAGTGACTTTTAACCATTTTGCATGTTGTGAAAACATTGAATCAACAATTCTTATAAAAGCTTCATAACTTGCAAAAAAGCCATGTCTACCAGTCAATAAGTAGCCTTCTAACCATCCCTCACACATGTGTTCACTTAAAAGTGAGTCCATTACACGACCATCATGAGCTAAAAATTCATCATTGGCAAACAAATTACCATTCCAAGCTCTATTTGTTGTTTCAAACACTGCACCAAGACGATTGGACATTGTTTCATCCGGACCAAAAATACGGAAATTACGGCTTTCTTCATTAAGTTTAAAAATATCTCTCACATATTTTCCCAATTCTGTCATATCACTAGCTTGTATTTCACCAGGTTTATCAATTTTTAATTCATAATCATGATAATCAGGTAAACGTAAATCTTTTAGTAAAAGTCCACCATTTGCATGTGGATTATCTCCCATTCTTCTTTTCCCTTTAGGTGCTAATTGTGCTAATTCTGGAAGTAATTTACCATTTTCATCAAATAGCTCTTCAGGATGATAACTTTTTAACCAATTTTCCAAAATTTTTAGATGCTCTTCCTTATCCATTGAAACTGGCACTTGGTGAGCACGAAAAGTACCTTCTATTTCTTTATCATCGACAAATTTAGGTCCAGTCCATCCTTTTGGTGTTCGTAAAACGATCATAGGCCATTTAGGGCGTGATATATTTCCTTCAGTCTTAGCTTGATTTTTAATTTGTTTTATATCTAAAATAACTTTGTCAAGGGTTGCTGCCATTAACCTATGCATATTTTTAGGCTTTGAACCCTCCACAAAGTATGGCGTCCAGCCATAACCCTCAAACAGTTTAATTAATTCTTCTTTACTTATGCGTGATAAAATAGTTGGATTACTTATCTTATAACCGTTTAAATGTAAAATAGGTAACACTGCTCCATCGGTTTTGGGATTCAAAAATTTATTCGAGTGCCAAGAGGCTGCTAAAGGACCTGTTTCAGCCTCCCCGTCACCAACTACGCAAACAGCTATTAAATCAGGATTATCAAAAACAGCACCAAAGGCATGGGCTAAAGAATAACCCAATTCTCCACCCTCATTTATAGAACCCGGAGTTTCTGGAGCTACATGACTAGATATACCGCCCGGAAAAGAAAATTGTTTAAATAATTTACGCATACCATCTTCATCCTGACTTATATTAGGGTATATTTCACTATAAGTTCCCTCTAAATACGTGTTGGCCACCATGAAATTTCCTCCATGACCA
>CANQMF010000025.1 GCA_947624915.1 uncultured Bacilli bacterium
CTACATGCGAGGCTAGGCACCCCCTGAACCATTCGACGACTAGCATTAAATGAAAGGGTTTTAGTAATAGTTCCGCTAGTTGAACCCCAACCACTGGATTCTAATCCTTGTTCATAGCCTCTATCACTACACCATACAGTGTCCTCTAAATAGTCCGTATAATTTGTCATATTACTTGCATACCAAGTATTCTCAACAAAATCTTTGACCTTCGAATTATTTTCGTTTGTAAACGATTCGTTAAAAGCTTCTTCCATACCCTTACCATCACTAATTGTTATATAAAGGAGTGTACTCCCATCTAGATAATATACATAATTAATATTAGTACATGTATCAGTAGCATCAAGGCAAGTATAGTGATGAGCATTTAACTCACTTTTAATAGTTTTAGCATCAAAGGCCATAACTTCATCACCAGTTAAAGTATACATATTAGTTTCATTATCATAAATAAATGAGTTACGATATTTAACCATATTGTAACCACTGAACGTAGTTTCCGTTGTATAAGTTATATATATTAAATCATTTAGTGGACAAGTCTCCTGTGTAAAATCTTTTCCACATATATAATAATTTTCATACGTTCCATAATGATCATCCCAACTACTTCTTCTTATGGTAACGGGTTCTTTTAATGTATACGTTCCATCACCATTATCCTCAATATTTTTGGATAACACAGCCTTATTAAAATTGCCAGAGGTATCCCCATTAGTTAAAGTAATAACATAGGCGGTTGAACTTCCCGCAGTGGCTATATAGTAAGGTTTGGTACAAGTTGTACTATAGCTAAAGCATGTATAATAGCCTGAAAGCTTAGTATAATTAGTTGACCACTTATATTGGGTTGCATCTTCTCCTAAAGTATACTTTCCATTATCATAACTGATGGTCGTTGCATAATAATAGTTTGAAGTTGAAGTATTACTCATAGAAATCTTATCTAACATATTAAACTTTGTAGTTACTCTTGAATTAAATGGATAAACAACTCCATGAGTATATCCAGCATAAGCTAAAGCATTTTTGTTATCATAGTATTGCATATATGAAGATGGCACAATTGAATCAGCACCACTATTATTACATATTTTTTTGCCATCCTGATCCGTCGAAATTCCATTATATATTAACTTAACGCCACCGGTTTCAGTTGTTCTTACCATCTTCCAACAAAGATCAGCAAACAAAATATTATTGTTATCAACGGCCCCACGGTAATAGTAAATTGGATACTCATCACTTACAGTATCAGCAATCATATATACCCCTTTACCATTTGTATCTGAAGATATCTCCTTAAAATTTATACCACTTTCACCAGTTACATAAGCACTAGTTATATTATCTGGCACCGATTGGTATTTCATAATGTTATAAAGGGTTGGTGGTGGTGCGACATAAACTGTCCCCTCGGTACTTTTAACGAGCTCTGCCTTGCCCCATGTTCCTTTTACATAAACATCATGGTTAGGCATAATAAAACCATTATCACTAGAGCCTTCTACTTTGCTCTCAACTTCCCAACCACTAAACTTATAACCTTTACAAATAGGTGGTTCGCTAGCAAACTCGACACTTTCATACCAATAATGAGTCTCTTCATTATTATATGTCATATCACATTCACTTGGATAATTACCATCATAATAAACAGTACGTCCATATCTTAATACAGGCGTTTTATCACTTTCGGTATATTTTTCTTCTTCATCAGGTAATTTAGTTGTTACTTCAACTCCTTTATTAGTTGGATAATAGCCTTCTTCATTTTTTTGATACTCTTTTTTTAATTTAGCATTAATCTCCATATGTAGATCAGCACTAGTAATTAAAGTATTAGGTCCAATTGTCCATATAACTTTTTGACGACTTTCATTAGTTTCTAACTTAACACTTCCTATTGATACTTTTATATCATCTTCACTTAATACTTCAAAATAATCATTATTTATATAATCTATTATCTCAACCTTTTCATAATAGTTTAAAGTCTCACCGAATGTTGCTTCATAAAAATGATCATATATATCATCCATATATGCGTCATATTGAACATCACTAGCTTTTTTTAAATATTCAGTAATTTTGCTGCTCATTTCATATTGAATGCCTACTATTTTCATATCAGGATATTTATCTTTTAAATATTTATATTGTGATCCAATCATTGATGTATCTTCATTAGCAGCTCCATCCGTCATAAATAAGACTACTAAACCGCGATCTTGAGACATTTCATAATTAACTAATAATTCCTCGACCTTTTTAAGTCCAGCATAATAATTAGTACAACCACTAGTTGATAGTCCATCAATATCATTTGTTAATTTATCAATATCATTAATAAATGGTGTAACAATAGCGGCCTTAGTTTCATACTGAATTAAGGCGATATTATTTTCATTACTGGAATCTAATATGTCATTAACATACTTTTTGGCACTATCCTTTAACTTATCTAATTTAGTTCCATCCATACTACCAGATACATCAAGCACCATGATGACATCAAAATTAGGAACATCACGAAAACTAGGATTAGTATTAACATCAAAGACTATTTTAGCATTAGTAGGACTAGTCCAATCAGCACTTTTCTCCATATGCCAACTACCTGGGGATTTATCCACATAACCATCTGATTCAATAACAACCTTTTTAACTTCGACATTATTATCTAAATCCGTTAGAGCAGTCAAAGCACTCTTTAAAAAATTTAACCCACCTATCGGAAAGATAAAAATATTAAGGATAAAACCCAATATAACATATACGTAAAATAAATTTTTCTTTTTTTGCATAAATTCGCTCCTTTTATTATTATGTCCTGAAGTAAAATACTTTAAAACCAAATATGATGTTATAAAATAAGAAATTTCACGTCCAAAAAAAAAGATATTTTAGTATAACTTTTTTTATAAAAAGAATAGTTTTACCTTATAAAACAAGTAAAAAGCATAGCTAACAATAGGCCTGAAGTATTTTACTTCAGGCCCTCAATGTATTTATTTTTGATAAATAATACTACTTAGAAAGTATTTATCAACATTTTCATTATAATCAAAAGTGTAAAGATATTTATCAACTAGATCTAAATTTTCCATTATATTTTCACTAGTAATACCAATTGGTAATAAAGCTTGATGTCTTGTATAACTGGTTTTAAATCCATCACTTTCCGTTATGGTATAAGCCGCATATTCTTTTATATAAATATGTTTATCATCAAAACTACTTTCTATATATGTTACTTTAACAGGATTAGTTACTTTCTTTTCATATATTTGATAAGCATCCATACCTGCATTATAAACATATTTAATATTAGGTAACTTAATTGTTTGATTCTTATATTGAATAGGGCCAAATATCCGCTCTAACTGGTTTCCAACAAAAGTTGAACGAATATACCTTCCACTATAGGTATATCCCTCTTTATCAGTAATAGGTTTTTTTACATATCTTTCGTCTTTACCAATATTTTTTTCATCCTGATCTTTTAACCCATATGATAATTTAAGTGAATTGGAAAAATCAGAAATATCTAATTTGGTTTCCAAAGATTCAAGATCTTTAGCATTCATAACACTTTCTTCTTCATAAGTTAAAAAAGCATTATCATATAATTGGTTTATAGTTGCATCTGATATACCATCATTATTTTGATGATTATTATCACTAGACTTACGACTATTTAATTCTTTTTGATAGTATATGAAAAAAATAACCGCACCAATTAAAATCAGTAGTAAAACAATTAGTCCATAATTTATATCCTTTTTCTTACTCATAATGTCACCCTATTTAATCGCTATCTGCTGCAATAAATATTTATCATTACTTTTGACAAAATGATATTCAAAACATTTCAATTGTGAATAATCAGAATCAATATTCAGATCATCAATTATGACACTTAGTGGAAGATTACCAATAGTCCAACTCTTTTCAGCATTAGTATAAGCAATATATTCACGAACAATAATATTAGTACCATCGTTTTGTTCATCTATATGATAATACATCTTAAAATCATGAGCCAGTTTCTGATCTTCTAATAACTCATATCTACTAGTTGACTGGTTATAAGTGTAAGATTTAGTTCCATAAGTAAATGGCTCAGCTACATAATTAATTTCACCAAATAGATTATGAATAACCTCATCTAATTCGGCATATGTCAAATAAGTAACTTCATTTTCTTTATGCCAGTTAACATTTCGAGCTGCCAAGGATAATATAGCATTATTAGATAAACTACTCACAAGAAGACCATTTGACATATTATTAAGATCTTCTGTCGTATATGTATTTATACTCTCATCTAAATTTAATGTTACTAAAGGCGCTAAAGAGATATCTTCTAACTCTTCTTTTTCTTCATTAATATCATTAGATGCATCAATTGGTTCTTCTTTTTCCTTTTTAGGTATCAAAGTTGTAATACCATATATAATTATTGCAAATCCCACAAGAGTTAACAAAACATCCAAAAAAGTAAATTGTTTTGTTGGTAGTTTCTCAACTTTTACTTTCTTTTTTTTACCTTTATTACTTTCGTTATCATTTAATTCACCATTAATAATAATTGGTACAACTTTCTTAGTTTTCATACGCATCTCCCTATTTTAATAGTATCACAAATAAGCTAAAAAGCCAACACTATTGTGTTAATTAACGATCTCAATATCTAATAATAATGCTAATTGTAAAGCCTGGTGTGAATTAACCTTACACTTTCTTAAATCCTCCAAACGAATTTTTAAATGCTCTAGATCGGTTTTTGATAAATCAATACCTGCTAAAGGCGTATTATAAAGTTCAGCATACACCAATTTTACATCTTCTAATAAAACGTCTTTTAAAACACTATCAACAATGGAACTGTGTGATAGATCACAAGAATTAATTAAAACACTATTAATTTTAGTATTATTAATATTTGCATAGTTAAAAAGACAATCATTAAATGATACATTTTTAAGACTAGCATCAAATAAATGAATACCAGTAAACCTACAACTATCAAACTGTGATTTAAGAATACCAACTTCTGTTAAATTAGCATTGCTAAAATCACAATCTTTAAAGTAGCAATCATTAAACAAATAACCATCTAAATCTACATTTGCAAAACTAACATTAGTAAAAGAACAATTATTAAAATCAATACGGAAGTCAACATGAGGACAAAAGGTATTTTGGAACGTACTAAAATGATATGACTCAGTAACCTCATCAAAATTATCGACTGACAATCCACTTGTATTAGGTTTTATGATCTTAGACATGCTAATTCCTCATAACATTGATCAAAACTTTTTTTAAAGTACTCTAATTCCTCTTTCGTTGTCATAAACGATAAACTAATGCGAAGGCTAGTACTAGCTAAAGAGGAACTATGAGTATAGTTTAAAACAGCTTTAGATAAAGCACTATTATTAGAACAAGCACTTTGCGTTGATATATAAATATCGTGCAGTTCTAAAGCATGCAACATAGACTCTGGTTTAACACCATCAATACTTATATTTAAAATGTGCGGAATAGCATCTAATGGACTATTAATAGTAACCTTATCATACTTTGAAAAAAAGAGCCTTAAATCATCATTTAATTGTTTTACATAAGATATATTATCTTTATTTAGTATTAATCTTAAAGCTTTAGCAAGCGATATAATAAGAGGTAAACTAGGAGTCCCACTACGATAAACAGTTGTACTTTTTCCACCATGAATTAAAGGCTCTAAAGCTATTTTCTTCTTTTTAGCTAAAACACCAATTCCCTTTAAGCCATAAAACTTATGTGCTGAAAAACTAACTAAATCAACATTTTGATAATCAAGCTTAATCTTACCAATAGCTTGTGTTGCATCAACGTGAAAATAACACTTGGGATAATCTTTTAATAAATCACCAATTCCTTTAATAGGATTAATAATTCCTAGTTCACTATTAACCGCATTGACACTAACTAAAATCGTATCTTCTCGAATCAAGTTTTTAATGTCATTAACATCAACTGCGCCATTTTCATCTAACTTAGCATAGCTAATTTCAAAGCCTAAAGTTTTAAGATAATCTAAAGGGCCGTAAATCGATGAATGTTCCAAAGGTGTCGTTATGATATGTTTACCACGATTTTGATATTTAAAAGCTACCCCTTTAATAGCTAAATTATTAGCCTCACTAGATCCACTTGTATAAATAATATCAGTATCATTAAAAGATAATAACGAAGTAATTTGATCTGTAGCCATTTGAATTAGGTGACTAGCATCTACTCCTAATTTATGCAAGGAATTAGGATTACCAATATATTCTTTATTAGCTTTAACAAAACTATCTAAAACCTCATCATTAACGGGTGTGGTTGCGCTGTAATCTAAATAAACCATAAAATCACCATATTCATTATATCAATTAAGCCTTTTTTTAACAAGAAAAATAGTATGATATCATACTATTTTTGAATTATATTATTAGCCCAATTCATTGCTTGAATACTAGCTGCCATAGGCCCAACTATCTCTTCATAATGAGTATAGTAATAACGGCTTTCTTGAACATTTGTAATATCAAATTCGTGATCCTGACTCTTACCTTTCGAATCATCAGACCATCCTTTTAATTCATAATTTTTTTGGTCAAGGTCTTTGCCAATTGTTCTTTTCTTAGCAAAAGATTTAAATGCAAACCAAGGAAGTGGCTCACCTGGTTCAACAGGATCAGCACCATATAAAACATAACGCCAAGTAAGAGCAGCAGATGGAGTATCCTTGAAAACAATTGTGTAATACTGAGCATGTTCTTTTTGTAGATAATAGTGAGCCCAATTAGTTCCCGCCACGGAATCTGAAGCAGTAGTATCAGGTTGACCAATTAGCTCTTGATATTCTTGTTTTAAGTCACCATTGTCGTCTTTGCAGCCTTCACACCAATCATCACCAATTTCCCAACCATTAGTCTTCCAAGTATGTTCCTTAAAGTCTTCATCTTCATATTTTTGACCACCAAATGGTTGAATAGTTTTATAATCATATGCAGCATAGCCTTCATGAATCTCAATATTACCAGTTATTTTAGCATTAGTAGAAAGTCCACCAGTAATAGCATTACTACGTTTTGTTCTAATAAATGGATGGTTGTAATCTTCCTTATCATAAGACAATGTTCCGTTGGCATGAATCTTACCATTTATTTCCATAGCCATATCGCTATTATTTGTAAATTTAACATTCATTATTGATAAAGAAGTTGACGCTTCTGGAACACTAATACCTTTCTTAGCACCTTTTAAAGTTAAATCTTTAATATTAACATCCGTCTTAGTACCACCAACACCACTATATCTAATATCTAAAACGGTATTAGCTTCTGGTTTATCTAAAGTGATCGTTGTATCAATGTCTTTACCAAAAATACTAACAGAACGATTAATCATAATAGGATCAGTTACACTAAAACTATCACCAATTTTAATTGCATCATAATTTCCACTTATAGCATTCTTAAATTCACTTTCATTAGTAACCGTAATAATACTAGATGCAACTTTAACCTTATAAGTAGCTGGTGAGTCTTGACCATCAACTGTATCAGCCGTATCCTTTAAAGTAATGGTTAAAGTTAATGGATTAGCATTATAATCATTTTTAATTAATTCATTTAAAGTGGCTGTCTCATAAGAACTACTATTTTTAACGGCAATAGCTCCAAGTAATGCTTTTAATTGTTGTTTAATTGCATCTTCATCATTAGTAAACTCGTAATCTTGACTATCATAGCTCATCTTAACATTTTGAACATTTTCATTAGCAACTACTTCTTTAATAGCTTTAGCAATACCCGTATTTCCTGTGTCTACTAAATCACTTATCTTATCATCATTATGAGCAGTGGAGTAATCATCATCACCCGTAGAAACATCAATAGTTATAACTTTATTAGCAGCAGATACAACAAAACTTTCTGTCTCTACTTCTAAAGCCATATTACTAACTAAGTTATCGATATCAACTAATGGTATCATCTTAGCTTTTAAAGTAATGTTATCTGTTACCTGATTTGTAAGCTCATATTCACTGCTATCAGGTCCTGGATCTAAATACCAATGTGAAAAACGATAACCTTCTTTATATGGTGATAAATCTTGTTGAGCATCTGCAATCGCCTTTTGAACAGTCGTTCCATGTTTAACACCATTAATTGTGCCTAAAACAGTCTCATCAAGTTTAAATGTTACAGTATAAGTTTTTAACTGCCATTTAGCAACCAATGTTACAGGCCCTGTAATCTCTCGATTTTTAAAATCAAATTGATTTTCTTCAGTAACTGGACCTCTTTTAACATACCAACCTAAGAAATCATATCCTGTACGTGTTGGTTCTGGTTTTGGTTCAGCAGCATGACCTTTATATTCAATTGATTGATTTGTTGGTTTATTTTCTACTTCTTCTTCAGTATTAACATCAAATTTTACTTCATATTTATTAATGTCAAATTTTGCTTTTAAAGTCGTATCTTCAGAGATAGTTTCATTAAATTGATATTCTGTAGAATCATCAGTTAAGTACCAATATTTGAATGTATACCCAACTTTAACAGGAACCTTTGAAGGCTTACTTGGTGTCTCAGGATATGTAACATGTATATCATCTGGCAATCCTGTACAATCTTCACAAGTAAACTTTAATGAATATACCCCAGGGGTAAAACGAGCTTCAATAGTTACATCCTCATAAATATCCGCATTGTCAAAATCGAACACTTCATTCTCACCAACAACATACCAGCCAGCAAAACCGTTTCCTTCTTTTTTAGGGTCTGTTTCAGGCTTAGTTGGTTGAGCAGGATATGTCAATGATTGAGCTTCAGGAGTTGTTAGGCAACCTTCACATTTGAAAGTTACAGTATATTTTTTAGCTTCCCATTTAGCATATAATTCTAAATTCTCTTTAACTGGTGTTTCTAACGAATAATCTTCACCATCTTTACCTTTCGTCCAACCTTTAAAGTCATATCCTCGACGAGTCGGCTCAGTTGGACCAGTAACAACGGTATTCCAATCAACAGTCTTACCTTCAATTAACTCATTATCATCATCATTATCATAGAAATTAACTTCAAATGTTTTAATTTTCCAACGTCCTTCAATTTCAACGTTAGAAGTAAGTGGTTCATCAAATTCGTACTTTTCATCACCAATATACCATCCATCAAAGTCGTACCCATCACGAGTTTGAGTACTTGGAGCAGTTGGAGTAAATGGATATTCACCACTTTGAGGATCTTCGCTGATATTATCACCTGTAAAAGTAGCCGTATAGGTATTAGCTTGCCACTTTGCCTTTAAGGTAATATTTCCAGTAATAGGCGTATTCGTAAAATCAAAAGCATCTTGACTATCGTCTAAATACCATCCCTCGAATGAATAACCAGTCTTAGTCGGTTCTTCTGGTTCTGCTACTTTATCGTTTTCATATACTTGTACTACTTCATTATCAGTACCATTATCGTACTCAAAAGTAACATTGTATTTTTCACGTACTTCTTTATAATCAACATACTTGATATTTAATTTTTCAGGGAAATCAGAAGTTCCAACATGGTTGTCTTTAACAATCCACTTTCCTGTTGGTTCACCATTTTGATTATTTCTCTCCCTTTTAAGAAGGAAAATAGTCATCTGATCATATTCACCCTCTAAATTCTCAACATCACCAACGTCAATGCTCATAGCTGCATACATAATATCTTGTGTCTTAAGTGTATGATCATTAGTATAAACATTTTCACCAATCACATAAACACTGTCCGTATGGTCATTAAACTCATCAATTACACTACCAATTGTATCTATAGATACTTCTTTAGCAAAGGCTGGAATACTAGCCATAAAAAAAGCTACTAGTGCAACTGCTGAGAACTTAATATAATTCTTCATTAAATCCCTCCTACCTTACCTATACTAACAATAGTTTACCAAAATATTGACAAATTTTCAAGTTTTTTTAATCATATTTATAATAAGGAAGAAAAATAGTAAATACCATATTTTTCATTAATAAAAACACGAAAAAAACAAATTTATTAGGCAAAAAGAAGGTGAATAGCTTCATCTTCTTTTTTTATCTAATTAAAATTTAACGATACAAAATTAGTTAAATGTAACTTTTGGTTGTCTTTCTGATGCCAATTTACCACCTGTCCTAGCATCATAACTTGCTGAGAACTGATATTCACCAGAAGTACTTTCTGTTATCTTAGTCCCACTTGGACCAATTAGGTTAGTTACATTTAATTTATAACCAGATAAATCCTCATCATCCGTATCAGCCTGATATATTACAAATCCAGCATATAAATTCTCAGAACTTGTGTCCGTGGCATCATAAGTGTTGTCTGTTATATTAAATGTAACATTTCTTTTTGAGTGTGACAACTCAGACATTCTTAACGCATTACCAGAGTATTCAAAATAGTTGCCAGTAATATTAATAACCGCATTATCAGCTATTCGATAGAAATTAATATGATTATGATTACTACTTCCTAAGAACTTATTATTGGCAATAGTTGTACCAGTTTGAAGCTCGTTTACTTGTGGTAACTCGATAGTATTATAAACATTTTCGGTATCAAAAGTATTTCCTTCAATAGTAGCAACACCACCAGTAACACGAAGTGCTGCATATGCTTTTGATTCCTCAGCACCATTACTAATTGTTGAATTTTTTAAAGTAAAATTAGTTCCTGTAACATCAACAATAAAGTAAGTACCATTTTGGTTTGGTTGCTGAATAGCATTAGCACCAGCATCTCCTGTTAGGATAACGCCATCTAATGTAACATTATTTCCACTAATTGTGAATGTTCCTGTAGCTTCAGTTATACCATCACCATAGATTGTAACATCATCACCTGTAACAGTTATATTATCTAAATCTTTAAGTCCATGAGCTAAATAAATATCTTTAGCACCACTAGTTAAAGCAACATTTAAAGCATCTTTATCAGTTACTGAAACCACTTCTTCAGGTACATCCTCTGTTAGATAATAATGTACTTGATCTCCTACTGTAAGTTCATGACTCAATGCAAATGTTATATTTGCTAAAACATCGTCTTCTACCTCATCAACCCAAACAGTTGGTTGCCCCATTTGATCATCAGTATTACTGATAGATGTAATAACTAAATTAGTTGTTTCATCATTTTTAACTTCGATGCCACCTAATTTATTTCCAGCAACATTAAGGCCATCAACATTAACTGTTGCTTTATTACCAACAATCATTGCAGCCTGAGCACCAGTTAAATGTATGTTCTTAAGATTTACTGTAACAACATCAGCACCATATACTTTTAATACATAATTATCACCATTATCTACCCAAGTATCATGTCCTGTCATTGTAATCTTGTGGTTATTTCCATCAATAGTAACCGTTCTTGGAACTACTACTGAAGATGTAACAGTAATATCATTAGACAAAATAATATGAGTGTTCTCTTCCTCTGAAAGAGCTAAAGCGGCAAGTAATGTTGGTTCATCTGTAACTTTAATATATTTTGAAGTAAAATCTACATCATAACTTTTCTCATTAACTTTATCTTCACCAGTCGTAGTAACATATCCTTCATTCAATGTTACTTTCATTTTTAATGATTTACCAACTTGATCATATTGCACGGCTTCCAAATAATCTTTCTCAGTGAAAACTGCTAAAAATTCCTGCAATTTTTTATAAACAGCTGAAATTTGTCCATCCATTCCAGGGTTATCTAAAACATAATCCTCACCTGCATATGTAAGTGTTACTTTAGCAACGGTTTCTAATTTAAGTAAATCTCTGATAGAAGCAACAAGTCCCGTCTCGGTAGTTTCAGATATTTTCTTATCAATATCAATAATATCAAAGTTTATTTTATTGCCATCAATACTAACACTATAAACATCACTTTGAACTGTCTTTAAACCTTGAGCAATAATAGTATCTAAGTCAACTTCTAATGTTGCAGGTTTATAGTCTACATAAGCAATATCGAATTTTTCTGGTAGAGGTTGATTACCTACATGGTTCTTAGATTGTACCCACCTACCAGTAGGCTCTCCCATATCGTTTCTTTCTCTTCTTAATAGGTATATGTTCATTTCTGGCAATGCTGATTCAGGCTTTAAATTTTCAGCACTTAGAACAATACTACGAGCAGCCAACATAATATCCGGCGTTTTAAGAGTATGATTATTAGTAAAAACATGTTTACCAATAATATAAACCGAATCTGTTGTTGAATTAATTTGATCTACAACACTTCCAAAGCCATCATTCACCCCAACTTTTACAGCAGAGCTAGATAATGAATAAACGAAGAAAGCACTTAGAGCAACTAAAACAAAACTAAATCTTTTCTTTGTCATTTTATCCTTCCTTTCTTATTCTAATGTTTCACTTTTATAGTCAATTGAAATACTAGCCTTTGTCCCATCTTTCAAGACAATTGTAGCCTTCGTAATCGATGTATCAATACCATCAGCATCTGTGTTAGGATTACCATAATTTATCCACTTTTCGGAGCTATATGAAATGCCTTTATATTCGCTAAATGGTCCTCCGTTCTTTGTAACTTTAACACGGTAATCATGTATACCAGACTTTGTAATTAATGCTGTTAAAGTTAAATGATAGTCATCAGTCACGGTAATCGTACATTTATCCGTTTTTCCATTAGCCGTTTTAACAGTAATAACAGTTGTTCCAGCCTTTTTTAACGTTACTCTACCATTTTTATCTACAGTAGCAACATCAGTATTACTACTACTCCATGTAACACTTTTATTAGTAGCATTATTTGGTCTAACCGTTGCTGTTAAATTAATAGTACTACCTACTTTGCCTTCTTTACTACCACTGATAGTTACACCAGTTTCCACTACTGTTTCAGGCTCTTTTTTACTTTCCTGTCTAACACGTACAATCACAGAATCTGTTTTACTTCCATCATTTGTAGTTACAATAATCTTAGTTGTTCCTGATTTATGAGCTGTAATCTTACCATTGCTGTCAACACTTGCAATACTAGAATTTTCACTCTTCCATTTTACTTGTTTATTAGATGCATTACTTGGTGTTATTTTATAACCAACTTTAGTTGACTGATTAATAGAAAGTGAAATATCATGTTTATCAAGAACAATCTTAGATACACTAACATTACTATCACCAACCGTTACAGTACAGTTAGCTTTAAACTTACCATCTTTTGTTGTAACAGTTACTGTTGCTTTTCCCTTTTTTAATGCTGTAATCTGGCCATTATTATCAACCTTAACAATACTTGTATCAGAACTACTCCATGAAAGTTCAACATCATCTATCGTGTTAGGCTTTAATTGAACAACTAATTTTGAAGTGGAACCAACCTTTAAAGTTACCTCTCCATCTAATGAGATTCCTTCTAGTTCTTGTTTTTCCTCGTTGTTTTCGTCACTACTCTCATTATTATTTTCATTATTATCATTGTCGTCATTTTCTTCTACAAGTTTCCATCTTGCCTCGATGACCATATTAGCAGTAACTTTCTGACTAAAATCAAAGGGTTCATCTTCACCCTCTAAAAACCATCCTACAAACACATATCCATCTCTAGTTGGGTCTGCGGGTTTAGAAATGGTACCATTTTCATTTACTTTTTGTTCTGCAATAGCATTTCCGCCACTAGTATTAAATCTAATAGTATACTCTTTCGTTTCCTTATTACATTTTAATAATAGCAAAATAACGGCAACAATCATAATCAAGACAACTAATACTGTACCAAATACCTTGCTATTACTCTTTTCTTCCTCTTTTTTAGCTGTTTCATATTTACTGTTTTTTTGTTCCTTCTTAGGTGATTTTTCAATATTTGTTTTACTTTTTTGTTTTGTATCTTCTAGTAATTGTTCATCATATACATGTTGCTTTTCAGTGTTTTTAGCATTTGACTTACTTTTACTGGAATTAACATTTTTTTTCTTACCTCCCATATAGCCTACCTTTCTATTTATCTTAGAATACTATTAAATCAGGGATATGCTCAAACCTATACTGTGACATTATAATTTTACCAGAATTGTCCGTTTATGTCAATAATTGTATGTAATGAATGGTTAACTATTTCTAGAGAAATCAATCATATGTCACACTTTTTTAAAAAAGTTCTTTTCTGCTTATCTACCTAGTATAAAAAAGTATG
>CANQMF010000026.1 GCA_947624915.1 uncultured Bacilli bacterium
ATACTAATGGTAAAGGAGCGTATATGGTAGCAGATACGGCAGGAGATGAATATCCAATTTATTATTATCGTGGCGTTGTGAATGATAATAATGTATTATTTGCAGGTTCTTGCTGGAAGATGATAAGAACAACGGAAACGGGTGGTGTTAAGTTAATATATAATGGGGCTCCGACGGATCAGGATGGCAGAAAAATATGTGATAATGTAGGTGCGGCGACACGCATTGTTGAAACTCAATTCAACACTAGTGATAATTCACCAGCTTATGTTGGATACAAGTATGGAACTGTTCATTCAATTAATAGTAAAAGTATAAGAAACGTTATTAAGTATGGTAAATCATTTACTTATAATGAAACGTCGAAGCAGTATACATTAAATGATACAGTACAAACATATACTCCAAGTGATCTATCCACGTATCATTATACATGTTTAAATAATACTATTACTTGTACTAGTATCAAGTATGTGACTTCAGTAAATGGTGAAACATTATATTACACCACAATAAGTGATGGAAAAGGGGTAGAAGAAGCTTTAGAAGACATGTTTAGCAATACAACCGACTCCAATGTTAAGCAGTATATCGAAAACACATGGTATGCAAATAATATGACCAAATATACTAAGTATTTAGAAGATACGGTGTGGTGTAATGATCGAGGTTATGAGGATTCTAAAGTTAATAGTGGTTGGAATCCCAATGGTGGGGCAATAGATAAACGTTTTTACTTCGATACATATTATCGAAGCATTAATGGCATGCCTAGTTTAAAGTGCCGAGAACGAGATTCTTTAACTGTAGCAAATGGTGGTGTTGCTTATCCGGTTGGGTTAATAACAACTGATGAGGTAATATATGCTGGAGCTGGGGGAAAAGGTAGTAATGACAGTGATTGCTATTTGAATACGGGGCATGATTATTGGACGATGACACCTTATTATGTTTCTTTTGACTACGCTTCCATGTATGTCGCAGGGTCACGTGGTGACATGTATATTGTTCGTGCTTCTTCTTCGGACGGCGTGCGCCCAGTTATCTCTCTTGTTTCTGGAACTATGTATAGTGATGGAGATGGAACCAAAGAGAATCCATATATTGTAACAGATGAAAAATAGGAGGTTAAATGATAATATTGTCCTAGACAAAATAGATAGTGAGGCATAATAATAAATAGGGTGATGCTAATGAAAAACATTGAGTTAGATGAATTACCTAAATACATGAGTTCTGATGCTTTATTAATTGATGTAAGATTACCGGATGATTATGAAGAAAAACATCTAGATGGGGCCATTAATATGCCATATACTAATGTTTTATCAAAGGTTAAACATTATCCTAAAGATACACCAATAATATTATATTGTTCATCCGGTAAGCATAGTAAGATTATTGGTAATATTCTAGTTTCACTTGGTTATACTAAAGTTTATAATTTAATAAATGTTGGTATGTAAAAAAGCTATAATTTATAGCTTTTTTTGGAAGTTATTTGTTATAATTAATGTGGTGATACCATGAACAGTAAGTTAGCTATTGATAATTCTATTATTATAACGGATAGTGTAAGTAAGAGTAGTGTTATTACTTATTTAAGTAGTTTAGATAAATTACTTAATATTAGAGTTATGACTTATAAAGAACTATTAGATAATTATTATTTTAAATATGATGAAAAAGCTATTTATTATTTAATGCATAAGTATCATTTTAAGTATGATGTAGCATTGGTATATCTTAGTAACATGTATTATATAGATCAAAGATATAATAATCAGAAGTTTGAAATTATATATGATTTAAAAGAAGAGTTAATGGCTAATAATTTGTTAAACATTAATGTATCTTTTAAAGAGTATTTACAGGGTAAGAAGATTGTCTTTTATAATATTGATTATGTTCCCAATATTATTAGAAAGATAATTAATTGTTATGACTTTGTTTTAGATAAGTGTCATAATGTTAAAAGATATATATATGAATTTAAGTCTTTGGATGATGAGGTTTATTTTGTTGCGACTGAAATAGCAGACATGCTAAAAAGTGGTATGGATATTAATAAATTATATTTAACTAATTTAAATGAGGAGTATCGCTTAATTATTAAACGTCTTTTTGGTTTGTTTAATATACCAGTTTTGTTAAATGATAGTCATAGCATTTATAGTACAAGATTAGGTAGTTTATTTTTAAAAAAATATGATAGTGATATTAAACGTACTTTAGTTGAGCTACAAGAAGAGATGGTTCAAAGTGAAGTACCAATTTATAATAGTATTGTTAATATTTGTAATAAGTATGTTTGGTGTGATGATTATTTAGAAATTTTAGATTTAATTATTCATGATTTGAAAAATACTAAGTTGGAAGTAGATAATAAGATTAATTGTGTTCATGAACTAACTTTTGGGACTCCAGTTAATGATGATGATTATGTCTTTTTACTAGGCTTTAATCAGGGCAGTATACCTATTATTTATAAAAATGAGGATTATTTTAGCGATAAAGACAAAGAATTAATAGGAATTGAAACATCAGTCATGAATAATGTAAATGAAAGAAAACATGTTATTAATACGATTAAAAGATATAATAATTTGATTATTAGCTATAAGTTAAAGACCTTAACAGATGTGTTTAACGTAAGTAATATAAATGATGAATTAGCATATGAAATTGTCAAAAAAGAGGAAGTAAGTTTTAATTACTCGCATAAGTATAATCAATTAAAATTAGGCGCTTATTTAGATCTATATAATAAATATGGTATTATTAACCATAATCTTAGTTTGTTGTATAATAATTATCCTCATACGGAATATCGCACGTATGATAATCAGTTTACTTTTATTGATAAAGAAAAATTATACAAATATTTGGACAATAAATTATTGTTATCCTATTCTAGCTTAGATAATTATAATCGTTGTGGTTTTAGATATTATATAAATAATATTTTAAAGTTAAATGTTTTTGAGGAAAACTTTGTTCAGGTAGTTGGTAATTTATTTCATTATGTATTATCTAAAGCATTTATGCCAGATTTTGATTATGATGAATGTTTTGATCATTATATTGATAAAGAGTTAAGTTATAAAGAACAATTTTTTATTAAGAAAATGAAAGAAGAATTAAGATTTATCATTACGGTTATTAAAGAGCATGAACAGTATACTATGTTAAATGATGAACTTTATGAAGAGAAGGTATATGTTAATCTGGAGGGCAATATAACAGTTACTTTTATGGGGGTAATTGATAAATTAAAATATAAGAAAATAGGGGACAAATATATTGTTGCTATTGTAGATTACAAGACAGGAAATCCTAATCTTAATTTAAATAATGTTATTTATGGTATCGAAATGCAGTTACCTATTTATATCTTTTTAGCAAAACATCATCCAAGGTTTGATAATATTGAAGTAGCTGGTTTTTATTTACAAAAAATATTACATAATGAAATAAGTAATGATCATAAGCATACTTATTTAGAACAGAAAAAGAAGAACTTATTACTTCAAGGATATAGTACTAGTAATATCGATATTTTGGAGAAACTGGACAGCTCTTATAATGATAGTAAAATGATCAAGGGTTTAAAAACTAGCGCTAAGGGATTTTATGCTTATTCAAAGATTTTATCTGGTAGCCAGATGGATAAACTTTCATCTTTAGTTGAAGAGAATATTAAAAAGACTGCTCGTGATATATTGAATGCGTATTTTACTATTAATCCTAAACGCATTGGTGACGAAAACATTGGTTGTGCTTATTGTACATATAAAGATCTTTGTTTTTATAAAGAAAAGGACATTATTAACTTAAAAGAATATAGAAATTTAGAGTTTTTAGGTGGTGAAGAGGATGCCTAGTTGGACAAAGGAACAGCAGGAAGCAATAGATAGAGCTGGTTGTAATATTATTGTTAGTGCAGGAGCTGGTAGTGGTAAAACGGCAGTATTAACGGAACGTGTCATTCAAAAGGTAAAAAAAGGTACACATATTAATGAGCTACTTATTTTAACTTTTACTAAAGCAGCTGCTGGAGAGATGAAAGATCGTATTCGTTTATCATTAAAAGAAAATAATTTAGTTGATGAATTAAATTTAATTGATTCAGCTTATATTACTACTTTCGATAGCTTTGCTTTATCGATTGTTAAAAGGTATCATCATTTATTAAATATTTCTAATGATATAAGTATTATTGAAAGTAATGTTATAAACATAGAAAAACAAAGAATTATGGATGAAGTGTTTGAAACATATTATCAGTCTCAACAACCATTATTTTTAAAATTAGTAGGTGATTTTTGTACTAAAGATGATGACAATTTAAAAAAATGCTTTTTTACGATTGCTTCGAAATTGGAAATGATGCCTGATGTTAATAGTTATTTAGAAAAGTATATAGACCATTATTATAATGACGATTATATTAGGGAAAGTGTTTTAGATTTTGAGACTTTAGTATTAAATAAGTTAAAAGATTTGAAAAAGAGTTTAAAAAATATAAGCTATCTTGTGGATAGTAGTTATTATGAAAAATTGGAAACTAGTATGGCTAATTTATTAGCAAGCAAAAGTTTGGAAGATATTATTAGTAATCAGAATGTTAAACTGCCTTCTTTACCAAAGGGGAGTGAGGATGAGATAAAAAAGGCAAAAGATGAGATTAATGATTATTTAAAACAGATTGGCTCTTTGGTAGAATATGGTGATAAAAAAACGATCATGGATAATATTAGAAAAACATATGACTATGTTTTAATAATGATTGATGTCATTCGCTCTTATCTTACGGCAGTCACCGATTATAAAAGAAAACATGAAATGTATGAATTTACGGATATTGCTCTTCTTGCTATTGAAGTTTTAAAAAAATACCCTGATATTTGTAAGGAAATTAAAGACTCCCTAAAGGAGATATTAGTAGATGAATATCAAGATACTAATGATTTGCAGGAAGCTTTCATTAATTTAATTGCCAATAATAATGTTTATATGGTTGGTGATATCAAACAGTCTATTTATCGCTTTCGCAATGCTAATCCCTATATTTTTAAAACAAAATATGATTCATATAGTGCTCAAGATGGTGGTATAAAGATTGATTTGGTTAAAAATTTTAGATCAAGAGATGTTGTTCTACGGAATATTAATGAAATATTTGATTTAGTTATGGATAATGATATTGGTGGGGCAGAGTATCACGACTCACATCGAATGATTTTTGGAAATAAAGCTTATATTGAAGAAGGAAAAACTGATCAGCATTATGACTTAGAAGTATTAGAATATACTTACGATAAAGGCAGTAAGTTTAGCAAAGATGAAATTGAAATATTTGCAATTGCTAATGACATTAAAGATAAAGTTGCTAATAAATATCAAATTTTTGATAAGAAAAAGAAAACTTTAAAGGATGCTAGTTATAGTGACTTTGTTATTTTAATGGATCGAACAACTAGTTTTGGTTTATATAAAAAAATATTTGAGTATGTAGGTATTCCCCTTACTTTATATAAAGATGAAACATTGAATAGTAGTTATGATATTTATGTGATTAAAAATTTAATTATATTGATCATCAAAATTTATAGACGGCAATTTGATACGACTTTTAAATATTGTTTTACAAGTGTTGCCCGTAGTTTTTTATTTGAATATCAAGATAATGATATATTTAATTTATTTGTTGATAATAGCTTTAAAAAGTCTAGTATTTATGAGACGTTGAGTACGATAGATATATCACTTTTAACTCCTACTATGCTAATTGAACAGCTGTTAAATAAGACCAGTTTTTATGAAAAAATTATTAAAGTAGGTGATATTGAAAATACGTTAATACGTATTCAAAAATTATTAGAAATGGCCAATAGTTTAGAAAAGTTAGGCTATGATATTTATCAGTTTAGTGATTATTTAGATACTTTAGTTACCAAAGGATATGAAATCAAATATGCTGTAGGTACGGGAGATACTGATAGTGTTAAAATTATGACTATTCATAAATCTAAAGGTTTGGAATATCCTATTTGTTATTTTAGTGGACTTTATAAGACATTTAATATTAGTGATTTAAAGGATATTTTTGCTTTCAGTAATAAATATGGTTTTATTGTTCCTTATTTTGATGAAGGGATAAATCATACTATATATAAAGAGTTATTAAAAAATGATTATCTCAATGAAGAAATTTCAGAAAAAATTAGACTATTTTATGTTGCTTTAACAAGAGCTAAAGAAAAAATGATTATGATTTTACCTAATCTTGAGATTCAAGATATTGCCAAAGAGGATAATGGTTCTATTGATAAAAGTTTGCGATTAAAGTATCGTTCTTTTGCTGATATTATGCAGTCAGTTAAGATGTATTTAAGTAAGTATTATCAAGATATTAATTTAGAAAAATTAAATCTTACTAAGAATTATTTATTTAGTAATGAAAAAGAGCTTTCTTTGCGTACAGGTGATGAGAAGTTAAAGGTAATTGAATTGGAAGATAAATCCCAAAGCGAAGCAAGAGTAACCTTTTCCAAAAAAGTAAATTCGTTTATTGACAAAGATATGAAACATAATTTAGAATTGGGTATTCAAATGCATGAGACATTAGAACATATTGACTTTTTAACTTATAAAGCTATCTCTAATTCATTTATTGATAATAAAATTAAGCAATTCTTAAATAGTGATTTGTTAAAAGATATAGATAAAGCTAAAGTGTATAAAGAATTAGAATTTATTTATCATACGGGTAATGTAACTTTACATGGTGTTATTGATTTAATGCTTGAATATGATACCTTTATTAATATTATTGATTATAAATTAAAAAATATTGATAGCGATGAGTATATTAAACAATTAAAAGGATATAAGGAATATGTAATGACAAAGACTAACAAGCCAATATACCTTTACTTATTTTCTTTAATTGATGGTGAAATAAAAGAGATTAACTAGTATATAATTTCTTCTTTTAGTACATACTATGAGTGGTGATATAATGGATGCAAATTTAGAATTGTTACAGTTTATTTATCAATCTAGTGAGATGGGTAAAAATGCTTTAGAAAAGTTATTAGAAGAATTGAAGGAGAAAGAAAACAAAATTAAAAGTATTGTTAGTGATGAACTAAAAATATACGAAAAATACTATAAGGATAGCAAAAAATTAGCTAAAGACATTAAACTTGCTGGTGGCAACATGATGTCCAAAATGGCTTCTGATATGGGCATAAAAAAAGAGGTTAAAAAAGACAACAGTGATGCAGCTATTGCTCATATGCTAATTGAGGGCTTAACAATGGGAAGTATCGATATGGATACTAAAATAAATAATTATGCTACAAAGGCTGATAAAAAGGTTTTAAAATTAGCCAAAGATTATGCACAATTTCAACAGGATGAAATTGAAAAATTAAAAGAATTTCTGTAAATAAAAAGACATCACATCATGTGACGCCTTTTTATTTACAAGAATATCCGTTCTTTTCGTATGCTTCAATCATATCTTTTGGACTAGCTCCTTTTTCTACTAAAATAGAACTATTCTCAGCATTTATCTTATTTATTTCAAAGACTCTTTTAACGGTTATCGTGTTATCTTTTCTACTAACATCTACTGTAATACCAGTATCAGCAGTTTCTTTATATTGTTTTTCAAAGGCTGAATAAAAACTATCATCTTTAGCATACTCACCACTTAGTTTTAAAACTTGATTTTCTACTAATTTACTAATTTTATTGTTTTTAAATGTTCCTGTGATTGTCATAGTCTGATCAGCATTATCACTAACACTTTTGTTTTCACAAACTACTTTTTTGCTTCCACATCCAACTAACAGAATAGAAAGGGTAATTAATAGAAAACTGTTCATAATAACTCTCTTCATTTTGATCATACCTCCATTATCACGATACCATAAACAAGCAAAAAAGTAAATCGTTTTTAAACATATTGTAGTAATAAATTTTACTTTGGTAATTGTTGAGACTAATGGCTTTTGATTAGAATAGCTAAATCATTATTAGCTGGACTGTTACCGTATCCCATCGCCTTGGTTTTAATTTTCTGAACATTTAGGTTACTTTTATCTAGTTCGTCTAGTAGATAATGATAGGAAACGTTTTGATCAGTGTAACCGTTTAAATAATTTAAAAGTTGCTCTTTATCAGCAAACATGCTATCGCTAACAAACCATTTATTGGGTTTTAGAAGAAGCTGTTCTTTGATTATATAATCAATCTCTTGATTGTAGCGATATAAATAACTAGCCATACAGACTCCATTTGTATTTAGTTTGGTAAGTAATACTTTTTTTATATAGTTAAGATATAATTGGGCATTAAAAACAGATAAATTTTTTCCACAGTTTAAATATTCATATATATTAGATAAAATGATACTGTCGAATGTTATGTTTTGGGGTAAGTGTTTATCCAGTTCGTAAAAAGTACATGGAATAAAATGCCAATTAGTCTTTTTGACTTTCATTTGTGCTTCATGATAATAAGTGTCATTTGCTAAAAATTTATTTGTCTCTTTGGCGTTTTTAGCAGTTTGTTCTGTAAAAAAGAATAAAATTCTGTTAATCATAACGTTATTATAATTAAATAATTCGTATAAAGTATTCCAAAAGGTGCGAATTGGTAACGATAATAAATGATTAATTTTTTGATATATATGGTAGTCTAAAATATACCCATCATCGGTTGCTAAGAAAGTTGTAAAGTCTTGACGATTCAAGTTTTCAATTGCTACTTTTTTCAACTCAGCTAAATAGCGAACTAAATGGTTAATGTCAAAAAGATAAATATCTTTAGCTCCTTTGATACTAGCCGCGATAGCTTGATCGCAAGATGCACCGATGGTAAGTGTAGATGTGAAACTACTGTGCATGCTATCAATATAGGTACTAATATCTTCTGTAGTCATGTGATAAAGAGCTGAGTACTCTTGAAATTGAGGGGTAAATAAATCATTAGAAAATATTTTAGCAATATCTTTTTTGACCGTTTCTATACTTGGCGAATCCATAATATTCCTCCTAATAAATATTATTAAGAAGATGATAATTTATTAATAAGCTATGTTGAAATATTTTGTGTATATGGTTAAAGTTTGATATAATTATTTTAGCATGGAGGCGTTTTATGATAAAAACAAAAAAACAAGGAGATTTAATTATTATTTCCGGTACAACGTGTGCTGGCAAAGGAACTGTAATCAAAAAATTATTAGAGAGACATAATGATATAGTATTGTCTGTATCTTATACATCTAGGCCTAAAAGGGAACATGAAATAGATGGCGTTGATTACTATTTTGTTACTAAAGAAGAATTTGAAAAAAAGATTGCTAATAATGATTTCTTAGAATATGCTAAAGTGCAATATGGTGCTTACTATGGTACTCCTAAAAAAGAAATTATTAAACAACTCGATACTGGTAAAGATGTTATATTAGAAATTGATGTACAAGGGGCTAAACAAATAAAAGCGAAATTTCCTGAAACGGTTTTGATTTTTATTATGGCACCAAGTATGGAAGAAGTAAAAAGAAGAATCAAATTACGTGGTGATGAAAATAATGAACAAATTGTGGCACGCTTTAAGTTGGCTTATAAAGAGATAAATCAAATTAATGATTATAATTATGTAGTTGTTAATGATGATTTGAAGGAAGCTGTCGATAAAGTAGAAGCTATTTTAGTTAGTGAAAAATTAAGAGTTGATCGTATTGAAGAAGTGTTTGTAGAAAATGAAGAAGAAATTATTCACGAATTTTTAATGGATAAAGAATTTGATAATAAAACAAAATACATAAGTTAGTAAATAGTGGTGAAAAAATGGGAATTAAAGCTAAAAATTTGCAGAAATTACTAGATGATAAGGTAAATGTTCATCGATATGTTGAAATAAATCAATACGATGATTTATTGAAATATAGCGAGAATCATCCGCATTTTAGTATTCGTTTTGATCGTGATTTGAAAGAAAAAGGATTGCCTTTTTATGTATATGATGAAGAAGAACATTTGCATGATCGGGAACTTTTTTTGAAGAAAATTTGTCAAGAAATGAAAGAATTAGATTGTTCCTTAATTTGCTCTGACGGGCACCAGTTTGATCAAAATTTAAAATTTAACTTTGTTATTGATATAGATAAAGAGTATAATTTTATTTTGGAGTTGTCATCTAATAAGGTACCGTTAAGGTTAATGTATCAATATAAAACGACTATTATTAGGGGAAACTTACTTAGCAATAAATACGATTATTTTCTAAATGATAATAAAGAGTATAATGTAGAAGACATTGAATATTTGTTATTCTACTTATTAGATAAAAAATATAAATATGTTGAAGGGACAATGTACAATAAAAAAGTTGGTATGTTAAATGATTATATAGTTATTTGGCAGACAGATTAAGAAAGGTGAAGTATAAAATGTCGCAGGTTGTTAATGTGAAAGAAGTATATAAAATACAGGCTTGCCTAAATGGTCTACATTTAGAAGAATTTGATGAAAATATAGTAAGATTTATGAACCAACATCTTAGCTATTTTTTGGATAGTTCAAGAGTAAATAATACGGTTGCTCAGGCATTAGGACAAGATAGTGGAATATTGCTGAGCAATGGAGAGCGTCTTTATCGAATATATTTAAAACCAAATTATCGTAATCCTAATTGTATTGTTCTAGAAGTAGCTAGTTTAGATAATCAGATAAGTCAAACGTATAACATTGAATTTATGGGCGACGATAAGACGAGAATTTTACTACATAGAAGGATCGGTAAAAAAGATGGTTATAATGACAATGTTAGTGATTTAGTAATAGATAATTTATATGAGCATAAAGATATTAGGCAATCAAAACGTAAAGAACAGTTTATTGGAGCTAATATGGCTGCTCAAAATAGTTATCTAAAAGAGGTACATATCTTTTATTTAGGCAAGCCAGATAATTATGTTGAAATGGTTAAGATTGAAGCTGAACCCAATTCTCGTTATAAAACTGGTACTGAATATACCAAACATAAAGAGGGCCATTCTTATCCAATAACGGAAGAGGAATTCAAAAATAATATGTTAAAGTTATATGAAAACAAAACTTTTAATTAGATAAGATTTCAAATTAAATTTGGCACTTATATTCAACAAGATTGAAAAAAATCTTTAAATATGATAATCTATATGTAGGATTGTAGGAGTGATATGATGGTAATATTAATGACAAATGATAATGTATCGGTCTATGACATGAGTGAAAGCGATTTTGAAAATATTTTAAAAAGTGATGATTCCTTTAGAACTTTAGCTAGTTATCATAAAATATATGATGTACCTAAGAGGGGATTTTCCCTAGAAAAAATGAAAAATCAGTTAGATGGTAAAATTGATTCAGTAAAATCATATTATTGTGATAATGGTGATGGATTTGTAAAAAAATATATAAATAATTTAGATGAGATTAAATATTATGAGGATGGTAATGGCGAATTGTATCCTAGTGATGATTATAAAGAAGATGAACCAGCTAAGGTTAATTTGGAGTGGGCTCAATTGATTGCTTTAGATAATCAGTTAAATACATGTAATCATATTGAAAATTTATTACCACCCCATTTAGTACCTCAGTTTAAACGATTATATGGTAGTTCTTATTATCGAAAGTTACGAGCTGGAGTTTTACCAACTATTGAAGATGAAGAAATTTTAGATAGCTTTTACGATGTGGATTCTTACTCAAAATTAATAATAAAAAATACTAATGAACCACTAACACCATCTAATATTGAAGGATATATTTTTCTGACGGTTATCCCTGTAGGTATAAATGTTGATGGAAAATGTACTTATTGTGTTGAAGAATACAGAATAACTAAACAAGACATAGAAGAGATTAGAAAAATATACATGAGATATTTGTATAAAGATCGTGTTAAAGTTGGCGATTTGACAGAGAATGAAAAATTTAGGTATCTTGATGGGGCTGTTAGAGAATATCGAAAGGCATTAATTAATGATCTTAGTGGCGTTGGTATGAAGAATAGGACCCCATTTAATAGTAAACTAATGACATGGAGTGCTTATAAAGGAGCGTTTTTAAATAAGTTTGGCTATGTGGTTGGTGATTTTGATGATACTTGGGTAAAATTTGATAGTATTAGAGTAGACGGGCGAGTGGTCCAAAATGGTTTTATAGTCCCTGTAACGATTATGAATTACCAAAAAGAAAAAAAACTTGTACAAACTAATGATTATGATGATTCAATGACTGTTGATGAAATAGATGATGAACCATTAATGGAAAATGGTGCTCAAGGCGAAGATTTATTTAAACATCCTGATGTACTAGAGTTTGTAGATCCAGTTATGAAAAATGATAATATAACTGAATTTGAAGATAGTTCTAAAGCTGATGATACTTTTGCGCATCCGGACGTTTTATCAACTATAAATGGTAATTCGATTTTGGATGATGATCCATTTGCACAACCAGACGTTTTATTACAAAAGGTAGATATTAAAAGTGAACAAAATACTGCTAAAGAGGAAATTAAAAGTAATAATATATCGAACAAAAGTAATGACTTAGCTGAACCGTTGGAGCCAAGTATTACATCAACAGGTGAATCATTAGAACAGTCAAACAAAGTTAAAGATTGGTTGCCACAAGTTGATGCTTTATTACTTGAATTAAAGGAAATCAACACAATGATTAACAATATGTATGCAATGACTGATGATATAAAGAGCCCTGAGATACGCTCTGCTATGATTGAAAAGATTCAAAATTTAGATAGAAGTAGAAAAGAAACTTTAGAAAGTGTAAATAAAAGATTTCTTACAGTTCAAGAAAAAAGTGGCATAACTGAACGAACACTAAATCTTTATATGGATATTTATATGAGTAAATTAGAGTTCTTGGGTAATAATGTTATGCAACTTCGTGAAGAAATAGATAGCATAATTGTCTCAGAGGACGATATTTTCCCAGCCAAAAATTTTGCTTTCTTTGATCCTGACGCTGATGATTTAGTAGTTTCTAAAAGAAAAGAGTTAGTAAAGAAAAATGACTGAGTTAAGGAGAAAAGACAAAGGAAATTTTCTCGTGCGCTATGCTAAAAGTTTTTTACATGCCTGTTCTGGTATCGCTTATAGCATAAAGAACGAACATAATATTATTATTATGCTTTTGGCTACTGTAATTGTTACTTTAGCCGGTTTTTACTACAATATTTCGACTGGTGAATGGTTGTTTGTGTTATTGGCGATAGGTGGTGTAATAAGCATGGAAATGGTTAATTCGGCCGTTGAGGCAATTGTTGATCTTATAACAACTGATATTCATCCTTTAGCAAAAATTGCGAAGGATACAGCATCGGCTGCTAGTCTTATTCTTTGTATTATATCATTGATTGGAGCTGTGATAATATTTATTCCGAAAATATTCTGAGGGTATTGATGATTATGCGAAAATATATATGCATTTTATTGCTTTGCTTTATCACATTGGGTTGTGATAATAAAAATTACATGATTGAGGGAAATTATGCTATTGAAGTTTTAGATTTTAACGATGAAATCAAACAAGCTGTTTATGATGTAGATCGTGCTAATATTGGCCAGAATGAGGTTACTTTATATCTGTTTTATAGTTCATCATGTTCCCATTGTCATGATGAGATGACATGGCTTGATAGCATAGTTTCAAATTATGAATTTTTACACATTGAAAAGTATGAGGCCAGTCAAAATAACTCATTATATGATAAGGTATTATCACAGATGGGTATTAACGAACGATATGTGCCACTTACAATTATTGGTGATTATTACTATATTGGCTTTTCAGAGAGTAAGAAGGCTGATTTCATAAAGAAAATTGAGGACTATTCAAAATATAAAAGTTGTGATATGGTACAAACAATTGTTAATGGTGGAGATTTGGAAAAATGTAAGAAAATAAATGAAAAAGAATAAAAAAGCTTGCGTAAATAGCTCAAATATGATATATTTATATTGCTTGCTTTTGTGGCGATGTAGCTCAGTTGGCTAGAGCGCATGGTTCATACCCATGATGTCGAGAGTTCGAATCTCCCCGTCGCCACCAGATTGATACTAAACTCGGACTTTTCGAGTATCAATATAAAACGACTTGTCAAAAAGTCGTTTTTATGTTATTATGAATATGTCAAGGAAACTTGC
>CANQMF010000027.1 GCA_947624915.1 uncultured Bacilli bacterium
AACATAATTCGGTTACGGTATTTATCATATAGTCCATTCTCATTAGCATTAGCTAAACCACTCTTTAGTAAGTCTTTATCACTATATTCTTTCTGCTTAAGTAATTTAACTAACATATCCTGCTCATTTAAAGACAAACCAATTTCAAACGTCTTAAGTTCATTATCAGTAAGGCCCCTAGAATACAAATACGCTTTAGCTGTTTTTCCAAAAGAACTATTTAAATTATTTTGATAAAACTTTTGACTTATTTCATACATATCATACAATGGCTTATTCTTTTTTAATGCCAATTCTTCACTATTAGGTGCTATAGTAACGCTGATGCCACACATATCGGCACACTTTTTAACAGCCTCCATAAACGAAATATGTTCATAATCTTGTAAAAACTTAAAAACATTCCCTGTTGCACCACAAGAAAAACAGGTATATATTTGTTTTTCTTTTGAAACACTCATACTAGGTGAATGATCATCATGAAAAGGACATACACCAAAATAATTTTTTCCCCTTGTTGTCAAAGTTATATAGTTGGAAATAACTTCTACAATATCTACCTTATTTCGTATCTCATTTAAAAGTTTATTATCTACTTTCATAAACCACTTCCAACTTTCCAATTTCAGTACTATGTCCAATAAAATAAACGCTTCCAATAATAATATACAATATAAACAAATTATTTCCTTTTTTTAAAGACATTTTTTTTCATTTTTTTAAATTTAGATGTCCTCTTTATAAAAGTAGTATATATTATAACACATTTTTTAAAAAAAATTTATTTATTTTCACATTAAAAGAGAACACGAAGTTCTCCATCTATATAAAAACGCTAATGCGATTAGCGTACAGTCTTAACAAGTATAGGGGATTTAAAAATTATTTTTATACCACCATTAATACTTGTTAAATAAGTTTTACTAGTAGCTAATGCTTGTAACACCCTTTTATCTGGGTGATTAAACTTATTATTCAATCCAACTGATATAAAGGCATATTGAGGTTTCAAATATCTAACAAAAGACTGACTTGTACTATACTTCGAACCATGATGTCCTACTTTTAATATATCCACAGCCGACAACTTATATTCATTCATTATGTATTCTTCCGTTTTAAAACCTGCATCACCCATTAAAATAAATGAGCTATTATTAATCTTAGCATATATAACTAAACTATCTTCATTTTCACTTTCTTCATCAATATCATTTAAAAAATATAAATTATATCCATTAATATTTAATTTGTTTTGGCTAAAATGTTGATAATCAATATATTTCTTTTTTAAATTCTGAATAAGTTTCATTTCCATTTCGTTATCATTACCACTATTAAATATCACCTGTTTGGTTCTAAAATTATCAATAATTTTAGATAATGAGCCAATATGATCATAGTCACCATGTGTAATGATAACATAATCTAAAGAATGAATTCCTTGTGATCTTAAATATGGAACAATAATATCATCACCAACATCATATGCATTATTTTTACGTTTCCAATCAGTTTTCTCATAATTAATAACATTACCACAATCAATTAATATATTACCCTTATTATGGGGTAAGGTTATTAATATAGCGTCACCCTGACCAATATTAATAATATCCATAGTAGCATATTTTTTAAAATAATTAATATGATAATGGATCAAGATCAATATAACTAATCCTACAATATATTTATATTCTTTATTAGGAAAATTGATAATAACAAAATAAATAATTATATAATAAAGGGATATAACATAAGAAGGTATGTGAGCAAGAGCAATGTAAAACCAATTAATTTTGCTAACTAGTAATGAGCATTGTTCAACAATATTTATAATGACTAAAAAGCAATTATCTAAATATGGACAAATACAAGTTAAAAGTGCTAATGGAAACATAATAAAACAGACTAAAGGCACAAAAAACAAATTAATAACAGGGGTAATAACATTTATACCAAAATAACTATTCACCATAATAGGAATACTAACTAAGAAAGCTATGAAAGAAATTAAAAACAATTTAACAAAATAATTATGATAACTATTAATAATATATCCAAATTTTATTAAAGAATAAGTAACAATATAACTAAAAAGGAAGCCATTATTATATACATAAAAAGGATTATAAAGTAAACTAAATCCCAAAATATAAATTAAAAGATATTCGTTTTTAATATTCCATTCAAAATAGTTGTTCAAAAAACAAAAAATAAATAATAAAACAGCTCTCATAATTGATAACGAATAATTTGTTAACATTACATATAAGAAAAGGAAACAAATAACCACTCCATATTTAATGATCTTTTTAGAGGTTACTTTCTGCACCAAAAACATTATTAAACTAGTTAGCAAAGAAACATGCATTCCTGATAGAGCAAAAAGATGACTTATTCCATTTTTCTGGTAACTAGTCATAACATCATTATCAATCATTGAATTATCACCTAATAAAAAAGTTCTAAGATAACCACTCGTAGAACGGTTCGCTATTTTATTTAAAATCAACTGCTTTAATTCATAAATAATATTTTTATTTTTCTCCAAAAGGCAAACACTTTTAGCCTCAACAATATAATATATTTTTTTACTAAGCAAATAATGGCGATAATTAAATTGATCAAAATTACGCGCCGTATCAGGTAAATTAGCTATCCCTAGTACCCTAATCTTATCACCAATATTATAATCATCTAATTCCTCTTTATTGTTAACGTAATAATTAATTAAAAAATCGTCAATATATATTTTTATATGGTTACCATCAATTTCAAGATCTTTTATTATACCTTCATAATTACGAATATCGCTGCTCTGAGATTTAGCTGATACATTGTTTAAACAAAATATTACATAACTTAAAATAATAGCCAAAAATATCCAAACTGTATATTTATACTGTAATATTATCTTTAATCTTGTCATATAGAGTATCTCCGATGCCACTTACTTTTTTTAAATCCTCAATACTTTGAAATAATCCGTTTAACTTTCGATATTCCAAAATAGCTTGAGCCTTAGCTTCCCCTATACCTTCTAATGCCATCAAATCCTCCAAAGAAGCGTTATTAATATTTATTTTATTATTTATATTTTCTACATCATCATTATTATTTAAACAAGTAGTATTATCCATTAAAGGGCAATTACAAGCTTCAATCATATAATTAGTTGAACTTTTATCTAGTTCTAACTTCTCAATCTCATCATCAGTATATACCCAAATAACCATTTCATCCTTAACCCTAGAACTTAAATTTATGTAATTTGTATTAGCATTCTTGTTTAATCCCCCAGCTAGTTTAATAACATCATTAACGCGTAAACCATCATCTACTTCATAAACACCGGGACTTTTAATAGCGCCCTTAATATCAACTTTTACTTTATTGCTAACGACGTTACCTACATCTTTTTTAGTTATCTCTTCTTCCAACTCTACATCCTCTTCAATAACCTCACTGCTACCGAAAGTATTTAATAAAAAAATGCCTAGCCCAACCATTGCTACTAAAACGCCTATAATTATTTTGTGTCGCATTTTACCACCCTATAATATTATTATTGATAAATACTCATAATCCTTTTATTTTTTTAATAGAATAATGTATAATTATGTTAAGAACATTTACTATGTTGTTTAAAGGAGGATTTTTATGTGTGGAATTGTCGGTTACGTTGGTAAAGATAACAAGGCAATTAAGAAGACTATAGATTGTCTTCAAAAATTAGAATATCGCGGTTATGATTCAGCTGGCATTGCTTATGTCGACAAAAAAAAGATTACAATAAAAAAGGAAAAAGGGCGAATCAACTTATTAAAGCAAAAACTTAACTTTAATATAAAATCCAACGTCGCCATTGGTCATACAAGATGGGCAACACATGGTACCCCAAGTAACACTAATGCCCACCCACATCGAGTTGGTAATGTAACAATTGTTCATAATGGAATTATTGAAAATTATTTAGAATTAAAAAAGCAATTAGAAGCCCAAGGATATCAATTTAGTTCACAGACTGATACAGAAGTGGCATGTGCAATGATAGACTACCTAGCAAAAGATGAAAATAAT
The DNA here is from genome assembly GCA_947624915.1 of uncultured Bacilli bacterium. The sequence continues at coordinate 4,084 of CANQMF010000027.1, forward strand.
CATTTAACAGTACTTAATAAACTGAAAAAAATTTTTAAAGGCAGTTATGCTCTAACCATTATTTTTGATGACGAACTAGATACACTATACGCTTTAAAAAAAGACAACCCGTTAATAATTGGATGTGCAACAAACAGTTTTTTTACAGCCTCTGATATACCAGCTATTTTAGAATATACAACTGATTATGTTATATTAAATGACAATGATATTGCCAAAATAAATGACGAATTAATCATTTATCATAATGAAAAAAAAATAAAAAACACTATCCATCACTTTAAACACGACTACGACCCAACAGATAAAGGTACCTATGAACACTATATGTTAAAAGAAATTAATGAACAACCAATAATAATTAATGAATTAATAAAAAAACACGTCTGCAATGATTTAAAAGAGATTCCTGATTTATCATCATATCACCGTATTGATATTGTTGGTTGTGGATCAGCTTATCACGCCGGACTAGTAGCACAATGCCTATTTGAAGAATATGCTAAAAAAGAAACTAATTGCTATGTTGCCAGTGAATATCGATATAAAACCTGCTTCCTTGATAAAAATAGTCTCGTGATTTTTATATCACAATCTGGTGAAACAGCTGATACATTAGCTTGTCTAAGAAAAGTCAAAAAACAGGGAATAAAAACACTTGCGATTGTAAATACTGAAGAGTCAAGCATTGCTCGCGAAGCAGATGAAGTTATATATACCAAAGCAGGTCAAGAAATTGCAGTTGCTACAACTAAAGCCTATACAGCCCAAGTGACTATTTTATCACTTTTAGCACTTAAAATAGCTAATAAAGATAAATCTATATATTTAACGCAATTAAAAAAAGATCAGAAGCAAATTAAAGAAATATTAACATCTCTAATATATAATCAAGACTATAAACTAATAGCCAAAAAACTATATAACCATAAAGATATATTTTTTATAGGCCGCTTAATAGATTATACTATTGCTTTAGAAGGCTCGTTAAAATTAAAAGAAATCTCCTATATTAATAGTTCAACTTACCCAGCCGGTGAATTAAAACATGGAACAATATCTTTAATTGAAAAAGGTACACCAGTTATTTCCATCATTACCCAAAATTCAATAAAAAATAAAACCATTAGTAACATTAAAGAAGTCAAGGCCCGAAATGCTTATAGTATAGTTCTAACTAATCAAACTATTAATAATGATATAGCTGATATTATTGTCAAGATTCCAGTCGTTAGTTCATTTTTACAACCAATTGTATCAATTATACCCCTTCAATTAATCGCATACTATGTAGCTAAATTAAATAATTGCGATATTGATAAACCACGTAACCTAGCAAAATCGGTTACTGTAGAATAAAAAGTCATTAAACAGCAAGAAGCAGAGATTTTAACATCATTAACATTAATAATCATTAAACAATAAAAACTGTTCACCAAGAACAGTTTTTATTGACCTACATAAACATTTTCATTTTTAATATATATTCTTAATTTAATTATTTTTTAAACTAAAACTTTCTGGAATAAATAAATAGTCTGTTAGTTCTTGAACATCCATTTTCTCAGGCCCCTTTAAAGTTATATAGTGAACCTTACCATCCTCAGTTTCAAACCAATAAGTAATCAAAGAAACTAAATCAGCAGGATAATGCATACTTATTTTATATGCGGTATATTCTTTGTTCTTTCCAATTTTAACAGTCTTTCCAGTAACATTTTCTACATCTTCAGAACTTTGTTTATCATACATATAATTGGATGCATAAATCTTAGCTGAATATTCGGGATTTTCAAAATAATTTAAAGAAACAAAATACATACCAGCATAACCATATTGTAATGACATATCATCATCTATATTTTTAGATTCTATCCAAGTATCAGGAACTTCAATATAGCCATATTTATCATCACCAATTGTAATAGTATTAATTTTTTCCTTTTCTTCATCACCATTAGTGTTACCTGTTTCTTGATCACCATAACTACAAGTGCCAGAATTATTCGTGCTAAACCATTTAGTATATTCTTTTATATAATTATCAATACCAATCTCTTTTGCACGTTCTCTTTCAGATTCTAAGTTATAATCTATACCTGTAGATATATAGCCATTGATCGTTGAATCATCGTATTTTATAGTAAGACTACCCTCATTTGATTCACAAACTAATTCTTTTGAATCCTTAGATGTACTATTAGATACTAAAAAGAATACTCTAAGCAAAAAAGGAATGATAAATAACAAGGCAATAAATCCAATCACGACAATGCCGATAATTACTAACACAATAACTATTTTATTTGAATTAGATTTCTTTTTTTGTTGGTACACATAATTTATTGACGCTATACTTTGATTATCATTCATGTTACTACCATGATTTAAGTCACTATTCAATGATTCACTATCAAATGGTGGTTGTACTAATTCATCATGAGTTCCTTTATCATCTATAGATAAGCCTTGATCACTTTCCTGTCCTTCATTCAAACTACTACTTAATGATTCACTATCAAACGATGGTTGAATCAATTCATCATGAGTTCCTTTATCATCTATAGATAAGCCTTGATCACTTTCCTGTTCTTCATTCAAATTACTACTCAACGATTCACCACCAAATAATGGTTGTACTAATTCGTCATGAGTTCCTCTATCATCTATAGATAAGCCTAGATCACTTTCCTGTTCTTCATTCAAACTACTACTTAATGATTCACCACCAAATAATGATTGTACTAATTCGTCATGAGTTTCTTTATCATCGATGGATAAACTTTGATCGCTTTCTTGTTTTTCATTCAAACTACTACTTAATGATTCACTATCAAATAATGGTTGTACTAATTCGTCATGTGTTTCTCTATCATCTATAGATAAACTTTGATCATTTTCTAGTTTCACACCGCAGTTAGTACAAAAAACTTCTCCTTGTTTTACAGAGTTACCACATTTTTTACAATACATAACCTTGCTCCTCACCCTATTATATAATTATATATTATTTTTAAATTTTTGTCTATGTATTTATATAAATTTTTATTATCTAAAATTTCGCCTATTAACGTGATAAATAGCTTTTAAAAGACGTTTTTAAGACAGTCCTTTATTGTTTTTACTTTCATATCCCATATACACTAAAAAAGATGACTTTCGTCATCCAAACAAAATTGATCACTAATTCTCTGCCAATTATTGTTTTTTCTCTCTTTTAATAAGTTTGGCATGTAAAACAATTTTATCCGTATCATTATGACAGGTTGATAACGTAATGATTTGGTCATTAGCATTCAAATTAACTTTATAATCGTAAACACTTCTGCTTTTTAACATATTGAGAAATGAAAGATAATTATTATCATCTTTAAAATCAATCTGCAAATAATCATTCGTTGTTTTAATCCGATACGTACTAAATACCTGCCATAATGTATTTTCAGTCATTGTAGATATTTTGACAATATAGTTATCAGCGTTATTGTACCAACTCTTTTTTACAACATTTCGTAGTGACCCAAACATTGTCTTATTTAAACGTCCATGAGCATATAAAATTGTATTCTTATCGAATTCCTCTCTGTTATTACGATAATCCATAAATACCCAACCTGCTGTATTATACTTCTTATCAAACTGATGTCTTAAATAATATTTATTATCCTTTGCTTGCACAAATGGATAGTTAATATTAGTTCCAGCAACTTGAATCCATCCTACTACATCGTTATTAATTTTCTTTAACTCATCAAAATTAACATCAATTAAATTAACTTTAATATAATCCCAATAAGGATCAGATTTATTTTCTGTTGGAGGATTAACAATTTCAGTTGCATCCGTATCAACCTTTTCCTCTACATCAACGTTTTCATCTATAATATCAATTTGATCATCAATACCTTTATTTTCTTCATGCCAAATAAATATTTGATAACCAGAGTAAACTAATACACCAATACATATCCCAATAAAAATTACAATAACCACATTAAGAAGTTTTCTTCTCATCCTTCGCCTTCTCTTTCTTATGTTCTTTATTCTGTAAATCAACCTCAATAATTTGTCCATTAAGCTCAGTTTCTGCCTTAATGTTTTGCTTAATAACATATCCATAGCCATTGATTTTATAATCTATTTTAGCTAACTCACAAAACTTAATTACTTCAATACGTGACCAATTGGTTAAATTAGGAACCATTATCTTTGAGCCATTGGTCAATAAAAACACTTTATCACCAGTAATAACCGCACTACCGGCAGTCGGATACTGTCCAACTACTTTATCTCCATCACCTATAACGATGGTATTCAAACCCATTTTATCTAATTCACTTTTTACTGTCTTAGTAGTTAAACTAACATAGGATGTTAATTCATATTTTTGACTCTTTATTTTTTCTTCCTCAATATCAGTGAACATATTTCGATACTTAGCAATATTATTAATAACTTCTACTACATATGGTGCCGTAACATATGACAAATAAGTACGCGGTTTTTTGATCGCTGTATATATTATAATCTCTGGATCTTCATAAGGAAACATTCCAGCAAATGATACAATATAATTGTTATTTCCTGTTAAGTATTTACCATTTTCAGCTATTTGAGCAGTACCCGTTTTACCAATGACATCAAAACCTTTGATATAATAACTACTTCCAGTAGCACCTTTGGTATGAACATTATTATACATTAATTTTTTAACTATGTTAACAGCATTCGTACTAGCAACTTTCTTGCCAACTTCGGTCTTAGTTTCAATAATATCACCAGTACTGTGATCAACTATTTTCTTTATAATGTGAGGTCTAACAATATACCCATCATTAGCTAAAATGGTTAAAGCTTGTACTTGTTGGATTGCTGTTGTTGTTAATCCTTGACCAAAACTTACTGACAACCAATCTATATCTACTTTCTCATTAAAATTAATATTACCATTTAACTCCCTACTTAATTCTATGCCAGTTTTAGAACCAAATCCATATGACTTTAAACATTCTTTCAATTCTACAGGCGATAAATAATCCTGGGCAACATGAATAGCTCCAACATTACTTGAGTGAATATATCCAACATCATATGATATAGTCCCCCAGCCTCTTTTATTCCAGTCATATACATGATCTTCACCAATTTTAATAGACCCTGACTTATAAGTAGCACTACCGTCATAATTACCTTTATCAGCTGCGCATAAATATGTATATGTTTTCATTACACTCCCTGGTTCATATTCATACGATACCAATGGATTTTGATAATTCATATCTGCTGACAAAGTATTGGGATCAAAATTAGGACTAGTAGCACTTCCTAAAATTTCTCCCGTTTTAGCATCCATAGCAACCATAATCATCCATTCTGATCCCCATTCTTCAACCTGTTTCTTAACGGCAGACTCTAAAAAACGTTGAATACTAGAATCAATAGTCAAATAAATATCTTTTCCATCAATTGCTTCAACTCGTGTTTCAGGAGTATCTGGTATTTTATATCCTGATAAATCCCTTTGATACGTTACACTTCCATTAATACCTTTTAAATCATCATTAAACTTACTTTCAATTCCTAACTCGCCCTCGATAACAGAGTCAGTTCGAGTTGATACTTCGTTAGCCATAACATTAAAAATACCTCTTACTAGAATAGCATTATCTTTACCTACTGTTAAAGTATAAAAAGTGCTACCTATTTTAATAGCTTTAATGCTATCTCCATTATCAGCAACAATACTATCATCATATATCGTCAACTTAATATCATCATACTTACTATAATAATTTTTATAATAATCTTTTAAATCAAAATCTTCTTTTAACTTCAAGTTAATAGCTGTATACTCTTTAGCATATCCAATAACATATGAAGCAAATTGTCCATTTGGATAAAATCGTTTTGTTGATTCAATGAAATCAATCCCCGGTAATTCTAAATTATCTATTTCTATTTTTTGTAATTCTGTTAATTTAGAACCATACACACCAAATTCTACTTGATATGATTCTGCATTAAGGCGATCATAAATATAGTTGTATGGTGCTTTTAATACATCAGCTAATTTTTTGGCTGTAAGTTCCTTATCAGTAACATAATCAGTTTCTCTAGATGGGCTTAAATAGGCAATGAGAGTATAGGAAGTAACACTATTAGCTAAAACATTACCATCATTATCAAAAATAGTTCCCCTATTAGCAATTAAATCATGAGACACAGTTGTACGATTAGCGGCTAATTCTTTAAGATTATCACCATATACTTTTGGTGATAACGTAATATAAGCAAATTGTATTAACAAGGCAAATAAAAAAAACAGGTAGCACAATAATAGCCTTTTAGGAACAATCCAGTTATTTGTAACTGTCATACTTTTTTTCCTTACCCGTTTCATACCATCACCACAATAATTATAACATAGTTTATTTATTTATAACAACAATATTTTTGTTGTTATAGGCTAAACCCATATCTTCAATAACAGAACTAACATTATCGAAAGACGTTAACTCATTTATTTGCATCGTCAATGATTCGTTTTTCTTTTGCTGATCTTCAATTTTATATTCAACCTTCTCAATATTCATTTTAATATTGCTAATTTGTGCACCAAAAAAGGTCTGCATAGCGAACAAAGAGACGCCACATAAAAGAATAATAAATATTAACACTTTCTCCTCACCAATAAACTTCATTTTCCTCTGTTTCTTTTTCATACTACTTAACCCTTTCTATTACCCTTAATTTTGCACTTCTAGCCCGAGCATTTTTCTCTATTTCTGACCGACTTGGTTCTAAAGTTTTAACAATTCTATAATGAGCTTGATATTCATCAGGAATTATTGGCAAAGTCTTTAATTCTGAATTAACATCTGTAACTTTTTTAAAGATATTCTTACATATTCTGTCTTCCAGAGAATGAAATGTAATCACACAAATCCTCCCGCCAATTTTAAGCAAATCTAAAGCATCAGTTAAACTTTTTTCAAAAACTTGCAGTTCATTATTAACTTCAATGCGAATAGCTTGAAATACTTTTCGAGCTGGATGTTTATCACGACGATATCTTTCTGGCACACATTTTTTTATTACTTCTACCAACTCTAAAGTCGTATTAATAGGTCTACTGCTAATAATTCCTTTAGCAATACTAGGAGCGAACTTCTCTTCACCATATTCATATAAAATTTTAACTAATTGTTCATAAGTGTACTGGTTAACAACATCATAGGCACTAAATTCTTGCTCCTGATTCATACGCATATCTAAAGGTGCATCCTGATGAAAACTAAAACCTCTTTCGCCATTATCAAGTTGTGGACTAGAAACCCCTAAGTCATATATAATGCCATTAACTTCTTTTATGCCATGATTTGCCAACTCTGTTTTAATTTCAACAAAATTGCTATGTATAATTTGATAATTAGATCCTACTTCATCCAAACGATTGGTGCTGTATTCAATAGCTGCTTTATCTTGCTCAAAAGCATACAAATACCCTTTAGAAATTTTTTTTAAAATTTCACTACTATGGCCACCATATCCTAAAGTACAGTCAACAATAATATCATCATCATGTAAATTTAAGTACTTAATAGTTTCCTCTAACAAAACACTTGTATGCAAAATATGGCCCCCTTAAACCTATATATCAGAAAATAAATTATCAGCTAAATCCGATAGTTTATTTTCATTAGTATTTATAAAAATTTCCCACTCTTCTTTACTCCAAATTTCCAATCGATCATCAACACCAATTATTAAACAATCCTTTTCTAGTTTTGCATAATCCAGTAATGGAGTTGGAATATTAACTCTCCCTTGAGCATCAATTTCACAACTTACTGCTCCTGAAAGGAAAATTCTCATGAAATAACGCTTATCACGAGTATCAGGAATTTCTTTATATTTTTCTATAATACTATCCCAACTTTTCTTAGAATAAATATATAAGCATCCCTCTAAACCACGAGTCATAAAAAAGTCATTGCCTAACTCTTCACGTATTTTAGCAGGAATAGTAATTCTGCCCTTATTATCAACAGTATGGTGATATTCACCGATAAACATAAAAATCACCCACTTTTCCCCACATTATTCCACTTTTCACCAACATTATATAATAATGCACTATTTTTGTAAATATATTTAAACAAAATTATTTAACTAATTATGTAAAAAAGTGTAGATAACATTAAAAAAGATTTTACAAAAAAAGAGGTGCTTTGCCCTCTTTAGATAATGCATGACCCAATTATAATAGCCAATAGAATATATAAGACAACTACAATAACAAAACTTGATAAGCCACCATTATTACCACTATTATTACCTTTTTTACAGTTATTTTGTGTCATGTCTTTGTTATTTGATTCATTACAAGACATAAACTACCTCCTTAGATCCATGCTCCAAGTATAATTATCAAAAGAATAAATAATACTAAAACGATAGCTGCTGAAGATACACCTGAATTACAACACATAAAATCTTTCCTCCTTTTTATCTATTCAAAACTATTTTATGAAGTTTTTATGAATGTGTGATTAAATGATTGAATTTTCCTTAAATATTTGTTATCATAACATTTAGAAAGGATTGATAGAGTGAAAAAAGCATTATGTATGCTAGCTGTATTAGGAATATTATTTACAACAGCATGTGGTAACCCATCTTTAAAAGATGGCAAAGAAGTTATTGCTGAAATAAATGGTAAGAAATATACAGCTGACGAATTGTATGAAGAATTAAAGGGGCAATATGGATATAATGTTGTGATAAATTGGGTTGATGCACAAATTGCTGAAAAAGAAATAGAAACAACAGATGAAATTACCAAAGAGGCTGAACAATATGTTCAACTATATACATCATATGCTGAATCATATGGAATGCCAATTGGTGAATTTGCTTCAACACAAATGGGACTTACTGGTATTAAAGATGAAGAAGGATTAAAAGCATTTTTTATAACTCAAGCTAAACTTTCAGCTACAATTAAGAAATATGTGATAGAAAAGCTAACTGATAAAGAAGTTGAAGATTATTATAATGAAAATTATAAAACAGTTTATACTTATCGTGATATCTTAGTAAAAAAAGATGACGACGCTGATGATACAGTAAATGAAATTAAAAAGAAGTTAAAAGATAAATCTGGAGACAAACTTGTTGATGAATTTACTGAACTAGCCAAAAAATATTCTGAAGCTGATAACGCTAGTGATGGTGGTCTAGTTGAAAGAGCTATCAAAACAGATGCTGATGAAGCTGTATGGAAAAAGTTAGGCGATTTAAAAGATGGAAAAGCAACAACTGACAAAGTTGAGGGTAGTGACGGATATCATTTTATTTTAAGAGTTTCTAAAGACGACCCAGATGAATTAGATGATGTTAAAGATGAAATCAAAGATGCAGTCGCTACAGAAAAGCTAACTAATGATCAAATGTTAAGTTATGATATAATAACAGAGCTTAGAAACAAGTATAAATTAGCATTTTATGATACTGATTTAAAAGACAGTTACAATAACTTCCTTGACGAGCTTGAAGAATACAGAAAACAACAAAATGAATCAAGTTCTGATTCTGACTCTGAATCCGACTCAGAATAATAATTTGATTTCAGTAATATAACAACATTACAAAAAATAGACATCACTACAATGTCGATTCAGACTGTTGACAAAGTCAAAAGATTTTGAAAACAGTCTTTTTATTTTTAATATAATAGAATAATTTTAACATAATGAAAATGGATTGTATAGGAAAAGTGATAAAGGTAAAATATTCAAAGTGACATCTTAATAACTACAATAGAAGAACTAGCCCTTTTTATGAGTCTGTAAAAAATTTTGTGTAAAGTAAAAAATCCTTTCTATGGTAATATAGAAATATAAAACCAAGGAAGGATT
>CANQMF010000028.1 GCA_947624915.1 uncultured Bacilli bacterium
TGGTATCTATCTGGTGTCCCCAGTAGGATTCGAACCTACCTTCCATCCTTAGGAGGGATGTGCACTATCCTAATATGCTATGAGGACAAATTGCTTTAACACCTATATCATATCACAAAATAATACCCTTGACAATTTTTATTAATTAAAAAGATCATTTATTTGCATTAATCAACATTTATGTTATCATAATAAATAGAGAAGGATAGTGAAATAATGAAGTTATGGGTTAAATTATTATTATTATTGGGATTTATTGTGCCCACTATTATAGGCTTAGATATTTTTTCATTTATTGGTAAAGATAAAAAAGAAGTAATAATAAATGATCAAGATGAAGTAACACCTGAAATAAAACCACTTTTTTATGATTATTATGATGAAGCTAAAGATAAATTGGCAACAATGACTTTAGAAGAGAAAATTGGTCAACTATTTTTGATTACTATGAGAGAGGATAAAGCAATAGACTATATCAATAAATATTCTCCGGGTGGATTTGTTTTGTTTGCTGCGGATTTTAAAGACCGTACTAAACAAGACATAATAAAAAAGATTAATGAGTATCAAAAGATAAGCTCAGTTCCTTTGATTATAGCCGTTGATGAGGAAGGCGGAACGGTAACTCGTGTTAGTTCTTATTCTAGCTTTCGTAATGAGCGGTTTCCATCAAGTCAAGAATTATATAGTCAGGGTGGCTGGTCTTTAATAGAAAAAATTGAGTTAGAAAAAGATAATCTTTTAAAAGAATTAGGAATTAATTTAAACTTTGCCCCAGTCGCTGATGTGGTTACAGATCAGAATGCCTATATGTATAAGCGTAGTTTTGGACAAAATGCTACTAAAACAAGCGAGTATATTTCTAGGGTGATTAGAATTGATAGAGCTCAAAATTTTGCTAGTACTTTAAAACATTTTCCTGGCTATGGTAATAATTTGGATACACATGCTGGAATTTCGATTGATAATCGAAGTTATGAAGAATTCGTAAATAATGATTATCTTCCATTTAAAGCTGGAATAGAAAAACAAGTACCGGTTATTATGATGTCTCATAATATTGTAAACGTCATTGATAATAAACTTCCATCATCTTTATCTAGTAAAATGCATCAAGAACTAAGAGATAAGTTAAACTTTACAGGGCTAATCATAACCGATGATTTATCAATGGGGGCAATTACAAAGTATGTTGAACAAGATAAACGCTCAACCTTAGCTTTTACGGCTGGAAATGATCTAATTATAACGGGAAACATTAATTTAGATTATTCTAATTTATTAGAGAGTGTAAGATCTGGTGTAATAGATGAAAAAAAGATTGATAAAGCTGTTCAAAGAATTATTGCTTTTAAGTATCAATATGGTATTTTAAAATAAAGGGAGGCAAAGATGAATAAGGTAGAAGAATTTAAACAATATCAAAAGAATATTGCTAAAAAAGAATATTTGGTTAGTATTTTAGGTTGGGAATTATTAACTACGGCCCCAAAAGATTCTAAAAAATATTTAATAGATGTGAAAACTGAGCTAGAATTAGAGGTGTTTAATTTATATACAAATTCTAAATATGGAGATTTGCTAGAGGAATGTATTGATAGTGACGAGTTTAATGATTTAGGTGAAATAGAACAATTATTTATAAAAGAGCTTTATCGAAAATTTAAATTACATAAACGAGTACCAAATACTTTTTTTGAAAAGTATGCTAAGCAACGAAGTATTACCAATGTTATTTGGGAAGAAGCCAAACAAGCCAACGATTATGATTTATTTAAACCATATTTAGCGCAAATTATTAAATTGACTAAAGAGTTTTACCAATATATGTATCCTGATAAAAATGTATATGATGCGATGTTAGATACATATGAAGATGGCATGACAAGTGATGTTATTGATAACTTGTTTGAACAATTAAAGGAAAGATTAATTCCTTTAATTGATAAGTATAAAGATAGTAAGCCTATCACAGGATTGAATCAATATTATAGTGATAGTGATTTAATGGATTGTGCTAAGTATTTATTAGATTATATTGGCTTTAATTTGAATAAAGGAACGTTAGGCATTTATCCTCATGGATACACAGAAAAGATAAATCTGGATGATGTTCGTATTGCTTTTAAACATACCAATAATCCTATTGAATTTGTTTCTACAATTATTCATGAAGGCGGACATGGCATTTTTGAACAAAATATTGATCCTAAAATAGGTTCACTAACCAATGCTAGTATAGATGGATTATATGCACTGCATGAAAGTCAGTCACGTTTTTATGAGAATATTTTAGGCCGAAATATTAATTTTTGGATTCCCATATATGATGACATAAAACAGAAGCTCCACCTTACTCTATCTTTAGAGGAATTTTGTGAACAACTAAATCATGTTTGTAGCGGTCCCATAAGGACAGATGCTGATGAGCTAACTTATTGTCTACATATTATTATTAGGTATGAAATTGAAAAGGATATTTTTAATAATAATTTAAATGTTGATGAATTGCCTCAGGCTTGGAATAAGAAGATGAAAGATTACTTAAATATTGAAGTATCAGATTATAGTCATGGTATTTTACAGGATGTCCATTGGGCGGATGGTTCTTTTGGCTATTTTCCTTCTTATCTATTAGGAACTATATACGATGGTTTATTTATTAAATGTATTGAAAGAGATTTAGGAAGCATTGATGAAATATTACGTAATGGTGATATTAAAAAGATTACTAATTATTTGAATAATAATGTTCATATTAATGGTGGAGTTTATAATTCTAAAAAAGTATTTGATAAACTAGGTATTAAAGCAATTACTGCTAATCCAATATTAGATTATTTTGAATATAAATATGATAAATAGGAACAATTATTATTAAAAATAAGTTACTTACATTTAAAGTAGGCTTAATAAAGAGTGATATATATAATTACCCCAATAAATTAGATTTTTTCTAATTTTTTTTTGTTGAAAAAAGGAAATGGCTAGTAAAACAATAATAATTAATATGGGAGGTTAAATATGAAGAGATTTTTAATGGCGACATTATTAATGTTTATTGGACTTAATGTTGTGTATGCAGCAGATGATACATTTTATTATGATAAAGAAAGAGTAGAAGATATGTGGATAACTAAAGCAAATAGTGAACAAACAAGATCGGCTCATCCATATAAATTAAAACGGAGAAGAGATAATACATATATCTATTGTTTAGAACCATTTACATTATTACAAAATGATACTGAGTATATTGAAAGCAATGATTTTACCAAGTATGGTTTTACTAAGGAGCAGGTAGATCGTATTAATATGATTATCTATTATGGCTATGGATATGGTAATCATACAACCGATACTTGGTATGGTGTTACCCAATATTTAGTATGGAAGGAATCAGATAAAGAAGCAGATATTTATTTTACCAATAAGAAAAATGGACCAAAATTAGATTTATATAAAGATGAGATAAATGAAATAGAAGCACTTATTCAAGAACATAATAAGAAGCCTGATTTTTTAAAAAATTATATAGTATCAACCAATCAAATATTAACTGTTGATAGTAATATTGATTTGAATAATTATGACATAGTTACTAACTTGGAATATCAAGTTAATGGAAGACAGCTGTTATTTAAAAATTTAGATGTTGGTGAATATGAAGTTAAAATGGTTAGAAAAAATAATCGCTTTAAAACAGCATTTGCTATGTATTATAGTAAAACTAGTCAAAATGTTATTGTACCGGGGTATAGCCCTATATATAATCAAGAGTATGTTTTTAAAATTAAAGTTATAGAAGGAAATTTAAAAATTCAGAAATTAGGTAAGAATGATCAAATTAAGTTGGAAGGCGCTAAATATGGTATTTATCAGGATAACGAATTAGTAACAACATTAATAACTGATAGTAATGGTATTGGGACTGTAAATTTGCCTTTTGGTAATTATATAGTTAAGGAGTTAGAGGCACCAGCAGGATATAAACTAGATCAACAAGAATATGAAGTTACTATTGATGAGAATAATATTGATATTGAAATAACGTTATATGATGAAGAAGATATTATACCTATTCCAGATACTGGTCTTGAAAGTCATATTGTAGAAAGTGTCATCATGGTTACATTGGGTATGTCTGGATTATTTTATGTTAAGAAAAAGTATTACCTGTATTAGTTTGTTATTTATTGGCTGTGGAATTAGTTATTTTGGTATGGATTACAAGGAGGCTTTCGTTGATGTGAATACTAACAGAGTATTAGTTGGAAAATATTTTGAAAAGCCAAAGGAGAAAAATAATTATACAGCTGTTTTAGAAATACCTAAGCTTAAATTTAAAAGGGGATTATATGATATTGATAATCCTGAAAGTGAAATTAATAAAAATATTATTTTTGTTGATAAGTCCGATATGCCTGATGAAGATAATAGTAGGGTTATTATTGTAGGTCATAGTGGGGCACCAAGTAATGCTTATTTTAAAGATTTATATAAGTTAAGAAAAAATGATTTGATTTATTTATATTATAATGATGTCAAATATATATACCAAGTTAGTGAAATATATGACATTATTAAAAATGGAACTTTGGCTTTAGAACCTAATCATAACAAAAAAACGTTGACATTAGTTACTTGTAAGGGAGATACAAAACAATTAGTTATCATTTCTACTTTAATTAAAACTAATGATATATAAAGAGTTTAGATTGTAATTGTTCATAGATCGCTTAATTGTTAACTAAAAGGCAAGTACGATACGGCTTTAAATTTAGAATAAATGAAAAGACTATATTTAAAATTTTAGTTTTCAAATATAGTCTTAATTAGTATTTCTTTTTATATCCATGATAACGGGTAGAATAATTGGATTTCGACCTGTTTTTTCATATATATAATTAGATAAACTACTAACGATTTCACTTTTTATTTCATTATAATTAGCACGACCAGTTAATTTGTTTTTTATTGTGTTATTGCTTATTTCTTCAATTTCCTTTAGAAAGTCAATATTTTCTTGAATAAGGACAAAGCCTCTTGAGGTTATATTAACACTACCTAATAGTTGATTGGTTTTAGTATCAATATTGGCAATAACTACAACAATACCATCGCTGGACATGAGTTTTCGATCACGCATAACAGCTGAACTTATTTCTCCAATACGATTACCATCGATGTAAACATCACCTGCTAAAACAGATCCATCTTGTTTAATTCTTCCTTTGTATATTGATAGTACATCACCATTTTTTAAAACAAAGGTATTTTCTTTAGGAATACCACATTCAATAGCTAAATCAGCATGTTGTTTTAACATTCGATATTCACCATGAAATGGCATAAAATATTTAGGATTTAACAAACGAATCATAAGTTTTAATTCTTCGGCATAACCATGTCCTGATGTATGTACATCAGTTAAAGAGGTATTAGTACAAACCTTTACACCTTTTAAGTATAACTGATTAATAATTTTAGAAATACTTAAAGAATTACCAGGGATAGTTGAAGATGAGAAAATAACTAGATCATCAGGTTGTAAACTTATTTGTCTATGACTACCATTAGCTATTCGAGATAAGGCTGCTAATGGTTCACCTTGTGAACCTGTACATAGTAAGCATACTTTATTTGGAGGTAAGTTGTTAGCTTCTTCTGGTGTAATAAATATTTCCTTATGTTTAATATAACCTTCATTTAAGGATATTTCAATGTTGTTTTCCATACTACGACCAAATATGGCAATTTTTCGCTTATTTTTTTTACAAGTATCAACTATATGTTTAAGTCTATAAATATTAGATGCGAAGGTTGCAATAATAATACGTCCATGGTGTTCTAAAAAAATTTCAGATAAGGTTTCATCAACTTTGGATTCACTAATACTAAAGCCAGAGTTTAAAGCATTGGTACTATCACTTAATAGTAATGTTACACCCTTAGAGCCAATAGCTGCCATTTTTTGTAAATTAGACATTGGTCCAATTGGTGTTAAGTCGAATTTAAAGTCACCAGTGGTGACAATAGTACCATTAGGCGTTGTAATTGCTATACCATGTGAATCTGGTATAGAGTGGGTTGTTCTGAAGAATTCTACTGTCATTGTTTTAAATTTAATTTTTGATTTTTCCGTATATACATATAAATTTTTATAATTCATGTTGCGATCTTCAAGTTTTTTTCTAATCAAACCCGTTGCTTGATTAGGTGCATATATAGCGGGAATATTAATTGTTTGTAATAGATAAGGTATTCCGCCAATATGATCTTCATGTCCGTGTGTAATAAAAAGTGCTTTGATTTTACTTTCATTTTTTTTAAGAAATGTAAAATCAGGTATAATATAATCGATTCCAGGTAGTTCATTCGATGGGAAAGTAATACCAACATCGGTAATAATAATTTCGTTTCCGGTCATAATACAATACATATTTTTTCCGACTTCGCCTAAACCACCTAGGGCAAATACTTTAGTACTGCCACTATCAAATAACTTCAAAAATTTCGCTCCTTTCTTTTAAGTTTCAAATTCAACTATAACATTATACCTTTTTTTTCCACATTTGTCTACTTGATGTATATGTGGTTGACTAAAAATTAGTTACATGTTAAAATGAGCGCATGGTAAGAAGGATATCTATGTTAAGAAATAAAATTTTAAGTAAAGATCCATTTATTCGTTTGGTTTTAGCTTTTTATTATTTTGTGGGGCTTAATGATAATTGGAATAATCGAATCGAAAATGTTATATCTGATAAAATAAAAGGGCTAAGTGATTATGACTTTGAGTATGATAAACATTTATATAGTTTTTATTACCAATATGTTAATAATAACGAGGTAAGATGCTGTATTAAAGAATATCAAGTGTTTTATGATAACGCTAAAAGTTATCTTTATATTGTTTTTGATTATGATTTAATAAATAAAAATATTATTAAGGTTTATGAACGCGAATTTGCTTCTATGACAGGGTAGTTTTATACTACTTTTTTCTAAAAATACTTCAATTTTGTCAATATTTATAGTAAAATAATATTGTGAATGATCAATAGGGAGGTTTTCATGGGCTTTTTTAAAAAAATTAAGAGTTTTTTTTCTTCCAGTAAGGAACAAGAAGAAGTTCAAGTTTATGATGCTGGCTTAGAGAAAAGTCGAAAGGAATTTGTGTCTAAAATTACATTATTAAATTCTAAATATAAAAAGGTTAGTCCTGAATATTTTGAAGAATTAGAAGAAATACTAATAATGGCTGATATTGGTGTTAACACGGTTATGGAGTTTGTTGATAAATTAAAAAAACGGGTTAAGAGTGAAAATATTGAAAATAGTGAAGATTTAAAAGAAGTAATTGTCGATGAGATGTTTATTATTTATGTTGATAATTCTATAATGGTAAATAAGATTAATTACGCGGAAGATGGTCCAACTATAATATTGTTTGTTGGCGTAAATGGTGTTGGTAAGACGACAACTATCGGTAAAATGGCTGACAAATTAAAGTCTGAGGGTAAAAAAGTGTTATTAGTGGCAGGAGATACATTTAGGGCAGGTGCAATGGAACAGTTATGTGAGTGGGGAGAAAGAACCAATTGTCCTGTTGTTTATAAAGAAAATGCCGATCCTGCTAGTGTTATATATGATGGTGTTGATAGAGCGTTAAAAGAACAGTTTGATGTGGTATTAGTTGATACGGCCGGAAGATTACAAAACAAGTCTAATTTGATGGCTGAATTAGAGAAAATAAATAAAGTAATTGGTAAGTTAATACCTGATGCTCCGCAAGAAACACTTCTAGTTATTGATGCTACAACAGGTCAAAATGGAATTAGCCAAGCTAAGGAATTTCAAAAGATAACCAACGTGACTGGTATTGTATTAACCAAGTTAGATGGTACAGCTAAGGGTGGGATTGTTTTAGCAATTAAAGAAGAAGTTGGAATACCTGTTAAATTTGTTGGACTAGGTGAAGGTTCTAAAGATTTACAAGTATTTGATATTGAAAAATATATATATGGTTTGTTTAAAGATATGTGAGGTAGTTAAGTGAAAAATGTTGAGGTTATTGAAATTAAATCCTTTTCTTTTTCGAGAATTAGTTTATACGTACAACTTTTCTTATTGATTGTCTTAGTTGGAGTAGGTGTTGCTTCTTTCTTTGTTAGTGTAGATGTCATATTGCCTATTTTGTACGGTGTATTAGCACTTTTAATGCTTATTATGGCTTATAATAATCATAAATTTTTTAAGAGAAAGTATATGACCTATATTTACTTGATATTAAGTGTTATACTCATAGGCAGTACGGTTGTTGAGTTTATATGGTAGATGTAAGGTTAAGTATATTATTTGATTATTATGGTGATTTATTAACAGAAAAGCAACAAATGTTTTTTAAAGATTATTATTTTGATAATTTAACACTTCAAGAAATTGCCGATAATAACAAGATTAGTCGAAATGCTGTTCATAAGACATTAAATACTATTAATGCTAAATTACAGTACTATGAAGAAAAGTTAAATTTGTATGAGAAAGCTAATCATATGAAAGAAATAATTAAGGATTTAGATGAACATAAAAGAAATCAAATTATGGATTTGATGTAGTAAGAAGGGTGATAGAATGTTTGGACGAATAGTTTATATTAGCGATAATATGGCACATGTTGAAGTACCAAAAACAACTGATGTTGTAGTTAATCTTATGAATAGGCATGTTGTTTTTGAAGATGAAAGTAAGCGCATATTGGGCGAGGTTGAGGATGTCTCATCAGATATTATGAAAATTAGATTTTTAGGTGAACTTACAGATACACATTTTATTGGTGGTGTACTTAGAAAACCTAATTTAACTGCTAAGACAAGATTAATTAATGCTGACGAGTTAAAAATTATAATTGGTGGTTCTCAAGAAGGGTCTTTTACTTTGGGTGTAAGTCCTTTGTATGATGAGATGCCTATTAACGTTAATATTAATGATATATGTAGTAATCATTTGGCTATTTTTGGTAATACTGGTAGTGGTAAATCTTATGGTGTAGCTCGTTTTATTCAAAGCTTATTTTACAATCCAAAGTTTTTACCATTTAAATCTAATTTTATGATTTTTGATGCTTATGGAGAATATCATAATGCCTTTAGGGCATTAAATCGTATTAATCCTAACTATAATTTTAAATTTTATACAACCAATAAATCTCAGTTAAGAGAAGGTGGGGAATTATTGCGAATTCCGCTTTGGCTTTTATCTGTTGATGATTATGCTCTTCTGTTAAGTGCCGAGAAGCATTCTCAATTGCCTATTATTGAACGTATGTTAAAATTAGTTAGAGTATTTGCTACAGAAGGCGATATTAGTGTTCGCTATAAAAATCACTTGATTGCAAAAGCGATTATGGATATAATGTATACTAATCAAACTTCATCTAGTAAACGAAATGATATTTTTTCTATTTTGGCTAGCTGTTCTACCAAACAATTTAATTTAGAAGCGCCGGTACAAGGTATTGGTTATGTAAGAAAGTTTCGTGAATGCTTTTTAATTGATACATCAGGACAGTTTACAGAAAGTATCTTGATAACACAATATATTACGTCATTTATTGATGATGAACTTGAGAAATATGAACCGACAGCTGATCATTTCTTTACTCTTGATGATTTGGAAAAAGCATTACAATTTACACTTATTTCAGAAGGATTATTACGTAATGAACAATTATACAATGAGGCCATTACTTTGAAGGTTAGGTTACATGCTTTGGCTGTTGGTGAGAATAAAGAATTCTTTAATTATCCTCAATATATTTCAATGGAGAATTTTGTTGCATCATTAGTAACCTATAATAATCGTAAAGCACAAATTGTGAATTTTAACTTGGAAGATGCTGATGATCGTTTATCAAAAACAATTGTTAAGATCTTTGCCAAAATATTTTTTGATTTTACTAAGAGACTAAATGAAAGGGCTTCTATTCCGTTCCATTTAGTTTTGGAAGAGTCACACCGTTACGTTCAAAATGATAATGATAATTTCTTATTAGGTTATAATATATTTGAGCGTATTGCTAAAGAAGGACGTAAGTTTGGTATGTTGCTTTTCTTAATATCACAAAGGCCAGTCGAATTATCTGAAACGGTTATTTCACAGTGTAGTAATTTCTTAATTTTTAAAATGACCCATCCACGTGATCTTGAATATATGGAAAAGATGTTACCAAATATGAGTGCAGAAATTATGGAAAAGCAAAAAAGTCTACAACCAGGTACTTGTGTAGCATTTGGTCGTGCCTTTAGTATTCCCATGATTGTTAAAATGCCACTTCCAAATCCTGAGCCATACAGTACTAATGCCGATATCGTTGGTCGTTGGACGCATTAATAATAACAAACATTAAAAGTAGTGATCCAAAAGTCGCTGCTTTTTTAATAATCTATACATGTATGATACATTATTAGTGTGCGAACAAGCATTGAATGGTTAGAAGAGATAGTCATTTAGAACTCTTATCTTTATCTAATTTCTTGCCAAATAAACAATAAATTTGATTGTTATTTCCATCATTTAGATGTATAGTGTAAAGTGTTAGGTAGGTATCTATCTGATAAATTAAGATTTATGGGGGGATTAAATGTATTTTCATGCTTCATCTGTTAAGGGAATAAAGGTTTTGACACCATGTGTTTCAAATCATAATGTATCACTAATATACTTTTCGAAAAAACGAGAAAATGTGTTAGTATATCTTAGTAATGCAGTTGAGACGATAACTGATTCTGGATTTCAATTGCAAATACCTGATGCAGCAACATCGAAAAAGCCAATGCCTGTCAAGTACGTCGAATTTGTTCCTGATGCTTATGAAGCGATTCTGACCGCTGAAAAGGAAGGCCTAATCGCAATTGTACGTTATGAGGATATGAGTAAATCACAAATAGAGTGGATTGAACGAACAATTCGAGATGAATATGCAAGTGCTACAGAATGTCCTGACTACCGACATTTTATTGAAGGAAAGTTTCCTTTTATCAAACAATAACTTTACATTTATTGCTATTGACTAGTGGCACAAAAAGCGTTATTTTGGTTGTTACAGATTAGCTTCTAATGGTATAAAATCATCATTGATTATTCGTTCATTGACGGAAGTTGTTCTATATTTGCTTGCTAAAAACGGGATAATAGTGATGATTTTATACCAAATAAACTAAACCTTCATAAGTAAAAACTGCTATTTTAGATATCAAATAGTGTATATTTAGATTCAAAAATAAATGATTAAAGATTTATTTTAAAAAAATTCTAGAATTTATCACATAGAATTTAGTTAAAATGATAGAAAGATATTCATATATTAAATTATGAAATATTTAATTGCCCATCGTGGACTTAATGATCATAATTATAAAGAAAATACAATTAATGCCTTTTTGGATTGTTTAGATAAAGATTATATATCAGGTATTGAAATAGATGTTAGAATGACTAAGGATAATAAAATAGTTATATATCATAATTTTTTGTACGGCTTAACAAGTGTTAAAAGTTTGAAATATCAGCAATTACATGGTGTTGATTTATTGGAAGATTTATTAAAAAGAATAAAATCCAATAAAATAATTTTATTGGATATAAAAAGTGAAGATAATAATTATAAATTATTAATTAAAAAGTTATTAACGTTAACTAAAAGGTATTCTTTGAATTATTATTTATGCTCTTTTAATTATAGATTAATTAAAGATTTAAAGGATAAAACATCTTATCCAATAGGTGTTTTTGTAACCGACATTATTAATAAAAATAAAGATTATCATTATTTGGACTTTTTAGCACTATCACGCAATAGTTATTTTGATATTGATTTTAAACGGAAATTAGTTTGGCTTGTTAATAATAAGAAAAATATCGATAAATATAATTATATTATTACTGATAAGGCCTATTTACTATCATAATAAGTAGCGTTTTCTGTAATAACTGTTGCGCTACGATCAATAAATTTAATTAAACGTGCTAATCGATATTTCTTTTTCCTTTTAGTCATAATTAATAGTACTTTCTTTTTATCGTTTATACCATATCCATCAATAGTTGTTACTTGATAATTAAGTTGTCTTAATTTATCTACTATGTTGTTATCATCTTCGGTTATGCAAGTAATCATATTATCACCTAACGCTATTTTTTCTTCGATAAGACATCCTAAGTAAGATCCTAGACAACATCCACCAGTGTATGCTACAAGATTAAGGGGATCGCCCCATATGTTGCGGAGAATTGATACTGTTGTAAAGATCCATATTAAGGTAATAAAAATACTTAAAATGGAGCCTAGTATTTTTCTGTGATTTGAAATTAAAATTATGCGTATAGTTGTTAAAATATTTTCTAATGTTTTTGCACCAAAGATAAGCAAATAGGACATGGTATCACCATAATTATTATTAGAATAATTAGTTTAAATATACTACAAGTATAGATTTTTATTTAATTTAAATGTTATAATATGGGATAGGTGATTATATGTTTGAAAGTTTAGGCGATAGATTACAATCAGCTATTAATAAAATTAAAGGTTATGGAAAAATAACAGAGGATAATATTAGTGATGTAACACGTGAAATAAGGTTAGCTTTGTTAGAAGCTGATGTTAACTACAAAGTTGTTAAAGAATTTATTAATGATGTTAAGACCAAAGCATTAGGGGAAGAGGTAGCTAAATCCTTAAAACCAGGTGAAATGTTTGTTAAAATTTTAAAAGACGAACTAGTAGAGTTATTAGGTGGAGAAAAGGCACCGTTGTATACTAGTGGGCATCCATCTATACTGATGTTGGTAGGTCTTCAGGGTAGTGGTAAGACAACGACTATTGGTAAATTAGCTTTAAGGCTGCGTAAAAAAGAAAAGAAAAAGCCTTTATTAGTTGCATGTGATGTTTATCGTCCAGCTGCTATTGAGCAGTTAAAGACATTAGGTAAACAGCTTGATATTGAGGTCTATTCAGAAGGCAAAAATGAC
>CANQMF010000029.1 GCA_947624915.1 uncultured Bacilli bacterium
GATGAGGGTAGTGAGTTGCATTATATGGAAGGATGTACTGCTCCTACTTATTCGGCTGATTCGTTACATGCAGCTGTCGTGGAAATATATGTAAAGAAAGGTGCTAAATGCCGTTATACTACAATTCAAAATTGGTCGAATAATTTATATAATTTAGTTACTAAGAGGGCTATTGTAGAAGATGGAGGCTTGATGGAGTGGATAGATGGTAACATAGGATCACGTGTTAATATGAAATATCCATCTTGCATTTTGAATGGGGAAGGGGCCAAAGGTAGATGTATATCTATTGCAGTTGCTACTACTTCTCAAATACAAGATACAGGTGCTAAGATGATTCATTTGGCCCCTTTTACTACAAGTGAGATAATAAGTAAGTCTATAGCTGCTAATGGGGGTGAAGCTGATTATCGTGGAACTGTGCGCATTAGTAAAAAAGCATTTAATTCAAGAGCTGTGGTAAAATGTGATACTATCATTTTAGATGAGATGTCCAAAAGTGATACTATTCCTAAAAATATTGTTGAAAATAGTACCTCTAACTTAAATCACGAAGCAACTGTTTCAAAGATAAGCAAAGAAAAACTGTTTTATTTAATGAGTCGTGGTATTAGTGAGGAACGGGCTAAAGAATTAATTATCATGGGTTTTATTGATCGATTCCGTGAAGAATTACCAATGGAATATGCCGTTGAATTAAATTCATTACTAAAAAATTATTTTTAACAGTCAAAAGACTGTTTTTTTATGTTGTTTTGGTTAAATATTAAAAAATAACCAGATATATTCAATAAATTTATAACCCACATCATTTTATTTTAAATTTTTGTTTTTTTACAATACAACATTTATGTGTTAAGATTGGAGCGAAAGGAGGGAAATATGTTAAATCAAGCAATTCTAGTCGGTCGTATTGTGTATGAGCCAGAGCTAAGAGAGACAGAAAATGGTAATAAAATTGCTAATGTTACACTAGCTGTTCCACGTTCATTTAAAAATGCTAATGGCGAATATGAAACGGATTTTATTTCTTGTGTTTTATGGAAGGGAGTAGCTGAAAACACAGTAGAATACTGCCGCAAAGGAGATTTAGTTGGGGTTAAGGGTCGAATTCAAACACGTGTTGCTGAATTAGAAGATAATCAAAAGAAACAATTTGTTGAGGTTGTTGCAGAAAAGGTTACCTTTTTGTCTAGTAAACCGAAAACAGAATAGCTTTTATTTTTTGTCATTTTATGATAAAATGACACTGGTGATATAATGACTATCGTAGATATAATAGAAAAGAAAAAGAATAAAGAAGAACTTACGCATGAAGAAATAGCTTTTTTTATTAATGGTATGTTGAATGGTGAGATTGCTGATTATCAGATAAGTTCTTTGCTAATGGCTATTGTTTTGAATGGTATGACAACAGAAGAAACTACTTATTTAACAGAAGAGATGTTAAATAGTGGGGAACAAACTGATTTAAGTGGAATTAAAGGAATTGTTGTTGATAAACACTCAACGGGTGGTGTGGGTGATAAGGTTACCATTATTTTAGCACCATTACTTGCAGCTTTAGATGTTAAAATAGCTAAGATGAGTGGGCGTGGACTTGGCCATACAGGGGGAACGATAGATAAATTAGAGGCTATTACTGGATATCAGGTTAAATTAAGCGAGGATGAGTTCATTAAACAAGTTAATGACATTGGTATTTCAATCATTGGTCAGTCGGATAATTTTGTTCCTGCTGATAAAAAACTTTATGCTTTAAGGGATGTTACTGGTACAGTTGATTCTATCCCACTAATTGCGTCTTCAATTATGTCCAAAAAATTAGCTAGTGGAGCCCATATGATTTTTATCGATGTTAAAGTAGGAAATGGGGCCCTAATGAAAACACTTGATGAGGCACGCAAGCTTTCTAAACTGATGATCCATATTGGTAAGCATTTTGGTAGAGAGGTTATTTGCATATTGACTGATATGAGCGAGCCATTAGGTTATGCAATTGGTAATTCTTTAGAAATAAAAGAAGCTATTGCCACTCTACAAGGATATGGTCCGACAGATGTAATGGAATTGATTATTTGTGTAGCAGCGGTAATTATTCATAAGGTTAGGGGTATTGAATTAGATGAGGCACGCAATTTATGTTTAAAAGCACTTAACAATGGAAATGCTTATCGAAAGTTTGAGGAACTAATTAAAGCTCAGCATGGCGATCTTAATAAAATTGAAGTATCTGAACGTGTCTTTTCCGTACGTTCTCCTAAATCAGGTTATATCACTAAAATTGATGCTCAGGGTTTAGGCGAAATAGCACGTATGATTGGTGCTGGAAGATTAAAGAAAAATGAACCGGTAGATTCGACGGTTGGCCTTGTTTTAACTCATAAAATTGGCGATTACGTAGAGCAAAGTGATGAGTTAGTAAAAGTGTATTTACATAATAAAGATATTCATTTAAATGATATTTTGAATTGCTTTGAGTTTGACACGAAAAAACCTGATAAAATTCCATTAATTTATGAGATTATCGAGTAATGTCAAGTTTTGTCAATTTTTTGTATATCTATTGCACACAATTTCAAAAAGGGATATTATCATATTAAGGAGAGTGATAATATGATTTATCCATCAATTGATAAATTGTTAACCCAAGTTGGTTCTAAATATTTATTAGTTAACTTGGTTTCAAAACGTGCAAAAGAAATGCGAGAAAAAGAATATTATCAAATGAAGGAAAATGAATATGTTTCTTCTAAAGAGATTGGAAAGTCTTTAGAAGAAATTGCCAAAGGTTTAGTTCACATTGTTGAAAAGTAGGAGAGCTTTGTGAAAAGATTTAAAAAATGGCTTTATGAGGTTTTAAGTCTACTCAAAAATCCAACTGTTAGGATATTACCCGGTCAAATAGCTTTTTTCTTGATACTATCAATTTTTCCATTACTTATGATGATTGGTTGTGTAGCATCACTTTTTGATATATCAATTGCTACTTTAATTGATACTTTGGAAAAATCATTACCCAAAGAATTGGCTGAAGTACTGGTTGGATATATAAGTGGTAAGTCATTTGATACATCTATTGGAATATCGATGTTAATGGGGTTTATTCTTGCTAGTAATGGATCGCACGCTATTATCTTAGCTTCAAATGCTTTATATGAATTCCCTGAGGATGATTTTGTAAAAAGACGAGTAAAGGCGGTTTTCTTAATTGCTATTTTAGTGGTTCTTTTTGCTTTCATTATTGTGGTTTTGGCTTATGGTAATGTCATTGCTAAATTTATTATTGATCTTTTTGATTTGTCTAGTTTGGCTACGTCTGTTTATACTGCTTTTAGTATTTTAAAGTGGCCTGTGGCAATGTTCTTTATTTATTGGACCATTAAGCTCGTTTATGTTATTGCTCCTGATTGGCAAATACTTAGTAAAAACACTACTAAGGGAGCATTATTTGCTACCACTGGTTGGATTATTGCAACGGCTGTTTTCTCGTATTATGTATCTCATTTTGCCAATTATGATATTTTCTATGGTAGTTTATCAAGTATTGTTATTTTGATGATTTGGGTGTATGTTATATCATATATCTTAGTTTTAGGAATAGCTATTAATGTGAAGGAATATCGCGATAAAGAGGAATAGGACTATTCCTCTTTGTTTACTTTCAAGTGAAAAAGTGTTATATTATTTATGAGAGAATACATATGATACTTATTTATATTTTTTTAAAAATTACGTACTTATTGTTTAGCAAGGGTATAATTTGTTAATAATATAAGTGTATGTAGTATTGATTCAAAAGGAGAGGTAGTATGACACCACACATTAAGGCTGAGGATGGGAGTATTGCTAAAACAGTGATTATGCCTGGCGATCCTCTTAGAGCAAAGTTTATTGCTGAAAATTATTTAGAAAATGCTAAGTTAGTAAATGAAGTAAGAAATATTTTTGCTTATACTGGAACCTATGAAGGACAGCCTATTACAGTAATGGCATCAGGCATGGGGATGCCTAGTATTGGTATTTATGCGTATGAGTTATATAAGTTTTATGATGTTGATAATATTATTCGGATCGGTTCCGCCGGTGCTTATAGTGAAGAGTTAAAATTATATGATGTTATGCTTGCTTTAGATGCTTATTCAGAATCTAGTTTTGCTTATGTGCAAAGTGGGGAAGAAGCAAATATTTTATCCAGTAGTTCAAGACTTAATGAAATGATTAAAGAAGGTGCTAAGGCGTTAAATCAAAAATTAGTGACAGGACGCTTACATAGTAGTGATGTTTTCTATAAAGTGCACGATAATTTTCAAGAGTTACACGATAAGTATGGATGTTTAGCTTGTGAAATGGAATCCTTTGCTTTATTTAATACCGCCAAGATTCTAAATAAAGAGGCTGCTTGTTTAGTTACTATTTCTGATCATTTTATTACAGGTGAAAAAGTCACTAGTGAAGAACGCGAAACATCTTTTGATGGGATGATTAAGTTAGCACTATTTGTAGCTAGTAGATTGTAGGTGTCGTATGAATTATAAAAAAATGAAGAAAGTTGAATTACATGTTCATTTGGATGGTAGTGTTAGAGTTCCAACGCTAGCTGAACTTGCTGGTATAACTATTGAAGAAGCTAATGCTAAAGCCGTTGCACCATTAAAATGTCATAATCTAGCTGATTATCTAACAAGGTTTGAATTACCGATATCGGTTATGCAAACGAAAGAAAACTTAATTCGCATTGCTAGTGAACTAGCGATGGACTTAAAAGATGAAAACGTTATTTATGCGGAAATTCGTTTTGCGCCTTATCAACATACAAGGATCCTAACACTAAAAGAGGTGGTTGATGCCGTTTTAGAAGGTTTGTCTAAAGTTGATCTTAAAACCAACTTAATTTTATCGATGATGCGAAACGATCCTTTAGAAAAAAATAAACAAATTATAGATTTAGCTAAAGAGTATGAAGATAACGGTGTAGTTGGCGTCGACTTGGCTGGTGATGAAGCAACCTATAAGACATCATTCTTTGAAGACTTATTTGCTTATGCGAAAGAAAAGGGTGTTAAATACACGATTCACGCAGGTGAAGCTGATGGTGAGGTGAGTGTGGCCGATGCCCTACGCTTTGGTACTAAAAGAATTGGACATGGTATTAGAATTATTTCTTCACCTCAGTTAATGGAATATGCTAAGGAAAATGATATTTTACTTGAGATATGTCCTACAAGTAATGTTCAAACCAATGTGGTAAGTGAGATTAAGGAGCATCCTATTAATCGGCTTGTTCATTCAGGGATTAAAGTATGCATTAATACTGATAATAGAACGGTTTCTAATACGACTTTAAGTGATGAATATGCCCGTTTAAATCGAGCTTTTGATTATACGGAAAAAGACTTTATGACTTTTAATATCAATGCTATTAATGCAACTTCACTTACTGATGAAGAAAAGACAAGTTTAATAAATGATTTAAAAAGCAATTAGAAAATAGGTGATCTATGGAATACACTAAATTAGAAAAAGACCATTATAATTTGCATATTATTCAAACCGATCGTTTTAAGACGATCAATGTTAAAGTTAATTTGAAAAGAAAATTAATTAAAGAGGAGATTACTAAAAGGAATATGTTGGTCAATGCTTTGATGGAGTCAACTGAGCATTATCCAACTAAAAGACTGTTAGAAACACGTACAGAGGAATTGTATGAATTATCATATCGTGGTGTTAATTATGCTAGCGGTAATTTTGCCGTATTGTGTTTTGAAATGCAGTTTTTAAATCCTAAATATACGGAAGCGAAGATGTATGATGAATCCTTTGCCTTTTTAGATGAATTAATTTTTCACCCTTTAGTTGTTAAAGATGCGTTTGCTGAAGAAAATTATGATATGGCATATAATGTCATGAAGGATTACTTAGCTACCTTGAAGGAAAATACTAGAGTATATAGTCAAATTAGAATGTTAGAAGAAATGGATGATTCCTTAATATCATATCGACCTTCAGGTTATGTTGAAGATTTGAAAAAATTAAACAGTCGCCTTTTATATGAATATTATTTAGATGTTATTAAAAATGATGTTGTAGATATCTTTATAATTGGTGATGTTGATATCCATCATATGGAACTTATGGTGGATAAATACTTACCTTTCATAACCAATAAAAAAACAAGAGATAGTCACTATTTTGAACATAAATACATTAGTGATGAGATTAAGTTTACAACGGAAAGAGTAACCAAAGAACAAAGTACTTTAGTTTTAGGGTTTAAAATTGAACCACTTACTGATTTTGAAAAGCGTTATGTTTCCAATATATACAATTATATTTTAGGTGGTAGTACTGAGTCTAATTTGTTTCGTGTTGTACGCGAAGAACATTCTCTTTGTTACTACATAACATCTTCAGTGCAATCGCTTTTAAGTATTGGTGTTATTAAAGCCGGAATTAATGCGAATGATTATGAGGAAACGTTGAGTTTGATTAATCAAGAGTTAAATAAGATGAAGAATGGTGAATTTGATGACACTAAATTGGCTAATGCTAAAATTACATATATAAATAGTTTAATAGAATTAGAAGACAGCCCAGATAGTATTATATCCTTGTATACTGGTAAAGAATACTTCGGATCTGATGATATTGAAACCAGAAAGAAAATGATTAATAAAGTTACAAAGCAAGATGTTGTTAATATGACAGATAAAATACATTTAAACATGGTATTTTTACTTGAAGGAAGTGATCCTGATGAACAAGATTGAAATGGACTGTTATGGGCTAAATTTATATAGTGAAAAGTTGGATAACGGTTTAGAAATTAATATTGTTCCCAACTCCAAAGTTAATAATATTTACGTAACTTTTTCAGCTAAATATGGTAGTATACATGATGAGTTTATACCAATTGACGGCAAAAAATTTTATAAAGTTCCTATGGGAGTTGCCCATTTTTTGGAACATAAAGTATTTGAGCAAGAAGACGGGGTAGACCCTTTTACGGTATTTTCTAGTTATGGAGCCGATTGTAATGCTAATACGTCTAATTACAAAACAAGTTATTTATTTTCTAGTCCAACTAATTTTAAAGAAAATATGGAATTGCTTTTAAACTTTGTTCAATCCCCTTATTTTACAAATGAAAATGTTGAAAAAGAAAAGGGGATTATTGCTCAAGAATTAAAGATGCTGGCTGATAACCCGGCTTGGAAACTTTATGATAAGACTTTGTATAATGCCTTTATAGAACATCCGATAAGGTATCCAATTGGTGGAACATTAAAATCAATTTATAAAATTACCAAAGAGGATTTGTATACTTGTTATAATACTTTTTATCACCCAGCTAATATGTTCATTACGGTGACAGGACATGTCGAGCCAAAAGAGGTTGTTAAAATTATAAAGGATAATCAGTCATCAAAAAACTTTAAACCTTTTAAACCAATTGTCATTAAAAAATATCACGAAAGCGATGAGGTTAGATGTCCATATGAAGAGATTAAAATGGATGTTTCTATACCAAAGGTGTCTTTGGCTTATAAAATAAATGTTAAAGATTATGATGTGAACCGATTAAGAATTTATTTAAATATTTATTTAAATTTAATAGTTGGTACGACTTCATTGTTAACTGAAGAATTACGCAAAGAAAAATTAATAAGCAATAGTCTTGGATATGATCTTATTAATACCGATAGTCATATACTATGTACTATTGACTTCGAATCTGAAAAATACGATCGTATTATTGAAAAATTAAAAGAGATTATTGGAAAAGTACGTGTTAAAAAGACTGACTTTGAACGCAAGATAAAATGTTTTAAAAGTAGTTGTATTTATCGTACTGACAATATTTATGCAATTAATAGTCGGATTAATAATAATATTATAGATTATCATTTAGCGGCTGTTGATGAATTAGCGATTATTGATTCATTGACTTTTGATGAACTAAATGATATATTAGATAACATCGATTTCACTAAGATTAGTGTTGTAGTTATTAAGGGACATTAGCCCTTGATTTATTTCACTAATTATGATAAATTATTATTTAGTTGGGAGGTATTAATGTGATAGTAGCATTAATCATTATTTCAATATTATTAATTGCTGTAGTATTATTACAAGGTGGAGCCGAGGATGGTGACAATATAATTAGTGGAGGTAATAGTGATCTATTTGCTAACCGTAAAGAACGTGGTGGCGAATTATTTATGACACGTTTTACTTTTGTTTTAGGTCTAGCTTTCATGATTATTTGTGCAATTATAAAGTAATAGTTTTTATTACTTTTTTTTTAATCTTAATTATGGTAAGATAAGATTGTATAGTTTATTTTTATTGCACAGTGGGGTGAACTATGAATAATGTATTGCCATCCGATATTTTTATTGTGGTTAATAAGACCATTTTGAATGATAACAGAACGTTACTAGTTAATTTATATCAGCCGTTAATTGGCGCTTTAGCTGTTAGTTTATATCAAACGTTTTGGTCATTTCTTGATCGCTTAGACTTTATTTCATTGGAATACACACACAATACTTTATTAAACAATATGATGATTAGTTGCACTGAGTTCATGGAGGCCCGAGAAAAATTAGAAGCTATTGGCTTGATTAAGACATATTTTAAGACAGAAAGGGTTAATAGTTATGTTTATGAACTATATTCTCCCTTAAATGCCAAAGAATTTTTGAACAATCCTATTTTAAATACAGCGTTATATAATGCTGTTGGAGCTAAAGAGTATGAGCGAACTATCGAATATTTTAAGGTTCCTTATATTAATTTACGTAATTATGAAGATATAACAAGTAAGTTTAGTGATACTTTTGTTTGGACGACTTCAACTGTCCGTAATATGGAAATGTATAATTTAAAAAATAGAACTACTAGAAATTTAAGTATTATGTCGAAGATTGATATTAATACTATTCTAAATCTTATTCCTGAGAATTTGTTAAATCATCGTAGTATGACGAAAGATTTACGGGATTATATTACTAAGATATCCTTTATTTATAATTATGATAATGAAGCCATGGTGGAAATTATTCGTAATTCTATTACTGAAAAACATACTATTGATAAAAATAAATTACGTGATTATGCAGAAAAAGCCTATCAATTTGATAATATGGGTAAACTGCCAAGTTTAATCTACCGAAAACAACCAGAGTATTTACGTACTACCAAAGAAGGAATGTCTGATCGTTTGCGAATGATTAACATGTTTGAAACAACTACTCCGTATGATTTTATAGCTAGTAAGTATAAGACAGGCACGCCATCTAATAATGATTTAAAGATTATTTCTTATTTATTATTGGATTTAGATTTAAAACCGGGTGTTGTTAATGTTTTAGTTGATTATGTCTTAAGAATTAATAATAATAAGCTTAATAAATCCTTTATTGATGCAATTGCTTCACAATGGAAAAAAAGCAATATTGAAACGGTGGAAGATGCTATGAATATAGCTGAAAAAGAATACCATCATCGTCAAACTAAAACAGTCAAGACAGTAAAAAGTAGTCAAAAAGTTGTCGATAATAAGCCCACTTGGTTTAATAAAGAAATTGAGGAAAATAGTGCAACAGAGGAGGAAATTAAAGCTTTTGAAGCTTTATTGAAAGGAAATGACTGATGAAACCATTGGAAGTTAAAGTTACCAATTTAAAAAAAGTGGATTTAAAAAAAGAATATGATAAAGCGATGAAAGACCCCGTATTTGCCAAACTAACGCATAGATTGAAGTTGGGTGAGGAGATTTTATGTAATTATACATCGATGATTGAGACGTCAGCTGAGGAATATAAAAAATGCATGGAGTGTAGTAGTTTAGCTAGTTGTAAAAATCGTATTAAAGGACATGTTTATATACCGCAAAATATTGAAGGCCATTTAAATTTCGAATATAAAAGTTGTAAGTATTTTGATAAGATGCGTAAAAATAACAAATATTTAGAAAATGTGATGTATTTTAATGTACCGGAGTCGTTAAAAGATGCTAGCATAAGTAAGATTCACAAAAGTGATAAAAATCGTTTTTCAGTTATTTTATGGATTAATAATTTTTTTAAAGAATATAAAAGTGGAGGAAAGCTACATAAAGGCCTTTATTTGCACGGTAACTTTGGATGTGGAAAAACATATATGATTGTTTCTCTATTCAATGATTTGGCTCGGGATGGCTATCGAAGTGCTGTTATATTTTGGCCTGAATTTGTAAGGTCCCCTTTTGATGATGATTTTAAAAAAATCTTTGAAGATATGAAACGGATACCTTTACTATTAATTGATGATATTGGTGCGGAATATAATAATTCATGGAGTAGAGATGAAATCCTTTGCCCATTATTGCAATACCGAATGGATGAGCAATTACCAACTTTTTTTACTTCTAATTTTTCTATTGATCAATTAGAAGAACACTTAGCTAATTCTAAAGTTGGGGTAGAGTCGGTCAAAGCAGCTCGAATTAAAGCCAGAATTAAACAGCTTTCTGAAGAGTTAGAAATGATTAGCAAAAATTTAAGAAATTAAGAAAAAGTTCTTAACAAAGGATATATTTTATGTTAGAATGAACTTAAAGGCAACGACAAAGGACATGACATCATACTATTTTGTTAAGAGAGTCAGTGGTTGGTGGAAACTGATGAAAAGGTATGATGATTACTACCTTTTAGCTGAATTCGAAAGAATTTTCCGGGATGACCGTTATCTAAATTAAGTGAAACCAAGGATGGTACCGCGACTAGACGCTCCTTAAAAGAAAGAGGGGAGTCTTTTTATTATTACTTTGTATCAAAAAGGAAGATTGTTATGGACAAAATGTCAAATAAGGATAAAAGACGTTTGCTTCAATTAAGTGAACAGGCTATATCAGTGGCGTACTTTATTAAACATTTTCTAGGTGTTGGTGATGAAGCTTTAATGCGCTCTGGTTTAAATCACCATGATTTATCACAGATTTTCCCTGATTTAACACGTATTGGTTGGAATTATGTTTTAGATAATCCAGAAGATGTGTATATTGGTAAGGTTATTTTAGTAAAGGACGTTGAAGGTAATATTGTGCCTTATTTGGTATCAGATATATTAAAACAAAAATGTGAATTTCTTTCAGTTAATCAGTATGGTTATAAAGTAGATGAATTTGGTACGTCGGTGACGTGGGTAAAAGTACAACCATCCATCGAAGATATTGACAAGATAGATTTATCTATTTTAAGTATTTATGAGTTACAATGTTTATTGAAAGAATATCTTAAAGCTCATAAATTAGATTGGTATCATGTTGTAAGACGAGAATTAATTAGCCGTAAAGATAGTATTCATGGCAACAAAGAGAGTTTAAGGAAAGCTCGGTGTCGGGAATTGAAACTTTGCCGAAGATATGATGAAGAAGAATATAATTGAGAAGGTGATAAGATGATAAATATTAAGGAAAATGAAAAATTAAGTGTAATGAATCATAGTTGTGCTCACTTATTAGCACAAGCTATTAAACATTTATATCCACACGCCATGTTTTGGGTTGGCCCTGTTATTGAAGAGGGATTTTATTATGATGTTGATTTAGGTGATGATGTAATAACAGAAGAAGAACTAGAACGTATTGAAAAGGAAATGAAAAAAATTGCTAAGGATGGTAAACGTATTGTTCGCCACGAACTAAGTAAGGATGAAGCTTTAAATATGTTTAAGAATGATCCGTACAAATTAGATTTAATAAGTCGTATGGATGAACATGATACAGTAATTAGCTGCTATACGCAGGGAGATTTTACAGATTTATGTCGTGGTCCACATGTTGCGAGTGTAAAAGAATTAAAGTATTTTAAATTGTTGAAGATTAGTGGCGCTTATTGGAAAGGTGACTCTAAGAATAAGATGTTGCAACGAATATATGGTATTTGTTTTGATACCCAAGAAGCATTAGATGAACATCTTAAAGCTTTAGAGGAAGCTAAATTACGTGATCATCGTAAACTGGGGAAAGAATTGGAATTATTTATGTCTGATGATTTGGTTGGACGTGGCTTACCGATGTTTTTACCAAAGGGGTACATTGTATGGCAAGAATTAGAAAATTATATTAAACGTAAAGAAAGTAATTTAGGATACGAACATGTCATGACTCCTTGTGTTGGAAATGTTGAACTTTATAAAACTAGTGGGCATTGGGACCATTATAAAGAAAATATGTTTCCGGCTATGGAGGTTGAAGGAGAAAAATTTGTCTTAAGACCAATGAATTGTCCTCATCATATGATGATATATGCTAATAAATTACATTCAAACAAAGAGTTG
>CANQMF010000030.1 GCA_947624915.1 uncultured Bacilli bacterium
AAGGATAGTTTCCTATCCTAAAGTGTCCAACTTTGAAATTGACTTTTTTGTCCAAAATCTTATTGACATTTACAATAATGACACAGTGTCAATATATGTTATGCTATTTTGCATAAAAAAATAGCCATTTTAAATTTAGCTATCTTAAAATTTATTTTTTTTAAAGATTTAGATTTATTATCTATTATTTTTTTCTTTTATTTGTTTAGTTATTTTGTTTCTTTGTGTAATCAGTTTGTTCATCTTTTTTTAATATCATCAACTTCAAATCCTTCCGATATAAATTTGATTAAATTACCATTTTTTTGAATTTTATCTAAGCTTATCATTAACTATTCTTGAACATTTGCAATAAATAAATCATTTCAATATCTGGACAATTTTAATAACTCTTCTAATTTAACAATTTTAAACATAAAACCAAGTCTAGATGTATCCTAACATAAAAATAACAAAAAGTTAGTTAGTATGATATATAACCGTCTTTTTGTTATTATTTTTTACTTTCATAAATTCTTCTTAATACTTTAGTCAATTTTACTTGTTCAATATTTTTAGATAAATCTGTTTCTTTAGAATACCTAACAATTTGATCTGACTTGATTTTTGCTACTTGTCTAGGTGTAGCTGTTTTTAATGACATTTGTTCTTTTTTTGTACCTTTAAAATCCCATCCTGATAATACAACAATTTTATAAAATTCATTTAATCCAAATTGATATTTTTCTGGTTCTAAGTAATATTGATTCTTTCTAACATTATATAATACTTTCAATAAAATATCTGCTGTTAAAGGTTTATTAAAATATTCTGCTAATGGTTCCAAGTCTTTTATTATTTTTTCTTCATTTAATCTAAACTGTGGTGGTACAAATGGAGATAACATAGATTTGTTGATTAAATTGCGACCATAAATTAATCTAGACATGTGATTGATTGATTTTAACAATATTGGAGGAAGTCCTTCAATCCCTTTTTCCTTAATTATTTTTTCTACTTGTTTTGCAATATCTTTTGAAAAATATGGAAAGTTTTCATCAATTAATATACCATTATCAATACGATCCATTGACTCTTTAGTCTTGGCAAAAAACCTATATTTTAGCAAATAAGAATTATCCTTTTCTTCTTTTTTGCTATCCCAAGTTGTATCAAAATAATAAACACCATCTATGCCATATTTTTCATCTTTTACATATATTTCGTTTCTGGCATGACCACCTGTTTTATCTGAATTATACAAACATACTTCTCTACTTTTAATACCTAATTTTTCAAGAAGAGTTCTAAAAACAATGGCATATACAGCAAACACTATTTTATCGCCTAACAAAACAGATGACAAAGTTCTTGATACAGTATTCTTCTTCTCCTTCTGAAACATACACTCTATTTCTTACTAAATAATAAGCATACATTATTTTTTCTAAAGGAGAATAATTAAATAATTCTATATCATCATTAACTCCAAGTTACAGTATACCTTTCATAAATTTTTCTTCCTAATAAAAATTATAAATTTATGATAAATTGATAACCTTTTAACTATTGTGTTTTAGTTTTCATCATTTTTTTTACCATTCTTTGACTACCAATAGCACAGAAATATTTATCATTTAATGTAGAATAATCTTCTTTAAAATCATCGTCAGATAGTTTTCCTTTTAAATCTTCTATAAGTTTAATTTTAGCTTCTACATCTTTATCAAAAATACTTCCATAAATACCAACAATAATATTATTATTTCCTGAATTATGTAGTCCTTCCCAGCCAGAGATGCTACCTTGCGAAAAAGGATTTTGGGTAAGATAAGTTAATATTATATCACTAGGTATTTGATCTAATTGATTTCCTTTTATATTATATCTAACTAACACGGGGCATTGTTCATAAACTCTCATATTGCCTGTAATTATTCTGCTTTTCATCTTAGAACCTTCAAATGATGGAGCGGCCAATGTAATTAATTTAGTATTAAATGGTCTTACTACTGTATCATATGCACTTTTTCCTATTTCTGCACAGTCTGAATCAGCAAATCTTAATCCCATAGAATCCAAAAAGTAAATATATTCTTTTCCTATTTTTTGTCTACTTTTTAACCATTCTGTAAATTCACTAATAAACTCTTTTGAGTTTAAATCAGTATTTTTATTTCCTATTGCTAATCTAAATTGCTCAATCAAATTCTTTAAATATTGTTCCATAATTAGAACCCCTTTCAAAAAAACTCATTGTCCTACACAATGAGTTTAATAACTATGATCTTAATTCTTGACAACCACCACTGCATAAATTACGTCTCGTATTGTAACATATTAACTATTTAGTGTCAAATTTACTCGGGGATTGCTATATATTTTTTATAATAAGCCAATTAAATTTAGATTTAAAGCATCTTCATTTAATAGTTTGGCTAATTCTAATTTATTTTCATATCTATTAATCCTCTTTTTTATACTAGATACAGTATCGCAAAACATCGATGGATTAGTTATTATTATATTATATAAATTAGTAACCCCAATAGATAAAAATAAATTTAATATATCGGTAATTTTTTCTGAATCATATTCAAATATATCTTTATTAACATTATGTTCTTTTATTGCATTTTCTATATTTTGTATTTGTTCATCTGATAAATTATAATTTTTCAAATAATTCATAATGTTTTACCCCTTTCCATTACTTGTTTTTGTATTAGTTGGAAAGAATCAATATCTAAGAATGAATTTCTAACAATAGAAGCCATTAACATTTCTCTATCAAGGTTACCATATAATCCTTTTAATATCGATGCATTATGTAAAACTTTGTACCTAGATATAATCCTATCACCAAATAAATATACAAATTCATTTTTACTTTCTATTATTTCATCATTTTGAGTAATTATATCATTAACTGTATTGTTTTCTTCTAATTCCTTAATTAAATCGTCGTCTAAAATTGTTGGATCGAAATATCCCTCTTCTTTAAATTCTTCCTTTTTATCTGAATCATTGTATTCAGAAATTATACTATCATATTCATCATAGTCTTTTATAAAATCAGAATACCAATCAGTCATAAAGTTATTAGTAATAAAATTATCCATTTGCGTTTTATCAGTAATTACTCGTTTTGCTTGTTCAGTAATTACTGAAGGATTTCCTTTTCCCGCTAGAACATCAGAAAAGAAATCATTATAAAATTGTAGATAACCTTCTCTTTGTAATTTATATGTTAAATATGCATATTCATTTACCGATTTAAAAGGCAATATACTTAAATAACGTTGAAAATAGTTTCTTATAGATTGATTATATAATTTTTTCCTTTTAGCATTGTTCTGAAAGTCATCATTTTTAATAATTTGTTTATCTATTTCTAAAAATTTTTGAGTCATAGGAGGATTCAATAAACCAAGTTCAATTGCAAGATGTATCTTATCTTCAATATCTCCTCTATCTAGACAACTAATTGGAACATTTGCTATAATTCCCATTCCAAATAATCTACATAAATCTATATTTTTCTTTAAATTCCAAAATGGCAAAGTTTTTAATTTTAAATATGCACCATCATCATCTAAGACTACATTATCACCAAATAAATCACTATTTGCTTTTAAAAGTCTAACATTTTCTCTAAATTCATCATAATCAACTGAATGACAAGTTGCATATAAATTTTCAGTACTTTTATTTTCTCCACTACCTCTTGATAATCTAAAATGTCTTGGTCTATAAGTACTAACTTCTTTTTCTTTAATCCATACTGTTGCTAATTCATCTTCAAAAAATGTATCCATATCATTAGGATGATCTAACTTTATCTTTGAATATACAACATCTTTAATATAGTCCAACTTTCCATATAAAGTTATTTTTAACAATGCTGTTCTTCTAAATTTATCTATTAAATTTTCATCTTTAAAAAATTGTAATATTTCTCTAGTGTTATCTAAATCAATACTTGTTGTTATCTCATTTCTATGCTTATTTATTAATTCTACAAAAAATCGAATATCATTAGGTGATAAAAATTCTTTATATAAGGCAATTACCTCATTTATATCAGCCTTTTCTTTTCTTTGACGATCATTTAAATTTCTAGTTTGATAGAATGCATGCAACAGTTCCTTCATTTCTTCTTGGGGAAGATTTAATATATCAACTTCGTCAAGCAAAGCCTCAAACATATCAGTGGTAACATATTTTCTCCTTCCTGCCCCTTCTAATATGTTTTTCAAACTTTCTAAATTATTGATTTTATCCTCAACTACAGCTTTTTCATCTAAATTTTTAATTTTTTCATTTAAATCTAATTTAATTTTATTTAATCTCTCCACAAAATCTTTAAGTATTAAAATTTGAGTTTCTTCTAACGGCATATCTTCATTTGTTAAATTTAATTGTTGTCTAACCAATAATGCACTTTGCACATCAGAAATAATTTCAACTAAATTGGA
Organism: uncultured Bacilli bacterium; assembly: GCA_947624915.1. The sequence continues at coordinate 4,458 of CANQMF010000030.1, forward strand.
AATACTAAAATTATAATTTTCCATTAGTTGGATAGCATTTGTAAAATCATAGTTTAATAACAAATCTTCGTTACCAATAACTTTTACACATTCTTCAATAATAACAAGTTGTGCTTGAAGTCTAGCTTTTTCATCCATATTGGTTTCATTTAATTGCGTTAAATGCGCTTTCAAAGTTTGTATTTTTTTACTTAATATTTCTAATGTAGCCATTTTATAACTCCCAATTTTCTAACAAACTCAATGTTTGGAGATAAAAGGTAAAATCTTTATTTCTTTTTGAAAAATTATCTATAAATGTTTGCCTACTTATTCCTAAATCAAACGCTAAAATATCAATATCAACGTTTTTTTCTTGAATTAATCTAAAAATATTATCGCTAATACTTAAAAATAAACTATTTAATTTTTCTTTCATCTATCTCACCTGCTCCCATATTTGGTTCTCCTTGTTTTGTTATTTCTTCTAATATCATTGATTGTAATCCTAGCTGTTGAGGATCGCCTTGTTCAATTGCACTCATTTGTCTTATAATTTGATCACAATAATCTTTTATAACTCGATCAGTATCTTCTTGAATAGTATTAGGATTTAATAATGACGCAGTTAAAATCATTATTCCGCCATCATTTGATAGTCCCGAATTTGAATTCAACTTAATATAAGAAACAATTATTTTACTATTCCTTACAGCAAAAACAGTTCTTCCACAATCAGTTTTGAATTTTTTATCATTAATTTTAAGAGGCATTATATTGCTACCCTTTTTTTGTTGAATAAATCCAGCTTGAGCTTTTTTTAATATTCTTATTAAACTATTTTGAAAACCTCTTTCTTTAATAGACTCAGGAATAATTGGATTCATAGTTTTATCTATTAAAAAGAATACTTTTTGATCTTCTTGAATTTTTCCTTCTTCTTCTGTTCTTGCTAACTTATTATCTAATTCTTTTAATTTTATACTTAATAATTCATATTCTTCTACATATGCCCCTAAAAATTCAATATCATCTTTGTCAGAAAAATCTGTTGCAGTAAGTTTTGCAATCATTTTATCTATTTCAGTTTTTGCATCAAATAATTTAATTGCTGTTATTCTTGCTACAACTTCATCATATGCTTCATCCACTTGTGATAAGTCAGCATCTTTTAATTCATCTTTTGTTAGTGAGCAATAAATTCTATAATATTGCATTTCAGTTGGAGCCATTCCGTTTAATAATACATAATATTTATTCAATAGTGGGTTCATTTGTTCTTTTATTTTATCATATTGTTCTTGATACTTATCAAATTCGTCTTTATATGTTGGAATTTCTTCAACAACTGGCAAATTTATATCTAAAATTTCTAACTCTGTCTGTTCCTTTTTTTGCTCTTGTTCATGAGATGTTTCTTCACTAACTTGAACTCTTCTTGTCTTCTTTATTCTCTCATTTTTTAAAGTTTTTATTACTGGGTAAAATGCTATAGCATTACGAGCAGCATCTCCAAGTTTATGTTTTTCACATATCTCATAAATAAGTTCTTCACTATATTCTACGCCATAAATTAAATTTCTAGTAGCGTATATCAATGCTTGCAAAGATTCTCTTTTTTTATCTAATTCATTAATAGAATCTACTAAGCTCTTGATTTTTTCACTTTCTAAAATTTCTTTATAAGTTCTTATGGCTACTGCATTTGTAAGATTATTAATATTTTTAAATGCTTCTAATATAGAAAATTTTTGAACTAAACTACTATCCAACGATAAAATACTTCCTTTATGTAAAAGTAAAAACTCTATATCATCTTCACTATGTTTCAATATTTTGCTTATTCTCTCTAATTTTCTAATTTCTACAACAACACTTCGCTCTTCTGCATATAAATCATTTAAATCCTGTCTTACAAGTGAAATAAAGTTATTCCAATGCTGTTGAATAATTGGCATAATTTTGTCAATTTTTTCATTTGCCATTTTTCACTCTTACCCTTTCTACATAAACTACTTTTTAGGATATGATAATCAATTCTACTATATGAAATATTATATCATTTTTTTTAACTTTATACAACGTAATAACCAATTTAAAGTAAATATCTCTCTATATGTGTATAGTCGGAATTATTATGGGAGAATTCCTAGTATCAAAAAAAGGCATCGGCTATCTGATTATGTATGGCTCTCAGGTTTTTAACTTAAATCTGGTGATGGCTGGTGTCATATTGCTTTGTATTGTTGCCACGGCTTTATATTACATCGTTTATTATATAGAAAAAGTATATGAAAAAACAACCCATTAATTTGTCAACACTAAATAATTTTTTATAATAAAAAAGGATTGCATTTTGTCCATAAAACGAATCAATCCTTTTTTATAACGAATTATTTTGTCTTTTCTGATTCAATAGTATCTGTATTCTGGTCATCATTGTTTACAGCATCACTATTTTTCGATTGATTATTAGCTGTAACAGCCATAATAATTTTGGCAATATCTTCAGCATTAAGAGTAGTACTAGAAGTACCACTGTCATGTGGCCTGTTACTATCAACATTAACAGGATTACCATTTTTCACAATAATATTTCTAGAAGACTGTGAATACAGATGATCAGCCAACATCTGTAATCTTTGATTATCATTAATTAGACTCGGATCAATTTGCAAAGCCTTTAATACTGCATTCACCTTGCTAGTAATAATCGAAGCGTCTCCTTCTCCCTGCATAATTTTAGCTTGTTTTTCAGCTTCAGCAGCACGTTTTTTCTCCTCAGCATCTATAATCTGTTTTGGTAATCTAACATTTGTCACAAAAAATTTTGTAATTTCAATTCCATACTCCGAACCAATTTCAATCAATCTTCTTTGAAATTTTTTCTGTAAGTCTGAAGAAGTTAATTCATTAAATTTATCCATATCTAAATTTTTCGCTTCATCACGAACAATAGTATCAAGTGATTGCCCAATACGTCTTCCTATCTCAGCACTAGCATTTTTGGCACCCACTGCCTCGGCGGCAGATACTAATTGTCCAGAATATTTTGCTGGATCATAAATAGCATAACGATAATCAGTGTCAATACCTATACGAATACGATCTTTGTTATCAACTTCAATGGAAGGCGTATCAATAGTTTGTTCACCAAGAGGTAAGACTAAAACAGATTGCCATGGCCATCTTATATGAATCCCCAATTTAGCCTGAACCTTTTTTCGGATAACTTCACCGCGATCTATTACATATTTTTTCATTTCAGGCGTTTCCGCTCTTTCACCTTTTTTTACCTTTATAATATTATCAATTATACCATGTAGCGTTGGTGTTCCACCCTTACGTTTAAGATCTTCAAGTTCGCTTATAGGCATATCTATTAAGCGGGTTTTTTGTGATGATATAGTTCCTGGTGTTCCCAACACTTTAATTTTACCTGTAATAACACTTTTCTTTACTAAAATAGTTCCTTGCGCAATACTGAAAATAGTACCCTGTCTTATCCATGTCTTTGCTTTATTTACTTGTTTATCAGTAGTTTCTGCCATACAAACATCCCCAATCTAAAAATATTTTACTATAACTAATTTCCAAAGTCAATTTTTAATAAATTATATTATTAATTACTTTAAACTATAGTAATGTCCTAATATCTCGTATGCAAAAACATCTGTATTCTTATATAGATATTCTAAGAAATAACCCGGTGACATAAGTTTATTACCTTCTGCTAAATAGTAATCAAATTGTCTTATTATTTCTTTAGGATAAAAATACATAGCTAAAGATATATAATCACTATTTTGATTAACTACTTTCTCATGCATTTCTGTAATTTTATGATTTTCATCAAATTTTACAATTCCATATTTATTAGACCCAACTAAATTATCGACTTTCTGCACAGCTACAACTGGTGCTTTTCGACTTTTAAAATAATCAAAAATACCATTAAAATCAAAATCATATATGGCATCACCAGCCACAATCAATATGTCATCATTAATATTTTCACAATTTATAGTAAACTTAATATCTCCAATGGCACCTAATTTGGCATTCAAAGATGTGGTATTGTCATTAATAACTTTAACCCCATCATATCGATGTTCCAAATACCATTGACAAAAACAATCATAGTATTTTCCATTAGTAACAACATAAATTTGATCAATTTCATTAATACTTTGTATTTGTTCAATCAAAACATCTAATGCAGTAAACTTATCATCAATTCTAAGTAGAGAACGAGGCTTTAAATTATTATTATAACCAGCACATAAAACAATACATTTCATTAATAATCTCCTTATTCTAAACTCGTATTAGCCATAGCTTTTAATCCCAAGTCAGATCTTTTACCAAGCTTATAAGCAAAAAATCCAGCAGCTGCAATCATTGTAGCATTATCAGTACAATATTTTAATTCTGGAATAGTTAAATCAATATGGTTCTCCATACATAATTTTTTGAATTTATCTCTGATCCCACTATTAGCTGACACTCCCCCAGCAATAATTAAATTCTTTACATTATATTCTTTCAAAGCTCTCATTGTCTTTTTAGTCAATATATCAACAACACGAGTTTGAAAAGAACATGCTAAATCAGCTTTATTAACTTCATTTCCTCTTTGTTCTTCATTATGTACCAGATTAATAACAGCACTTTTTAACCCACTGAAACTAAAATTATACGAATCATCATCTAAAGGCGTAGGCAAAGTATAATTATTTTTTCCACTATATGATAATTTATCTACTAATGGTCCACCTGGGTATGGAACTTTAATAACCCTTGCCACTTTATCATATGCTTCACCAACAGCATCATCAAGTGTACCACCTATTTTTTCAAATGAATAATTATCCTTCATATATATCAAATCGGTATGGCCACCACTAACTACTAAAGCAATTAAAGGAAATTTCATTGTCTTAACCAAGTTATTTGCATATATATGCCCCGCTATATGATGTACTGGTACTAATGGTTTATTATATATATAAGCCAAAGTCTGAGCAGCAACTACACCAACTAATAATGATCCTATTAAACCAGGCCCATATGTTACAGCTATTGCTGTTATATTATCAATCGTCATATTCGCCTTTCTTAAACACTCTTCGATAACAATTGTAATATTTTCGACATGCATACGGCTAGCAATTTCAGGAACAACACCACCATAATTCGCATGTACATCCATTTGTGATAAAACAACTGTAGCAATATCTTCAACCCCATTTTTTACGATAGATACACTTGTTTCATCACAACTAGATTCTATACCTAAAATATAAATATCTTCATTCATTTACAATCAACTCTCTTATCATTAATATACCATCACTATCGTGATAATAATTTTTTCTAATTGCTTTCGCTATAAAGCCATACTTTCGATATAAAGCTATACCAGCTGTATTAATAGATGATACCTCTAAAGTAATATTGTGACATTTATGAATAACAACATCATTTAGCATGAACTCCATTAAAGCACTAGCAATATGTTTTCTACGATAATCATTATCAACATAAAGATAATTCAATTCACTACGTTCATATATAATACTATAACAAATAAAACCAATTATTTTTTCATCTAACTCATAGACAAACAGCTTACAAAAAGGATCTCCATTTATACTAATTCGGTTTATATCAAAGCTATTACGGCACATACTATTTAAAACTAAATAATCAACATCAGTTGCCTGCCTGATCATAATTGCCACCTAAATGCTCTTCCGCCTCTGTTTTTTTCAAATAATTAGGATTAACTAAATGTGGATTTATCCCCGGATCAAATCTATGCTTACTCACAATCTTTTTAATGTTCAACTGAGGTCTTACCACTTTAGGTAAATGATCAAAACTAACAAAAGTTCCAACATCAACCATTTTAACTAAATCATCATATTTAATATATTGATCAGCTAACAAATGTTCTAAATTAGAATTGTAAATTCCAGCATAAACATAACCACGTCTAGCATCAATCATCGGTACAATTTTTTCTGTTGAGCAGTAAGTTGTAGCCAAAAATTCTAAGCTAGAAACCGTAATTATGTCTTTATTAAGTGACCAAGCTAATACTTTAGCGATCGTTACACCAATTCTAATTCCTGTAAAAGAACCAGGTCCATTGACTACTATAATTTTATCAATATCATTTATACTAAAAGCCACCTTATTGAAAGCGTCTTCTATTATAGGCATAATTTTTGATGACATATCATCCGTTATACTATTTTGAAATAAATATAATACTTGATCATCTTCTAACAAAGCTATTGTAACAAAAAAAGAAGACGTATCTAAAAACAAACATTTCACAATACCGCCTCACATAATTCCTCATACTTTAAGCCATGTGGAGTAATAATTAAAACCCTTTTATTTTCTCCAACTACTTTAAATTTTATGTCTAAACGTTCCTCAGGCAAAATATTTTCTATAGTATCCGCCCACTCTATAACAACGACGCCATTCTTATTAAAATAATCTTCAATACCAACACCATCAGTTTTACCATCTAAACGATAAACATCAAAATGATATAACGGTAGTTCACCATCATATTCCTTAACTATGGTAAAAGTCGGAGAAGTAATAGTCTCTGTGATACCTAAAGCATTAGCAATACCTTTCACAAACATTGTCTTGCCACTACCAAGTTCCCCACTTAAACAAATCACCATATTAGCAAACTTTTCTGACTCAAAATTCTGTCCTAATTCTAAAGTTTCATATTCGTTATGAGATGTAAATTTATATTCCATAAAATCACCATATTCATTATAACAAAAAACCTGTAGGTTATACAATAATTTTTCATAAATGATTAAATTTACAAAAAAAGCTATAAACTTATAATATAGCTTGAACTATAACCATTAGCGGTTTTATAACTTTTAATATCGACGACACCACCATTATTTAAAATAATTTTTTTTGATGCAATATTATTATCATCACAATTAATACGCACTTGTTTAAATCCTAAATTTTTAGCTTTAATAAGTGTCAATTTTAGGATAATATTACCATAACCCTTGTTTCTTTCATCTAATCTTATCTTATAATATATCTGACTACCTTTATTCACCCAAAAATTGTTTAAAGTTGTCCTTATACCAGCTTCACCAACCAATTTACCATTAATTAATAAGATATATCGTATGGTAGTTGTCTGCAATCTACTATTTGACATAGTTTCTTCCTTAATAAGCTGTTTACACTTAATATAAAAATCATCATAACCTATTCCAAACATTTCATTTTTTGAACCAACTTCTTCAAAAGGAATATTTTGATACATATTATATAAATCTTTACCAATAATCTCTTTTAATGGAATAAGCCTAGCACTAACATCATTAGCAACATCGTTCATAATCATATAAATTTCACCATACTAAATATTAACAACTTAAAAAATAACTGTCAAATTTATAATATGATTATACTTTTGAACACAAAAAAAATTTGCAACGTCCTATTTTCGCATACACTATCGTCGGCGCTAAGGAGCTTAACTTCTGTGTTCGGGATGGGAACAGGTATATCATCCTTGCTATCGTCACAAATTTATAGGGAAATAATTCCCTGAAAACATGATAATGTGGATATCTCACTTTCCAGAATAATTTATGATTAAATCCTCGATCTATTAGTACTAGTCAGCTCAACATGTTGCCATGCTTCCACCTCTAGCCTATCAACCAGTTAGTCTTTCTGGGATCTTACTACATACGTATGGGAAAACTCATCTTGAAGTTGGCTTCCCGCTTAGATGCTT
>CANQMF010000031.1 GCA_947624915.1 uncultured Bacilli bacterium
TTATATAGCGCTAAAGGCTTAGAGTTACCGGAAAATATTGAATATTTAGATTTAAGCGGTTTAAAGAGTGCTGAAGGTTTAGAGTTACCAGAAAATATTAGAGATTTAAATTTAAGCGGTTTAGAAAGTGCTGAAGGCTTAGAGTTACCGGAAAATATTGAATATTTAAATTTGAGTGGTTTAGAGAGTGCTGAAGGCTTAGAGTTACTGAAAAATATTGGCTCTTTATATTTAGACGGTTTAGAGAGTGCTGAAGGCTTAGTGATTTCGGGAAATATTGATAGATTATATTTAAATGGTTTAAAGAGTGTTAAAGGCCTAGTGTTTTCGGGAAATATTGGAGGTTTAGAATTAAACGGTTTAGAGAGTGCAGAAGACTTAGTGTTTTCGGGAAATATTGATAGATTATATTTAAGTGGTTTAAAGAGTGCTGAAGGCTTAGTGTTTTCGGGCAATATTGGAGCTTTAAATTTGAGTGGTTTAGAAAGCGCTGAAGGCTTAGTGTTACCGGAAAATATTGGAGATTTAGATTTAAGAGGTTTAGAGAGTGCTGAAGGCTTACGATTTCCAGAATATATTAAAAGCACGTTATATTTGGACCACTTAACTTCTTTTGAAGGTGCAATATTGCCACATACTAATAAGGGAAGAGAATTGTTTTTAAACGCAATTAAAAAAGGATATTGTAATTCCCCAAAACTAATTATTTCATTAGAACAGGAATATCAAAAATTTCCTATCAAAGATCAAATTCAAAGCCTAGATGAAGGAAGCGAAGCATTGAAAAAAGCCAAGTAACAATATGATAAAAAACATGGCTTAAGAAAGATACTTGATAGAATTATGGGTAAAATAAATTCAGATCAAAAAGTAAGAATATACAAGATGATAATTTTAATGTATTGATGGAACAATTTAAAAATTTATCTTTGGAGACTAAAAAATAGTTCTAATTAATAAAGATAAAGAATTAAAAGATTTATATTGGCAAGAATTTTTAAAAAACAATTCAAATATTGATCCTAATAAGCAATATGTATGGGAGATCCTGAACTAGCATTATTTTGGAAATTATATAGAGAAAAAATGGCGTTTGGTAAAGTTAAACTTGGAGTAAAAAATTCATGACAACAACTAATTAATAATAATTATCAAGTTGACTTGTTATCTGCTAGACCACTAGATAAATATGCTTCATTAAAGAAAAAGCTTGTTGAACACTTTGAATTGAATGGGATTCAATACAATTATATGAATTTAGGATTTCATTCAAAAAAAGAATTTTTAGAAGAACATAAATATGATATATTAGTTGATAATGATTTACGCCATATTAAAGAAGCTGAGTCAGTTGGTGTCATTCCTATTTTATTTGGTAAGGATGAAAGTTATGATGGATATCAAACAGATAATTGGGATGAAATACCGTTATTAATTTCTGATATTATTGATAAACAAAATTTAAAGCAAAAAACATCTCATTAATAAGATATTATGTTTAATAAAGATTATGAATGCTCTTTATTTTACTTTTCAAATATAAAGATTTGGGCTATTTTCGGTTGATATTACAAATATTTATAATAGGTATCTGGTTGAATAATAAAGGTCCTGAAGTAAGTTACTTCAGGGCCATAATTGTCATTATAAAATAAAACATTTCACTATTTACAATATTAAGAAATTGTGATATACTTATTTCAATAAGGTAGGGCTTTCACCTTATATATTAAATGATTAATTAAATTAATAAAGGTCCTGAAGTAACTTACTTAAAGTCAAAGTAAGAAATGGTTGGAGTCAAAAATGAGGAAGAAGTCATTAATTATGATAGGATTAGTTTTAGTTTGTATTGGTGTGTTAAGTGGGACCATATCAAATTTTACGAGTATGTCAATATTTAATAATGTATTTTTATATTTATAATTTATAAAATAATTGATTTGATTCTTTTATTTTATGTTAAAATTAATAGCAGAATAGTTGAACAAGGTCAAAAAAGAAAGGATTTGAATTATGAAAAAGGAAAAAAAGAAAAAGAAAATAAAAATTGGAAAATACGAATTATCACAAAATCTGTTAGGATTAATAATAATTGGCATTTTAATTCTTACATATATTTTTTCTCCAAGATATTATTCTGTTACAACAGGATTATATAATAGAAGCACCTATGAAAATCAAAAAAATGTTGAAACAGCTATGGGTAAGAATAATACAGAAGAAAGATTTAGGATATATTTTCAATGGTATAATGTAATACATGAATTAGGACATGGACTTATATACTATAATAATGGTGTAAATGTTCATATAGTAGATGAAGAACAATTAGTAAATGATTTTGCTGTTGCTTATTGGAAATATTATGGTGAAGAAGAGAAGATAAATGAACTCGAAAGTATAGTTAATTATGCAGTTGAACATGTTGGTTCAAATTATAAAAATAATGTTGATTATTTAAAACTAGGTAAAGAAAACTCGACGAAAGACGGTTTTAATAGTTTTTTTTTCAATTTTAACGATTATGGATGGTTTCAGTTTAGTTCTGTTAAACATTCCTTTGAAACTAATAAAGATTTAGAAACAGTACTTAAAGAAATGGGATTCAATAATTTTAAATTGAACGACAAAAAAACTATTATTTATAGTGATATTAATGAAGATGTTAGTACAAAAATTATTAATGATGCTGTAGTTAATGTTAATGAATGGGGATTAAAATTTCCAAAAGCGACACATCATTTTGATAAGGATCCAAATAATAATTACTCAAAACCTGTGATAAAATATCTAGGTTTATTTGAGATGCCAGATTTTGAATATATTTTTAAGAGTATATTTTAAATATGTATTAGTATAAAAAAATCGAGTAGCTTTTCTTAATCTTAAGACAATTGTAATAGTTACTAATTAATATAAACATTTTATTTAAGATTATTGATTTTTTTTTAATAATATCTTAAAGTTCTAAAGTAGTTGGAGGAAAAAAGTATGGGGAAATTATTAGAATCAATGGGTGTTATAGATGGATATGATATAATAACAATTGGCAAACTAAAAGCAAAAAAGGATAAATTATTTGATGAGATTGAAAAATATGATAGCAAAGTTAAAATTGAAACAAGACAGATTGTTAATTCTTCTTCTGGAATGGTGTTTGCAATTATAAAAAGAGGAAGAATTAAAGGTATCTATTTATTTAAAATTGAAGTAAAGGAAAGCAGTAAAAACTTGAGACATATTAAAACTGTATATTCTGATGAAGTGACTAATGATGTACGTGAAAAATATGATAACCATATTTTAAATATTGTAAAGGACTATGTTTTTATGAAAGAATACGACAAAGTTACATTAGAAGATAAAGTTGTTCAAATAGATCCAAAAAAATCAAAAAAAGAAAGAAATTTAGCAATGATTGGTGGGCTTTCTATAGGGTTTATACTAGGTGGTTTGATTTTGAATGATTTTTATTTGGGAATAATATGGGGTATAACGTTTGCTTTTATATTTAGGGGCCTTGACATTGTTATAACAAATAAACGTGGAAGAAAAAAGAAAAAAAATATGTAAAAGCTATTCCAAAAATTAAATTTATGATATAATGATGATAAGATGAAGGTGATAATAAATGGATATGTTGGATGAAATAAAAAATAATTTAGCTAGTAATGAGTTCTTAACTGAGGAAGTTAAAGATGAAATAATTCAATTAGTTACTAAGTTTCATCAAACGTTTCCAAATATTAACCTAGAAACACTAAATTCACGTATAAAGACCCTGAAAGTCAGTAAAATGTCTATATATGAGCGTAAGGGAGCTGTTGCTTATGATGTTCTAAAAAATGAGATATTACTAAACAAAAAAAGTTTAAATGAAAATTTTGATAGTAGGCATCTTATGATGAAGGGATTGTTGGGAGTAATATCAGCTTGCGATAATTATTATGGTTTTAATAAAAATGATAGTTTGTGTGCTCTTAATGCAGGTTTTACAGAGATGCTGGCTAATGTAGTTGTTGGCAATGATGGTGTATCTGAATGTGAAGAGGAAGTCTTAGCAGCTAATTTGATAAGTAAAATTGTAGGGCGTGATATCATGTTTGATGCTTATTTTAATAATGATGCTGAAGTTGTGTATCAGAAGTTATTGGAAGCGGAGGTAAGTTAGATGGCTGTAACTAAAACAGAGAAACTATTTGGAAAGTTAAATTATACTTACGCATCAAGACAAAGTTTAAGTAAGCAAGGCCGAAATGATTGTTATACTGAAGCTTTACGTGATATATGTAACATATATGGCAATCAGATTGAAAAAGGTTTATGCAATGATGACGATATTAATAGTTTTTATGATCAGCTTAGTTTAGTTAGCGTACTAAGTAATCGTGACTTATATGTCGGTATTGATTCAATACCACTAGAATTTGGTAAAATGATTGAGGCTAATAATATGGGAATAGATGTTGCAAGGGTTAGGTAATGTGCCTATCCTTTTCTTGTTTATTATGATTAAGTGTGATAGAATTATTTTGAGGTGTTTTTATGACTAATAAAGAGTTAGCTGATTTATTATTGCCAAATGTTAGTTCTGATATTTCGTATTATGAAAATAAATATCCAAGTCGTAATCTAAAAGATGGAGCGGTTGTAACTCGTTTTGCACCATCTCCGACTGGTTTTGTCCATATGGGTTCTCTTTTTGCCGCATTTATTGAGAAGAAAGCTGCTAGTGATACAGGTGGCATATTCTTTTTGCGTATTGAAGATACAGATCAAAAGCGTGAGGTAGAAAATGGTGTAACAGGGATTATTAATGATTTAAAAAACTTTGATATTATTGTTGATGAGGGGATGATTAGTGAAAATGATGAGGTAGGATCATATGGCCCTTATATTCAAAGTAAACGTAAAGATATTTATCAGTGCTATGCCAAACATTTAATTGAGAAAGGCTTAGCTTATCCGTGTTTTTGTTCAGAAAATGACATAGAAGAAACTAGACAAATTCAAGAAAAGAGAAAACAAAGAATTGGGTATTATGGAAGATATGCTAAATGCAGAAGACTTAGTTTTGATGAGATAAAGGAAAAAATTGATAACGGTGAGCCTTATATAATTAGATTTAAATCACCAGGGTTATATGACAATAAAATAAAGATTTATGATTTAGTTAAAGGAGAAATAGATTTTCCTGAAAATGATCTAGATCTTGTTATCTTAAAATCAGATGGGTTACCTACTTATCACTTTGCTCATGTTATCGATGATCATTTGATGCATACAACACATGTTATAAGAGGCGATGAATGGATTAGTTCCTTACCTGTTCATATTCAACTTTTCAATGCTTTAGGATTTAAGCCACCTAAGTATGCCCATTTATCGCCAATTATGAAAGAGGACGATGGGAAAAAAAGAAAATTAAGCAAGCGAAAAGATCCGGAGGCTGCGGTTAGTTTTTATCATGAAAAAGGTATTCCAGTATCAGCTGTCAAGCTATATTTGATGACTGTTGCTAATACTAATTTTGAACAATGGTATGATTGTAATAAAGAAAAGTCTATTGATGATTTTAAATTTGATTTTAAAAAGATATCGAGTAGTGGTGCTTTATTTGATGTAGATAAATTATATAATATATCTAAGAATTACATTAGTTATTTAAAAGCTGAAGATGTTTACAAGTATACATTAGAATGGGCTAAGGAATATGATCAAGAGTTTGCTGAGTTGTTAATCAAGTATCCTGAATATTCTACTAAAATATTTAATATTGAAAGACAGCAAAAAAAACCACGCAAAGATTATTCCTGTTATAGTATGATCAAATCACAAGTTTGGTATATGTTTGATGAGTTATTTCAAGAAGAAACTGATTATGATTTTCAATTAATTAAAGATATAGATGAAATCAAGAAGATTTTAAGTACATATCTGAATAAATATTATGATGAGCATGATGATAAAGATACCTGGTTTAATAAAGTTAAGTTATTAGCTGAAGAACTTGGGTATGCTAAGGAGGTTAAGGAGTATAAAAATAGCCCTGAATTATACAAAGGGCATGTTGGTGATATAAGCACTGTTTTACGTGTTGCTTTAACAACTAGATCAATGACTCCTGACCTATATGCATTGATGATTTTACTTGGTAAACAAAGAATTATTAAAAGATTTAATTTAATTTTAGAAGGAAATAAGATATAAAACGATAATAATATAGTGTAAATGCTATATTATTTTTTTGTCACAATTCGACAAATTAAGTATTGTTTAGGTAATATAGTATTAATGGTTGGAGGTAATGATGTTTACATATAATATTGAATATCGCGAAAATGTTTTATTTGTTCGTTTAATTGGCAGTTTAAATCGGTATACTATTAAGTGTTTAGATGAAGAATTAAATAATATTATCTACAATATGGGAATATATAATATTGTTTTCAATTTTGAAGAATTAGAGGAGATAGATTTAGTAGCAGCTAATACTCTTATTCATTGGTATGATTTAATAAATAGTAGAAAGGGGGTGAGTCTTGCCTGCGGTTTGAAGGGAAACGTTAAGAGAAGCCATTTATTAAGTTATATGCAAGAAATTAGTAATGAATTATATGCTATAAGGGTGATAAATTGGAACAACTAATCTTAGATTATGAAAAATTAATATATGCCGTGATGCGGTATTTTAAGAATTATCCCAACAAAGAGGATTTATTTCAAGTAGGTTGTATTGGCCTTATAAATGCCTACAATAATTTTGATACTAATAGTGGTACTAAGTTTTCAACGTATGCTTATACATATATTTTAGGAGAGATGCGACGTTTGGTTCGTGAAGATAAAGGAATAAAGATCAGTCGAAATATATCTAAATTATATGCACAAATTGAAAAAGCAAATATTTATTTGACTCAAAGATTAATGCGCGTGCCAACGATGAATGAATTAGCAAACTTTATGGAGGTAGATGAGTATTTAATTGTTGAGGCTTTAAATAGTACTAATGCTTTACTAGATATAGATGATATTCAAATTAATAATAGCATTGAAGACCAGGATTGTGAACTATTGATGCTTAAAGAAGAATTGAATAAATTAAGTAGTGAGGAATTAGATTTAATTACTAAAAGATATATGGAAGACATGACCCAAACAGAGGTAGCATCAATATTAGGCATGAGTCAAGTACAAGTATCAAGGAAAGAACATAAGGTCTTACAGAAGTTAAAGAATCAATTAGTTGCATAATATAATAAAAAAATCTTGAAAAGAGATTTTTTTTATGATAGAATTAGTTTGTAGTCTGATTTGGAGTGATACTCAAGAGGCTGAAGAGGCGTCCCTGCTAAGGATGTAGAGCGGGTAACTGCTGCGAGGGTTCAAATCCCTCTCACTCCGCCATATAGTTTATTAACTGTTGGTTCTCAACAGTTTTTTTGATCGTTACTAATTATATTCATTATTAAAAGATTATGATTTGCATTCATAATCTTTTAATCGTATAATTGTTCTTTTAGTAGTTCTAAGTTCTTATACATAATAGTTAAATAGTCATCATTGTTCTTACGTTCTTCCTCTGACAATGTATACATTGTATCTAGCTCTATAATTTTAGCTTGGTATTTAGTGGCAAGATCTTCAATTGTTTTACTTGTTTTTTTACCTCTTACACTATAAATTGTTTTTATAGTTCCATTTTGTAATAAAGTTTCTGCATCATGAATCGTTTTTTGCGTAAGATTATCATTATTTTCTAAAGATATAACTTCAAAACCATATTTAGTAAGATATGCTAAAACGTCATTACTAACTATTAACTGTTTTTTATTAGCTCGATTTGCCATTTCTCGATAATCAGCGTCTAGTTGAATTAATTCTATTTTTAATTGTTCATAGTTTTTGTTTATATCGTCTAACAAGTAAGTAATGTCTGTATATTCTTGGAAACCTCTTTTGATATTATTAGCAATGGTTAGAAGCTTTATAGGGTCTAGCCATAATTCTTCAATACCATATGAGTAGTTTAAACTTGCAGTGGCATTTATTATTCTCAAATTTTTATTTTTATTAAACATTTTTTGCATATAATTATTTTCATTATCTTCATTGCTATTAAAAATGAATAGATCTGTTTTACTATAGTCTCCAAGTAATTTATCACTAACAATATAGTCATTATCTTTATCGTTAGGATAAATACTAGATATAGTACTATGATCACCATATATTCTTTCTACTATGAATTCAATAGGATAGGCCGTAGTCTTGATTTCAATGTTATCCATGGAATTGCTTTTTAAACATCCACTAGTAGTTATGACCAATAATATTGTAATAATAAATTTAATTGCTTTCATTGTTCATCTCCTTTACAACAGGGTCATATCCATGTGTTCCCCATGGATTACACCTTAATATTCTTTTTATTGATATAATAGTTCCCTTAAAAGGGCCAAATTTTTCAATAGCTTCCAAGGCATAATTCGAACATGTTGGTATATGTCGACATTGATTATGCCAAGGACCTGGTATAAGTTGATATAATCTAATTAATTTAATTAGTATAAATTTCATAACAACACCACAATTATTATACTAAAGATGGTAAAAAAAATAAAGACTAGGTTTGTGAATATACAATTAGCTTATGGATTATTATGTTGATAACATGTTAATTAGTGAGCCTTTAGAATATTAATTTGGCAAATTTGAAAAAATTAAAAAAATAATATTGCATAAACAATTTCATTGTGGTATAATACTAAGAAAAATATGGAGGTAGAGATGGAGATAGGGAAATTTGATGTTTATTTATATGATGGTGTTTTTTATACCGAAGATGAATTGAATGAGTTGGGATTGACTTACTTAGATAGGAAGAGAATGACTATTGATCTTCACCCAGTGATTCGTTTTTATCAGGGTGAAAAGTTATCTTATAATACGGAATGGGATTATTTAGATAATTGTCCAGATGATGTTGCTTTTATAAAAAAGCAGGATCCATGTATGGGTTATACTCATTATACTGTATTGGTATCTGTTAGACCATATTATGGTATTAATTATGATGGGTATTCTTCAGTTATGGAAAATAAGCAGGATAGAGATCGTATTTATAATCAAATAACAATGTTGGAAGAAGTAGAACAGAAATATAGTGCTGTTTCTATGTTAGACATTAATCAGCAACCAGAAGCTTCATTTAAAAGAAAAAAATTAGTATTTAATTTGCAGAAACCGTTTTCTGAATATGGACAAGATACACTTTAAGAACAGTAATTACAGTTGTAGTGTTTTTTTTATAGCCATTTGGCGGTGGATATCTATTTATAGGTGTCCTTTTTTTGTGTGTTCAAACTTTATCAGTTACTCGATAAAGAATAGTATATATTAGAAAGAAGGTGAGAAATTGAATCGAACTTTTGGAATTGATTTATCTGTTTTTCAAGGTGATTTTGATTTTAAAATTGCAAAAGATGATGGTGTTAAGTTTGCTATTTTAAGGGCAGGGTATACAGGCGCGATTAATCAAAAAATTAAAATGGTTGATCCTAATTTTGAAGTAAACTATAGAAAAGCGAAACAAGAAAAAATTGCTGTTGGTGCTTATTGGTTTTCAAGAGCTACAAGTTATAATGATGGAGTTGAAGAGGCTAAGTTTATGTATGAGCGATGTTTAAAAGGAAAAAAATTTGAATATCCTATTGCAATCGATGTTGAAGATAATATTTATCAAAGAAAAGCTGGCAAAAAAGCTGTTACAGACGCTATTAAGGGATTTTGCGAATACCTTGAAAGTAAAGGATATTATGTATCAATTTATGCATCCGTTAATTGGTTTAGAAATTATATTCAAACATCCAGATTGAATAGATATGATAAATGGGTAGCTGATTGGGCAATGGTTCGTCCAACATATCCAAAGGGTGGAATGTGGCAATTTGCTGGTGGTAAGAGTCAACCTATAGCAGGAATAGATTGCGATAAAGATTATGCTTATAAGAATTATCCACAAATTATGCAAAGACGAAAATTGAATGGTTTTAAAGAAGAAGCAATTTATTATCCAATTCCTCGTTATTGTGGTAATTCTTTGGTTGATGCTTTAAAAGATATAGATGTTGATAGTTCATTTGAAAATAGACTAAAAATTGCTAGTGTCAATAATGTTGATAATTATATGGGAACTGATGAACAAAATACATATTTGCTTGCACTATTAAAAAATGGTCAATTAAAAAGATATTCTGATTAATGAGTTACATTATTTGTTATTGGTTTTGATAAATAGTTAATTCATACACAAGTAATTGAATGTTTTCTATATAAAAGTAGACTTTCTAATTATTATAATTATATTTTTTATTATTTTGAATATGTAAGTATAAACAATAGTAAATTAGATAATCCTGCTTTTTAAATTTCTATAAAAATATTATTTAGAAAAGAGGTGTTTATGCAATATTTAATATATCCTACTAAGGTGATGAATATTAGTCAATCATATAGCGATAATTTTTCACATCGCGATTCATCATTAGGCAAACCTAGATCTTATCCTATTGATGAAGCCTGTGCCTCAGGAAATAATGCCTTTTTTTATGCACCATGTGATTTAATTGTCAAGAGGATTTATGGGGTAGAAGGTAAAGGGACTAATACAATTTGGTTGCAATCAGTTGATAAAGTTGTTTTGGCTAATGGAACTAGTAGTTTCGTTACAATTTTGGTTATGCATCCAAATGATAAATCATTAAAGAAGTTTAAAGTTAATCAAATATATAGACAGTATGCTAAAATGTTTGAAAAAGGTGATGATGGTAACGCAACTGGAAAACATATGCATATAGAAGTTTCTTTATCAAAATATAGTGATTTACCTAATAATGGTTGGACAAAAAATAATAGGGGGATGTGGGTAATAAGTGGAAAAACTATTAAACCAGAACAAGCATTTTTAATTGATCCTAATTTTACTAAAGTCGTAAATAAAGGTGGTTTGAATTTCAAATATGTTCCATTGGTAATTGAAAATTATTATCCATTGGTTAGGGCTAGTTTTATTTCATTTGTTGATGCTTTAAAAATGATTAAAGTTGATAGTTCATTTATTAATAGGAGCAGGATTGCAAATAAAAATGGTATTAACGCTTATATAGGTAGTAGTGATCAAAATACCAAATTATTAAATCTTCTTAAAAAAGGAAAATTAAAAAAATAAAATAATAAAGTCACTAGGTACGTAGGACTAGCAACTGAGTTTGAATCAAAAGTAGTATGTAAAAACGTACTGCTTTTTAAATTTACAGAAAATAGGTGTTTAATTTAATAGCTTTTATAATAATTTTACATAAAAGATCAGTAATAGAATTTTACTGTCAACCATTTATAAATATTGATACAACGAAAAAGGATAATCCTAAGATAGGATATATCCTTTTATTTTTCAATGGTGTCCCCTTAGGGGCTCGAACCCTAGACCCACAGATTAAGAGTCTGTTGCTCTACCAACTGAGCTAAGGAGACAATCAGCAATACACCTAAGATTATAGCACAAAAAAAGTAAAAAGCAAAGCCCAAATTAATAAATCATTGAAAAAATTTAATTTCGTGAAATGAAAAAGTAAATTCCAGTTTCAATATATTAGGCAAGAATTTAGTCTTACACATAATTCCAGTTGAAAA
>CANQMF010000032.1 GCA_947624915.1 uncultured Bacilli bacterium
ATCTTCTAAAAACGGCATTAAATCTAGTAAAGAAAAAATCCGTAAAGAAAACGGATTTTAGTCTAAAAATTTACGTTTTTTTACATATTTAATAAATTAAATCACAATAGCAAACAAATTGCCAGATCCTTTATTGACTAATTTACCAATAGTTTGTTGTAATTTAAACCTAGCTCCCTCAGGCATAAGTGATAATTTGGCTTGAATTCCCTCCTTAACAATAACATCTAAACTACGACCAAATATTTCACTTTTCCAAACATTATCCTTATCCTTCATTAAATAATCAATAAGTTCTTTACTTTGAACTTCTGTTCCAATAATAGGTTCAAATGTTGATTCCACGTCAACTCTAATCATATGTATTGAAGGTGCAACAGCTTTAAGCTTAATGCCATATCGCCCTCCCTGTTTAATAATCTGCGGTGTTTCTAATTTCATATCAGATAACGTAGGATTAGCTACTCCATATCCTGTTTTCTTCACCATAGCTAGAGCACCTTTAATTTGATCATACGCATTTTTAGCCTCATTATATTCTTGAAATAAACTAATTATATCAGCTCTACTACTTACATCAACCCCCACTATCTCTCTTAATACTTGATTATATAACATATCTGGAGCAGCTAAATTCATTGTTACAATACCTGTTGATGCATCAACATTAGATATATACGCCTTAGATATATATTCACATGCTTCAAAATGATGTACAATAGTATCAATATCTCTAAGCTTATCTACTTCTACAACACTGTCTTTAATTTTATTCATATAGATAGCTTTCAACCAATGATCCGGATTTAGGCAAGCAATCCAATCAGGCATATTAACCTCTACCTCTAATACAGGAAATTCGTATAAAGCTTCTTTTAAAATACTATAAACATCTTTCTCCTGCATATTTTCAATGCTAATAGGAATAACTGGTACATCATATTCTCCCCTTAACTTTTCAGCTAAATTTTCGGTCTCTGGTAACATAGGATGTGCTGAATTAAGTAAGACAATAAACGGTTTACCAATACTTTTTAATTCGCTAACTACACGCTCTTCCGCTTCGACATAGGCATTTCTTTTAATCTCACCAAAAGAGCCATCGGCAGTAACAACAATACCTATGCTAGAATGATCCTCGATAACTTTAGATGTT
This sequence comes from uncultured Bacilli bacterium, assembly GCA_947624915.1. The sequence continues at coordinate 1,157 of CANQMF010000032.1, forward strand.
CCAATTTCAGCTGCTTCTACAAAAGGTATTTCCTCGTCATACCATGGAGTCTTAACCATACGTGGACCATTTTCATCTTCATAACCTTTAGCTCCTTCAACAACATAACCAACACAATCAATTAAACGAACACTAGTTTCAAAATCATCAATTTTAATATTAGCAGCTGTACTAGGGACAAACTTAGGTTCAGTTGTCATTATTGTTTTACCTTGAGCCGATTGAGGTATTTCATCTAAACATCTTTTTCGTTCATATTCATCTTCAATATTAGGCACCACTAAGTTTTCAATAAATTTTTTGATAAAAGTACTCTTACCTGTTCTAACAGCTCCTACAACTCCTAAATATATCTCCCCTCCCGTGCGCAATGTTATATCTCTAATAATATCTTTTTTTTCCATTTTCTCCCTACTTTCTTTATACAAATATATGAAACTAAATACAAAATATGAGAAAATCACCTATTATTGTACAATTATCTATTGATACTTTTTACATTTTCATTGACTTTTAAAGGTGTTAATTGCTATAATTAGTATGTAAGCTAAGATGAAAATAAAGATGGTAAGCTTATAGATAGATTGGAGCTCATATGATTACAGTTCATGGAGTTAATACTAATAGTATAAACCTATTAGCAGCAGACATTCTCGATTTAGCTGATGAAGCTTTAAGAAAACTATATGACATAGAAACACTGATTAACAATTCCGAAAGTTTTTTTAAAGGTACAACGCAGCAAAAAGTAAAAACTAAATTTGATGAATTGTCTACATCATTTGAAACGGTTAGACAGAACTTAACTAGTTATGCTGAAGAACTTAATCGTTTGACTAAAACATATAAAGAAAAAAATGAAGCTATCAATCTTGATATATTAAAAGACTCAGAAAAACTGGGCTAGATGAAATTTAAGGAGGTGGATTATGAGTTTAGCTTCTTTAGACATTGGTATTAATGAAAGCGGTGAGCAAGAGTTGCTTCAGGACTTACAAACTAACTTTATAAATGCTTTAAAAACGAAACTAAAAAACACAGATAACATCTTTGCTATGCTCGATAATGCATGGGTTGGTGCCGATCGCGATGTTTATAAATCCAATGTTACAAAAACGATTGAAAATTGTTGTAATTCTCTTGATTCAATATATAAGGAATTTGCAAGAGAGTTTAACGAAATTAACAGTCGAATGAGTGAATTTCGTAGATCACACATTAATGATGAAACCTATTAATTTAATGGAGGTGTAAATAATGCAAGGTGGAGGAATATCCCTTAGTGAAGTAGATAACGTCATAAACGCTTTTGAAGAATATAAAAATGATATTCAAAGTTTTTTGGAACAAGCAGCAGGTAATTTTAGCTACAATAAAGCTTATAAAGGTTTTGAACAAGCTGTTCAAACTTACATAGAACAAATTAGCGAAACGGTAAAAACAGGCATTGTTGCAAGAATTGATGCCACTATGGAGGCATTAAAAAACGCAAAAGAAGAATATAAAGCTAAAATTGAAGATATTGATGTATCCGTTCGTAAAGAAGGATCTAGATTTACGTTTGATGGAAAATGATTTGGGAGAGTCAAGTGTCTTTAATTTCTGAATTAGAAGAACGACGTAATAGATATTATAAATTGATAGATAATATGAACAGTATATGTTCTCATTTGGATAATAGTACTACAAATATTGAAAAAGCTATTGAATACTCAAATAGCTTTTATCGACTAAACAATGAACCAGCTGATAAAAACAAACTAGAAAATACAATTAATGAGATTAACAACATTAATGATATGATTACTACTAAAATTATTCCAAGTATTAATAGTTGTATTTCTAATTTAACTATTGAGCTTAATAAAATAGCTGATAATTCAAACTTATTATTATGATGAGGTAAGATAAAAATATGGCTACTTTTTATTGTAATACTAAAGAACTTAAGACTTGTGGACAAGATATTGTATCCTTAGCTGATGATTTCATGAATATTATTGATACAATATTCAACCGTATTGGCAATATCAATACTCGTAGTGATGGTTGGATAGGTGAAGATGCTGATAAATATGTTGAACAAGTTTTAAAGGAAAAACAAATTTATAATGCATTATATGAAAACTTAAAACAATTCGGTTTAGCATTTGAACAAACGGCAGACACTTTTGACAATACAATAAGAAAGATTGATGCTAGCATATGAGTAAATTGCTTATTAATACCAATCGCCTTAAAAATCAGTTTATGCCATGTCTAAATGATAGTATTAATGAGCTCATTAGTGCAGAGGCTTTGGCCCGTAGTTTAGATATTCCAAATGATTTTAGCTATTATACCTATTTAAGTACCTTAAATGAAACAATTGGTCATATTAAAAGTGACTGTGTTATGATTAAAGACTTTGTAACAAATAGTATTATACATATAAATAATACTTCATTAGAAGTTTGTGATCTTTTTGATAAAATTGTATCTACCCCTATCAAAGAAAGGGAGCAAAAAATAAAGTGACTGTTTGAAAAATAAATGATTGTTCATCAGTCTTTTTTGTATAAAAAGGTTACATAAAGTTACAACTAAAAAAACATTTAATTTATAAGTATTAACCAAACTTTAGAATAAAAAAAGAAACATTGACAAAGTGTTTCTTTTTTACAATAATACCAATCTCGTTCCATTTCTTATATTAGTATCACGGACTAAAACATCTAAGCTATACATCTCACCTGTTTCACGATTATATAAAGCGTTACCATTATTGACTTTATATTGATTATTACTCATATCACTAATGGCTTTTGTAATTAAAATTAAAATATTACTAATCTTCTTATTCACTGGTAAAAAAGCATTATATGTTTCATCTATTTCTGGAACATTAATTTCTACTAATACCTTATTTTTAATCCTAATCACCATCCTCTTCATTATCTAACATATACTTAATAAATTGGACTTTACCATTATGTACCATACAAGCCATTTCTGGATAATTTATTTTTCGATCATCCAAACCAAAATTTGACGCCTTAATAATTGTCTGATTACCGAAACCATCACCCAACCAAAGACCATCATTTTTAGAAACATTATTACGATACCAACTATCTAATTCTATACTTCTTAAAGCCTGTACACTATCTATTAATATAAAATAACTATTAATAAAATTAGATGCCGAAGCAAATATATTCATGTATGATACTTGTGACTGTTTACTTAATTTAACTTTCAATTGACCTATTCCAACAATAAAATATAACGTCTGATAGTCTTGTTTTTCCTCAACATCTAATTCCTTGTACATATCACCAATAACCATATCAAAGTCTTTGCTATAGACATCAACACCTTCAATCATTGGATGATAAGCTTGATAAGCATCAATAACTTTAACTTTAAGATTAGGTATTGTGACTAGTTTACGTAGTAGTGCTGTAAAAAACAATAATTTATCATCTAAAACATTAGTACCAATAATATTTAATTTATTACGTGTAAAATCATAATATGCAGTTTCAATATTCTTTTTTAGTAAACCAATAGGTACTTTATTTAACATATTAGTATTACGCAAAGAAGATGCAGCTACATTATCTGGCAATATAGGTATTTTTGGTGCTTTGGTCCTATAGAATTTAGTTAAATGTATACATAAGTCTTTAACAAAATCACCAATTCGTTCCCTACTTGTTATAAAAGCTGATTGAAACTCAAAACCACTATCATTTATTCTGACAATACCACGTCCAAAATTTCGTGCAGGATTTAAATCTTTAGGAGCATTAAGTAAAATACGATAATCTAACGGATCGGACAACTGCATAGATAAACGATTATTAAAGTTTTGAAGTAAGCGACTACGAATACTACTATTAACTGAAGTAGATACAACAAAATAAATACCATACCTATTACTTTCACGAATTAATGTGTATAAAATATCTTCATACTTACCAAAGTTTTCTTGGAAACTTTCATAACTATTAATTACAATTACAATAGATGGCAAACGGTGACCACTATTCATACAATAATCACGATAATTACCACCATAATCAGCAAACAAAGTTTTACGCGTTTCAATCTCACTATCAATTAACTCTAACAATTTAATAACTTTTTCATTTTCTTCAATATAAACAATATCACCAACATGTGGAATATTAGTAAACATTCTTAATGTTTCAGCACCAAAATCCATAATATATATATTTAATTCTTCAACACTATGATCTGTTACCATTGAATAAATAATTGTACACAATAAATTCTCTTTTCCTGTTGTAGGCAAACCAAATATAATAGCGTTGCCATCTTTCGATAAATTTAATTTAACTAAATCTTGTCTTTGATTAGAAGGCTCATCATACTCCCCTATAACAGGATTTAATACATAACTTTGGGGCTTATATTGATACTTTTCTTTTATTTTATCAACATATATAATATCTGGAATTTTACTTAACCACAATTGTCTAGGCTTATAGTGTTCCTTACTAGCTATATCTGCTAAATATTTAACTATATTCGTTAACTGTTCGCCTTTAGAACCAACATCCTTCTTATGTACTTCATCAACACTTTTAATAACGTAACCAGTATTATTAACAAAACTTATTGAATTATCGCGTTTCTTAATAATTCTTTCAGTTGGGATATACCTAGCTCCACACCAAGCTGATTGCCCCAGTTCAAACAACTCATCATAACCAACTTGTAAATAGAAACGACCAATATCCTTAATAGAAGCTGCTTCTGGACGTTTTAACATCTCCATACTATCACTACGACTTTGTACTTTTAAACATACTTTAAAGCGAGAATTAGACCAAATCTGATCATTTACAACACCACTAGGTTTTTGAGTAGCTAAGATAAGGTGTACACCTAATGAACGTCCAATACGGGAAGTACTAATTAATTGTTGCATGAACTCTGGTTGTTGACTTTTTAACTCAGCAAATTCATCACAAATAATAAACAAATGTGCGATTGGCTCATCTAACAACCCTTCATGATAAAACCTTTGATATTTATAAATATCAATTGTACTTTCATCTAATTTATCACGGGCCTCATTAAATTTAGCTTGTCTTCTTTTAAGTTCACTTTCAATTGATACCAAAGTCCTATTCATTTCATTTGTATCCAAGTTTGTAATAGTACCAACCAAATGTGGTATTTTAATACCACTTTCGCGATTTTCAAATGCACCAGCTAATCCTCCACCCTTATAATCAATTAGAACAAACTGTACATCATCAGGATGATAATTAACAGCCATTGATAAAATATAAGTAATAATAAATTCTGACTTACCACTACCCGTTGAACCGGCGATCAAACCATGTGGACCATGAAACTTCTCATGTAAATTTAAGTTAAACAACTCACCACTAGGATGAACACCAACAGGAGCTTCTAAAGTAATAACCGGATTATTTGTCTTCCACCTATTCATAATATTTAATTGTTTTATATTACCAACATTATACATTTCTAAAAAAGAAATAGTCTTAGGTAATAAATTAATCATTTCTCCAGTTGCTACCGGAATATTAGCCAACTTAAAGACCATGTTATCCATATTAAGGTTATCAACATATTCATTAGTATAATTAATCTGTCGTTGACTACTTAACTCTTTTTCAAAAATACAACTAGTCTTATCAGTAACATCAATAAATGTATCACACTCATTTGGTATATTACGCATCGAATCATCAATCATTAATAACGAAAAGCCTAAATTCTGCTCCTCTTTAAAAAACGAAGACATAAACTGAATATTTTTAGTATTAAGATAATCATCTGTAATAATCAAATAATAAGGTAAAAAATTTTTATAACCATCTTGAGCCTTAATTTCTTTATTATCGTTACTACTAATCAAGGCCTTTCTTTTACCAAGTTCATTATCAAGATAAGCTGAAATATTTTTCATTTCTTCAATATTATCGGAATAAAAACGCATTTCCTGATCATCTGTCCAACAATGAGGAACAAACTTAAGATAATCCCAGCGATTTGAATTTGATGAACTAGTTAAAATAACAATTTTTAAAGCTGTTGGGCTATGATAAGCAAGTAATTGTAACATTAAACCATCAATATATCTTTTATTGTACTGACCTTCACTTATAATAGCCGAAATATTTTTCTTTGCAAAGGAAAAAGTTATTGGTACATTCTCAATTATCCTAGAACGTTCAACAAGCATATGCACTTGTTCTTTTAAATTATCATCATCTAAAGTAAATTTTTCTTTAGCTGTATTAATCACAACTTGTGATGGTAAATTACCACTTCCTAAACGAATTTGTAAGAAATCATCATCTTTAACTTCTTTTTCCCATAAACGACGTGTACGATTATTAATAGTCAAAACAGCCTCATTTAACTGTGGAAAATTATCATTAAGGACCTGTTGTTCCTCCTTCAACAAACTATTTATTTTAGCCTCCTTAGCTTTTAAATACTCTGTATATTTTTTTTGTCTCAATTCTTCTTTTTCCTGTTTCTTTTTACGTTGATACTTACGCATATAGCTAGGAATAAGCAAAGTCCCAGTAATCATTGCTATTATAAGTAACACTTGAGGGATAATCATCAACATTGATGTTCGACCATTATTAATACTGTTCATTATATTAGCAGCCATTACCCCAGCTGATGCTAACATCATAAGCGAGCCACCTATAGTAGCAATAAATGGTTGTTCATCCATATTAGTTGACATAGGTGGTTCATCTATATCAACAACAGCCTTTTCAAAAATAGTTCGAAGACGTGGTACATGTGAAAAATACTCCTTTTCATTATATAAAGGGATATCTTCATCTTCATCAGTTGATTCAAAACATTCCCTATTGTCATTTCCAATATCTTCAAAAGGTGTTAAAACATTAGTAAGACGCACATCATCTTTAGGACTATTAACCACAATAAAGTTATTCATCCAAATTAATTTTAACCCATTAATAAAAATGACATCACCTACATGCAATAACTTCTTACGCTCACGGACATTATTAACATAGGTACGGGCCCACTCTAAATCACTACTTTCAATATACCAAAGTCCATTTTCCTCGTATATAGTAGCATGAATAGGAGCCATTAAAGAATTATTATAACATATTGTATTTTGAGGATCTTTACCTATCGTTATTTTATTGACAGAGCTAAAACTATACTTATGCTTTTCCTCACTAGATGGTGAACAATAAAGGATAGAATAAATTTTTTGCCCACTAATTGACAAAAAATATTGAGAATGTTCTTCTAATAAAGCTTTATCTACAATTTTATTATCTAACACAACATCTATGCTGCCATTACTTTTTATATACCATTTACTATCTATAGATTCTATATTTATATCCTTATCAACATTAGTCCCAACAGGGCGATACTTAATAAGGAAATTCTCTTCAGCCTTATCTGGTAAATTAAATTTAGTTAACTTGTCATTATCCATTATTGATATAAGCATAATCACACGCCCCTTATTCTATTTCAATTATAACATAAACTACTTCAAATTACACTATTTCGTAACAATTATTCTGTTATTTTATTATGAACAAACACCCAATATAGCTAATGCTTAGGCATTAGCTATATAAGTCTATTACACTATTTATACCTACCATATGGCGAAGGTGCTGAAATAAATAAGTTAATTTAAAGTTAAACAGGTTTATTATTAATAAAGAACAAAGTAAATTACTCTTTTTTATCCCTAGTTTATATTTAGAGAAAAAATTAGATGAAAAATATACGATAATTGGATATTTGCCTTATATGGCACTTAAACTGTTTCAAATTGTAATTAACAACTTAATACCATTACAAAATAAAAGCATACTTTTGTGGTATGCTTTTACCTTATAAGCTTGTACATTTATGTCTGTTTTACTGCTAATCATATCAGTCAGCAATAATATATGGATTAGTTGGTGTACCATCACCATCACTAGCTACTAAGCCATACTTTAATGAGACCACTGGTCGAACTCCTCGAGCTACGTTCGTGTAACTACTAATATCATCAAGCAAAAATACTTTAGAACGATTAGTAGAAGCATAACTTGCAGTCATAGCCCAAGAATTTCCTCCTGTAAATAAGGTAATTATAAACTCATCATGAGTCATAAGTCCAACTGGATAACGAACTCCTCCATTGTTTACCGTTAATGAATCCTGAGGGCGACAGTTTAAACTTATATTTCTAATATCTTCTCCATTTATTCCGAATCGAAGCTCATCGTTTTCTTCTCCACCATTTGGATTCCAGCCACTATCATTATATGAATCTTCATAGCGTCTATCATTACACCATACTGTATCCTCTAAATATTTTGTATAATTGGTCATATTGTTTTTATACCAAGTATTTTCGATATAATCCTTAATTGTTGAATCATGTTTATTACTAAACATTTCATCCAACAAATCCCTACCAACTAATTTACCTCCTGTCAGATTTATATATTCAAATTCATCAAAATAATATTATAAGGTATCACATGTTCCAGTTTCATTACCACAGGTATAATGATGATAATTATCTATATGATCTTGTGTTTCCGATAAGGTATATAGTTTAGTTTCTTCACTATATACTGCTGTATTACCAAACAAGATTCCTTCGATTTCACCTATTCCTTCTTCGTTTTTCAAACCTTCATATACCGTGCCATACTTATAACCAACATAAGCTGGTGAATTAGCTTTTTCATTAAAAGGTATCTTGTCAACCATTGAATTATCCCCCGTATTTTTACATACTTGCTTATCATTTTCAGATGTTGGAATACCATTATATATCAATTTTATTCCACCCGTTTCCGTTGTTCTTATAATCTGCCAACAAAGGTCAGCAAATAATACGTTATTGTTATCTATATTTCCACGGTAGTAATAAATGGGATAGGCATCATTTGCTGTACTAGCCATCAAATAAAGACCTTGGCCATTTATCACTTTTCCATTTTCATCATCCAACCTAATCGAAAAATCTATCCCATCTGGACTAGTCACATATTCACTTGCTTGATTATCAGGAATCGCTTGATTTTTAATAACATTATATAAATTCTCTGGTCCTGCAGGTTCTAGGTTGTTTTGTTTACGCCCAAAATTATGGAAATATCCAACCATATTATATTTATTTGTGAAAGTTACTTTATAATCATCACCTGCTGTCACATGTAATACACCCTTATTACTATCTAAACTTCCACTTACTTTTTGAACACTATATTCTTGGGGTACTACTTCTTCAATTGTATAATCGTT
>CANQMF010000033.1 GCA_947624915.1 uncultured Bacilli bacterium
TTATCTTCTAAAAACGGCATTAAATCTAGTAAAGAAAAAATCCGTAAAGAAAACGGATTTTAGTCTAAAAATTTACGTTGCCTTTAGTTCAATCATTGTTAATTTTGCTTAATGTTTTAATTATTACATTTATCAAATAAAGTGATTTTTGGAATATTTAAGATCACATCATTACCTTAAGTTTTTTATTTACCGAGATGATAGTTACTTTAAACAACATTTCCATAATCATAATGATGGTAACATTGTCAGTAAACCTTTTAATCTAATATGTCTTATCCTCAATCTACAGTTATTCATAATTTTTTATAAGTAAGTCAATTAATTGTTCTTTAAATTTAAGTGGTATTGCAGCGCTAGCAGCATGGACGTGTCCACCACCACCAAATTGTTTTGCAAATTCATTAACATCAGCACCACTTTCTATGCTGCGAAAACTTACTCGCCACCTAACTAGATTCACAATCATAATTAGATCAACTTTATCATGATAGTACATTGCCAAATCATTTCCAAGATCACTTCGATATGCCTCTGCAATAACAATGCCTACTCGCTTACCCTTAAGTGAACGAAAAATTATTTTATCCCTAAAGCTTTCTATATATTGCTGACGGCGATTATTTTCGACATTTATTAAAACTTGTTCTATCTCAGTAAAAGAAAACTCATCATTTTTGCGTAAAAAATTCTTATAATTTTCAATGAATTTATCGTTACCATAACAATTTAATACAGTACCTAAGTCACGTGCTTCAGGTATGTTTAAACGATACCAATCCCATGTATCTCCTAATCTAACCAAAGATACCATTGAAGATACACTATTTTTAATCAAATTAGGATTAGGATAATTAGCTAGCAAAAATTTGTAGTACAAACTTGTACCGCTTTCTTTAATACCATCTTGCTCTACTATTACATTGATAAAATTATATTTATTAAGATGTATATTCCCTTGATGATGATCCAAAATAATTATTTTATCTTTGATAAATGATTTGTCAATTTCTTTGGCCACATCATCATTTACACACAAATCAGTCACAATAATTTTATCAAAATCTTTAAAAGCATCTTTTTTTATTCCATCACTAATATAATCATTTATTTCACCTATTTCAAACAACCTATATTCATAATCATCAAATACTAAGTCTGTTAATATAACAGGCATAACACCATCAGCATCGGCAACATGAGATAACAATAATACTTTCATTTTAACACTCTCTCTGCCACTTCTCTAACAGGTCCATAGCTCATACGATATCCTTCAATTAAGCCGTATTTTCTAATAGCTTCAATATGCTTTTTCGTAGGATATCCCTTATGATTTTTGTATTCATACATAGGATACTTCTTGTCCAATTCATACATCATTTTATCTCTTGTAACCTTAGCTACTACGCTAGCAGCTGCAATACTAATACTTTTGGCATCACCCTTAATGATAGAAGTAGTAGGTATATCTAATTCTAATGGCATGGCATCAATTAGGATATGGTCAAGCTTGACTTGCTTTCTTACTTCATCAATAGCTCTTTTCATAGCGATTTTAGTAGCCTCATAAATATTATATTTATCAATTTCAGCTGCTGAACACTCTCCTATACCATAAGCTACACAATTTTTAATAATATAATTATAAAATAAATTTCTCTTTTTTTCACTTAATTTTTTAGAGTCGGTTAACCCATCTAAAACAAAATCATGTGGTAAAACGACACAAGCTGTAACAACAGGTCCAACTAATGGCCCACGACCAACCTCATCGACACCAGCTACTTTTTCTAACCCCTGATTAAATAGTTCTTTTTCATATTGCCATAAATCCATATTAACTCCTTTGTGGTCTAATAATTATATAACGATCAAACCCATTTAAATCCTTTTTTATCTCAACATCACATTTTAAATACTTTAAAGCCAGTTCTTTAACTGCTAAAGCTTGTAAATACCCTATTTCAAAAAAAATATAATAGTCTTCATTTAAACATTCCTTAGCATGTTTTAAAATTTCATCATAAAAATAAAGTCCGTTATTGGGAGCATATAACGCCAAATGTGGTTCGTTATTCTTTACAACATCCATGATCTCTTCATCATAACTAATGTACGGTGGATTACTAATGATACAATCATATTTATCACTTAAAGGTTCTAAAAGATTACCCTCTAGGAAACGAATTTCTGTATTATTTCTCACAGCATTTTCTTTAGCTACTTCTAAAGCTTGCTTTGAAATATCTAAACCAGTAACATCAAAATATGGTCTTTTTTTCTTTATGTTAATAGCAATGCATCCACTACCTGTTCCAACATCTACTACTTTAAGCTTTTGACTAGGCAGATATGCCAAAGCTATTTCAACTAGCCCTTCCGTTTCAAAACGAGGTATTAAAACTCTTTCATCAACCTTTAAATTGACATCGAAAAAGTCGACGTTACCAACAATATATTGAACGGGTCGACCTTTTCTTAATTCTTCTATAGCATCATTAATATCGCCTTGATAGTATTTTTCCAAATATTTTATGTCCTTAATAATCCCACCTGCTTTATAAATAAAATTTTTATTCGCCTCTTAATTTTCTAGCCTGATCTTCTGTTATTAAAGCTTCAATTATATTGTCTAAATCTCCATCCATAACTCTATCCAATTGCATAGTTGAAAAACCAATACGATGATCTGTAACACGATTTTGTGGATAATTATAAGTACGTATTTTTTCAGAGCGATCACCTGTACCAATCTTATTTCGACGCTCTGTTCCTAATTCTTTTTCTTGCTGTTCTAACTGCATTTGATACAAGCGAGATTTTAAAACTTCCATGGCTTCTGCTTTATTCTGAATTTGACTACGTTGATTTTGACAAGTAACAACTGTATTAGTTGGTAAGTGCGTAATACGAACAGCCGATGGAGTAGTATTAACTCCTTGTCCACCGTGACCACTAGCACAGTATACGTCAATGCGCAAATCACTATCCTTAATGTCAATATCAATGTCCTCTACTTCTGGCATTACTAAAACAGTAGCTGTAGAAGTCTGTATACGTCCCTGTGATTCTGTAGTTGGAACCCTCTGAACTCTATGTGAACCACTCTCATATTTAAGTTTTGAATAAACATTGTCACCTTTAATCTTAAACTCTACCTGTGAATATCCTCCAGCGGTACCTTCCTCCGCATTTAGTTCTTCAACTTTCCACCCTTGACTTTCAGCATAATGACAGTACATACGATACAAATCACCAGCAAATATATTAGCTTCATCTCCACCAGCAGCGCCCCTAATCTCCACAATAACATCTTTACCATCATTAGGATCTTTTGGCAACAAGAGAACTTCTAAGTTAGCTTCTAATTTTTCCTTACGGATCATTAAATCACTAATTTCTTCTTTTGCCATCTCCCCTATTTCAGGATCCTTCAACATTTTCTTAGCTTCCTCTAAATTCGTTAAAATCTGTTTATACTCTTGATAGGCCTCATAAGCTTCTTTTAAAGATGATTGTTCTTTAGTTAACTGAGTTGCTTTTTTAACATCAGAAAAAATATCTGGTTTCATTAACTGTTCTTGTAATTCTAAATATCTCTCTTCGATCGCCTTTAACCTGTCAATCATTATTATCTTCCTTTCATCACTGTTATAGATTATACTATAAATAACTTTAAAAGACAAGAATGAGTCTTAAGGTTTCTTAATACTCCTTATATTCGAAAAAAGACTATTGCCTCAATAAATACACCAATAGTCCTTAATTATAATTAGTTTTCTTCAAGTTCTTCTTCAGTTAAAATCGCTAAATCACTAATACCATCACTATCATCATCTAATTCATCATCGTCATCAGTTTCCATAGTATCAATAGTTTCTTCTTCGTCTTGATTTTCTTCCTCGATCTCTTCCTCGTCCATATCCTCTTCATCATCGCTAGCTACAATCACTTGAGACGTATGTCTATTCCTCAAATCCCATTCAGCACTGTCATCTAAAAAGATAAATCTTTTATCAGTCGTTAATGAAGTATAAAAATCACCAATTTTAGCTGCATATTCTTCATCATTTAAACCTAGTAAACCACTTATTTTCTTAAAAATAGTAGCCGTACTCATAGAACCATTATTATCTTTTAATATTAATTCTGTAAGATCGGTATACGATAGTAATTCTAATTCATCTTTCTTCATTGTATTTAAATTCATCTAAATCCCTCCAAACATCAATCTACATAGCTTTAGGCACGTCAATCGCCAAAAGCGATAACATTTCTTTGATTATCCTACTTGTTACATCAAGAACACAAAGCCAATCGTTTTGCTTAATTAAATCTTCTTCATTATTTATATGATTATTTTGATAAAAAGCATTGGTCAAAACACATAATTCATATAAATAATCAGCAATATAACTTGGCATACGATTGTTATATGCATTATCAAAAGATACTTCTAAATCTAAAATTTTTAATCTAAGATCACGATCGTATTCATTATATATATTATTAGTAAAACTTTCCATATTCATACTATTAATACCATCAATTATTTTTCTTATGCGTAAATATGTATATAATATGTATGGTCCAGTCTTCCCAACAACCTCAGAGAATTTGCCTATATCAAAAATATAATCTTTTTCTCGATTGTTCTGTAAATCAGCAAACTTTAGGATAGAATTGACGATTTTATCAATATCATCGTTAGAAATCTTGTTATCCATTTCTTTTTTTGATAAAAGAGTTTCGCGAGCTTGGACAAATAAATTTTGTAATTTTGGAGCCTCACCACTTCGTGTCTTATAAGGTTTACCATCAGCACCATTAACAGTGCCATATCCTAAATATTCTAACTTATTATATGCAATAAGATCAGCCATATCACAAACTCTAAAGACTTGTTCAAAATGTAAAGATTGTCTATTATCTACTACATATAAAATATGATCTGGTTTAAAGTCTTTAATACGTTGTAAAATTGTTGCCAAATCAGTTGAAGCATATAAGTAAGCACCATTACTTTTTTGAAACAAGAGTGGTGGGATCACTTTCTTATCATCCAATTTACTAACATCAACAACTAAAGCGCCATCACTTTCTTTTAATAACTTTCTATCAGTAAGAAGAGCTTTTACTTTATCTAAATATGGATAAGAATCACTTTCACCATACCAATAATCAAAATGAACATCTAAGTATTCATAAATTTTTTTCATGTCAGAACAAGAAACATCCATAATTTTTTTCCAAAGTTCATTGTATTCCTGATTCCCATCTTGCAATTCTTTGGTTATAGTAGCACATCTTTCTTTGATCACTGCATCTTCTTTACAAATACTACTTATTTCAGGATAAATAGCATCCAAAAAAGCTATATCAATGTCGTTTAAACTTTTGTGTTGCTCCTTAATACCATATATGACTTGCCCTATTTGTAAACCATAATCACCGAGATGAATATCACTAATAACATTATGTCCTTTATACTTAATAATTCTTTTAATAGATTCACCAACAATGGCTGTTCGCATATGCCCAACATGTAATGGCTTAGCTACATTGGGACCACCATAATCAATAACAAATGTTTCTGCCTGTTTGGCTACCTTTATACCAAAATGATCATTGGCCATAATATGTTTTATATTATCATTAATAAACATATCACTTAAAGTCATATTAATAAAACCAGGTTTCACAAATTCAACCACTTTAAAATAATCAGTATATTCAGGTAATGAATTTAACTTACAAACAATTTCTTCACCAATTTGAAGTGGGCTTTTATGAAATTCCTTAGCTAACTTAAAAACATCATCACATTGATAATCACATAAATCGGGACGATTTGACTTAATAACGTGCATTTTAGTTACATTATAACCTAAGCTATTCACCGTCATAGTAATTAACTTTTCTAATTTTTCAATCATTTCTTACTCACATCCTCAATCTTATCATTATATTCCTTTAGTCATGATATTACTTCACATAATGAAAATAATTTTATATGCTAAATTCTATTTAACATATAGAGTAAAATCATATAATTCATCATTCAATTGATATCGAATAACAACCGAACTATCTTTCACTTCTAAGGATTGGGTTAATATATCCAAACTAAAAGTAGTTTTGTATTCTTTTAGCAAATATGTACCTTTTGTTTTTTTATTTTTCCTAAAATTTAAGCATAGTTGATACTCATCATTTTCTCTAACCATTGTTACTTGTGTATCACAAATTTTTAAAACAACCTTAATACCGCTATCGCTAAACTTAATCGTATCATCAGTAATTATAGCTACCATATTTTTATTTAACACATTTTCGCTTGATTTTAAAATAATTTCAATCTTTTTTTTGGCCATGCGTATCAACTCCCAAACATTATAGCATACTTTTATTTAAATTGCACTTATATTTTCTATTTTTTTTCTAATAATAAAATTAGAATAGAGTGATAGTATGAAAAAGTTAAAAGTTTTACTTGAAATATTGGTCATTATCATAGCTTTTTTTATGGTTGGATATCTAGGTTTATACCTATTTGCACGCTATAAAACTAAATTACCAATTGAGTCTGCAAATAAGTTTTATATATATGATGCAAATAACGCTCTAGTTGAAAGCTTAAATGACAAATGGATCCCTTTGAGTAATATTTCACCAAACATAATTAATGCCACTATATCCATTGAAGATAAAAACTTTTATAAACATTCCGGATTTGATTTTTTACGAATTATTAAGTCTTTATATGTTAATTTAAAAAATGGCAAAACCTTACAAGGAGCATCAACAATAAGTCAACAGCTCTCTAAGAATCTCTTTCTTTCTTTTGATAAAACTTGGGAAAGAAAAATTAAAGAAGCATGGTTAACAATTCAACTAGAAGCTCAATATGATAAAGACGAAATAATTGAAGCTTATCTTAACACTATTAATTATGGTGGAATATATGGGATTGAAAAAGCAAGTCAATATTATTATCACAAAAGTGCGGCTGATTTATCTCTAGCAGAAGCTACTATCTTAGTAGGTATTCCTAAATCACCTAGTAATTACTCACCTATTTCCAATCTTGAAAATGCCAAAAAAAGGCAATTATTAATATTAGACGCCATGGTCAAAAATGGATACATTACAGAAGAAGAAAAACAAGCAGCATATAGTGAGGAACTAACATATTATGGCAATTTTGTTAGTGATAGTTCTAAAACTATTATGTACTATAAAGATGCGGTAATACAAGAGCTACAATCAATCGAAAGTATACCATCATCATTTTTAGAAACCGGTGGTTTAAAAATATATACATATTTAGATCAAAATGCACAAGGAATTTTAGAAGCAGCTATGGACAAAAATATTACTAACAAAAATATCCAACTGGCTACTATTATGATGGAACCAAACACTGGACATATTATTGCCTTAACTGGCGGACGTGACTATTCAACTAGCGAATATAATCGCGCTATTAACGCCAAAAGACAAATGGGCTCTACTTTAAAACCCTTTCTATATTATGCTAGTTTAGAAAATGGTTTCACAGCCTCCACCACATTCACAAGTGAAAAAACAACTTTTGTTTTTTCAGAAGACCGAACATACAGTCCCGCTAATTATAATGATAGCTATGGCAATAAATCAATTTCAATGCCAGCAGCTTTAGCTTATAGTGATAATATCTATGCTGTTAAAACGCATTTATTTTTAGGTGAAGAAACACTCGTTAATCTAATGAAAAGAGTAGGTATTACCACCGACATTAAAGCAATTCCTTCGCTAGCCCTTGGTAGTGAGGAAATGAAGTTAGTTGACATGACGGCCGCGTATGCTTCTTTAGCCAATTTAGGATACCGAGTTAAACCTCGCCTTATTAGTAGAATAGAAGATATGAATGGCAATATTATATATGAAAACAAAGAAGAAACAGAGGCAGTTTTAAACTCATCTTTGGCCTTTATCATGAATGAAAACTTAACTAGTACGTACAATTATAACTTTGTTGACTATAACTATCCAACATGTCACGATCTAGCAACTAATATGACACATAAATATTCTATTAAAACTGGTACAACTGACAGTGATCATCTTGTTTTTGGATATAATGCTAATATTGTTGTTGGAATGTGGAGCGGTAACGATGATAACACACCATCAGAAGTATCGAATGGTCGTGAATTGAGACATATGTGGCTAGATATTGTCGAAAATTACTTAATGAATAAAGAGGTTGAATGGTATAAAGTACCGGATAACGTCGTTGGTGTCTTAGTAGATCCGATAAGTGGTAGTGTAGCAACTAAACAGACCAAAAATCCAACCATGTTTTACTATATTAAAGGTACTGAACCAACTTTTAATGACAACTTAGATTCATTAATTCCAACTATCAAAGAAGAGGATACAACCGTAACTGGATAAAAAAAGAAGATTACTCTTCTTCAATGATAGCATCTTTTGACTCGCTTTCCTTCATTTCCTTTGTAACCTTCTTATTTAATACAGTTGAATAATCTTTATTTTGGGTTGTGTAATATATATAACTTGCCATCTCACTTATAGCATATATAATTAAAAAAGCGCCAAGTAAATTAGTCAACATTTGTGATAAAATAATCAAACCAATGATAATGATTAACAATGATTCGATGGTAAAGAATAAAGATCCCTTTTGATCAATACTCTTAACAGCAATGCCTAACGTTAATCTTTGAATTCCTATAAATATAACAATTGTTCCAATGCATATACTAATTGTTACCATAACAGAAGTCGGAAATATAATAATTACTCCACCTAATGCCATTAATAAAATACTAGTGATAATGTTACCAAATGATAGTGCATTAGTTTTGCGATGATTTAAATAGGTCATCAAAAGACGAATAATACCTGTTAAAATTAACACGCCACCAACACCATACCCTACTATTTCAAAGATAGCTTTACTGTCATTAAAACATAATATAATTCCTACTATCAAAGTAACAATAGCTAAAACTAAAGACATAATATTAATTGGTTCTCTTTTACTCATTTTTACACCTCTTATTAATTATACAATATATATCAGAAAAAAGCAAAGTTATCTATAAGCAATAAATACCTATATTTACTATTATAATAAAATTAAAAAGACTGTTCCCTATGCCATTTAGGTTACAATCTTAAATAATTAAACGTTAAAATTTGAAATTCATTCATCTTGGTTAAAAATTTAAAACGAAGTTTTTATAAACAATCTAACCCTACCTGACTAATCATAACCAACTGTTTATTTTAATTGTTTACTTACATATGTAATAAATTCATCAAGCATCAATGTTGTTGTTTCTGATTGTCCAAACAAGCGATAGCTAACACTATCATTGTCCTTTTCTTTATCTCCTATGATTACTGTTATAGGTACTTTCTTCACTTGACTCTCACGCATACGATAGCTTAATTTTTCATCACGATCATCTAATTCAACTCGTACATTAGCAGCAGTTAATAATTTTTTCACCTTTTTGGCATATTCTAGATGACACTCGTTATTAACAGGAATAATATTCACTTGCACTGGAGCTAACCACAATGGGAATACTCCTTTTGTTTCTTCTATAATATAAGCCATAAAGCGATCTAGTGAACCTAATATAGCTCGGTGCAAAACAACAGGTGTTTTTTTAGAACCATCAGAATCTACATATTTTAAATCAAACTTAGCAGGTAAGCAAAAATCTAACTGGCAAGTTGATAAAGTATATTCATTACCAACAGCCGGTTTAACGTTAACATCTAATTTAGGCCCATAAAAAGCCGCTTCACCAATCTCCTCGGTATATTCAACACCTAATTCATTCAATACTTCTCTTATTTCATTTTCTGCTTTGTCCCACATCTCATCATCAGGATGATATTTTTCTTTATCTAGTGGATCCCTTAGTGATAAAACACAACGATAATTCGTAATATTAAAGTCTTTATAAACATCAAATATAAGATCAACCACATTTTTAAATTCTGATTTAATTTGTTCTGGCGTTACAAACAAATGAGCATCATTTTGACAAAAATGGCGACCACGTTCTATTCCCTTAATTGCACCACTAGCCTCATATCGAAAATCATGCGCAATTTCACCAATGCGAATAGGCAACTCTTTGTATGAATGTAATTTATTGGCATATATCATCATATGATGGGGACAATTCATTGGTCTTAAGACA
>CANQMF010000034.1 GCA_947624915.1 uncultured Bacilli bacterium
GATAAATTTCTACTTGCAGATGATAGAGATATTTTAAAAGATGCTGGAAAAATATCGCATGAAATTGCTTGTGATAAGGCATTAACAGAATTTGAAAAATATAGAGTTAAACAAGACAAATTATATAAATCAGATTTTGATTTATTAATAGAAGAAAGTAAAAGTAGTGGTGATAAAAATGAGTGAAAATAATGTTCTTAATAAAAGTGTAATCAACTGGTATCCAGGACATATGGCTAAAACTAAGAGATTAATTAAAGAAAATTTAAATCTCATTGATATAGTTTATGAAGTTATTGATGCTAGGATACCATACTCATCAAAGTTAAAGGATATTGATGAGTATTTAAAAGGGAAACCTAAGATATTAATAATGACGAAGTTTGATCTTTGTGATGTTGAGGAAACTAAAAAATGGCAACAATATTATAATCACCAAGGTTATCAGGTTATCACTTTGAATTTAGAAAGTAATGTTAATCTAAAACCATTACTGCAGTTAACACAGGAATTAATGGTTGATGAAAATAATAAAAGAGAACAAAAAGGATTTCAGAAAAGGAAGACAAGAGTGTTGATTGTTGGAATACCTAATGTCGGTAAATCTACTTTAATTAATCGCTTGGTTGGGAAAAAAGTTTCTAATGTGGGAAATAGACCAGGTATTACTAAACAATTAAATTGGATTAGAATAGGACAAGATTTGGAATTATTGGATTCACCAGGTATTTTATGGCCTAAACTTGAAGGAGAAAATATTGCTTATAATTTAGCAGCTTTAACAGCAATTAAAGAAGATATATTGCCACTTGATGAAGTTGTCTTTTATATTATCAAAACATTATCTAGGTATTATCCAGATAAACTAAAGGAACGTTATGGAATTGACTCATTTAATGAGGATAACTATGAAGAAGCACTTGAAGTAATTGGTAGAAAAAGAGGGTGCTTAGTTCAGGGAGGATTAGTTGATTATGATAAGGTGTATACAATTGTTCTAAATGATGTTAAAAATGGATTAATTAATGGAATAACGTTTGATAGGTATAATAATGTGTAACGTACATAACATTAATTCTTTAGCGCTGGCTTATTTAGGTGATAGTATTTATGAATTATATATTAGAGAATATTTAATATCACAAGGATTGGTTAAAGTAAATGATTTACAAAATGCTGCCATAAAATATGTTAGTGCTAAAAGTCAAGCTAAATATCTAAATAAAATGATTGAAATGTCATTTTTAACCGATGAAGAACAAAAAATTACTATACGTGCGAGAAATCATAAAACAACTTCGCATCCTAAGAACACAGATATCATAACATATAAATATTCTACAGGCTTAGAGGCTTTGATAGGATATCTATATCTTGAAGGGAAAAAAGATAGAGTTGCTGAGATTATGTCTTTCATTGTAAGTCACAAGTTAAATTAGGAGGAATAAATGTATATATTTGGTAGAAATGTTGCCTTAGAGACATTAAAAAATCGTGAACAGATAAATCAGGCTTATATTATAGATGGTTTTAATTATAGGTTGATTATTGATGAGTTAAAGAGGCAAAATATAAAAACAAGCGTTTTATCTAAGAAAGAAATGGATTTCAAAGTATCTGGACTACATCAAGGTATTATTTTGGATGTGCCAGATTATAGATATGCTAGTCTAGATGAATTATTAGCTAAAGAAGAACCTCTAATTATTATCTTAGACCATTTAGAGGATCCACATAATTTTGGTGCAATTATTAGAACTGCAGAGGCTGCTGGAGTGGATGGTATTATTATACCTTGTGATCGTTCAGTTGAAGTAAATGGAACTGTTATAAAAACAAGCGTAGGTACAGCTGAACGAATGAAGATAGTCAAAGTCAAAAATCTTGTCAACACTATTAAGTTATTAAAAAAAGAAGGGTTTTGGATTTTTGGAACGGATATGGAGGGTGTTAATTATACTGAATTAGATTATAAAGGTAGGACAGCTATTGTGTGTGGTAATGAAGGTTCAGGATTAAGCCATTTAGTACGTGAAAATTGCGATTTAATAGCAAGTATACCTATGAAGGGAACAGTTAATAGTTTAAATGTATCTGTGGCTACAGCAATCATTGTTTTTGAAGCTATAAAGATGAGAGGTTTAAAGTAATGAAAGAAGAATATAACGATTATGAATTGATATCCTATGTCAATGATAATGATGAAGAAGCAAAGAATATTATTATAAAGAAGTATGAACCTTTAATCAGTTCTTTAGCAACACGTTTTCTAAAGTCTTGTCCGTATTTAGGGATAGAAAAAGGCGATCTAATACAAGAAGGCATGATTGGACTAAATCATGCTATAGATTATTTTAATGAACAGAAGGATATAACCTTTTATACTTATGCTAAAAAGTGTGTTGAAAGAAGGCTTATAAGCGCTATTGTAGCTGCTAATCGTTTGAAACATAAGAACTTGAATGAATCCATATCCTTTGATACCGAAGAAGATGGCACACTTGATTATTTTTTAAAAGATGATTCTACCAATCCAGAGAAAATTGTTATTGATGAAAGTCAGCTTAGTGAAATTATAGTTAACATCAAAGCTAAGTTAACAGATTTTGAAGAGCAAGTATTTAATTTGATGTTGTCTGCTTTTAGTTATAGAGAGATTGCTAAAATATTAGATAAAGAACCTAAACAGGTCGATAATGCAATTCAACGTATAAAGAATAAGGTTAGGGAAGAGATTCGTATCAATGATGGAAAATAGTATTTTATGCTATTTTTTTGTTGCATTACCTTTTTGAAATTATTATAATGATGATAGGTGATGATATGAAAGCATTGATAACAGGAGCTTCATCAGGAATTGGTTTAGAGATGGCTAAGATTTTGAGTAATATGGGCTACGACTTAATAGTAGTGGCACGTCGCAAAAAACGTTTAGAACAATTAAAAAAAGAGTTGTCAACTAAGGTTGAAATCATTGACTGTGATTTATCTAGCACTTTTAATTGTATGAAGTTATATGAGACGATAAAACATGATGAAATTGACATTGTTATTAATAATGCTGGCTTTGGTTTAGCTGGGCCCTTTATAGATACTAAATTAGAACGTGAACTAGACATGATTGATTTAAATATTAAGGCCGTTCATACATTAACAAAGTGTTTTTTAAAAGATTTTAAGAAGAAAAATAAAGGGTACATTTTAAATGTGGCTTCTAGTGCTGCCTTTCAACCGGGCCCTATTATGGCGACATATTATGCAACTAAAGTTTATGTTTTTAATTTAACAATGGGTATTTATGAAGAATTAAGAAGAGATAAAAGTAATGTATATGTTGGATGTTTATGCCCTGGCCCTGTTGATACTGAATTTAATAAAGTGGCCAATGTTGAATTTAAAGTTCCTAGTCTAAATAGTAAAGTAGTAGCTGAGTATGCGGTAAAAAATATGTTTAAAAGAAAATTAGTTATTATTCCCAGCTTTCAAATGAAGGCTATTTATTATTTATCAAAATTAGTACCAAGAAAGTTAAAATTAAGGATAACTTATGATATTCAAAAAAGAAAATTAAATAAATAGTTGCAAATCTAAAATAACTAATATATAATAATACGTGCGATGAAAGGAATTAAAGTATGTTGAAAATTCACAATTTAAACATGGATGAGTATAGAGAAAAGTTTCTTAATAGTTATCCAAAAATATCTCATGATATGATAAGTACTAGTTATCGCGTTTCTCCCAATGATTTAACTGACGGTGGAATATTAAAAGATTATGCAATGGATCAATTAATTCCTGAGTTTAAAGAGGATTTGCTTAATATGTGGGCCAATAATATTCGAAAGATATCGCTTATAAATGATTTCGATGAGTTGCCAAATTTTAGTGATCTTATTTTTGTTGATGGGCAGATGCGTGGATATATTTCAGAAGATCTAGAACGTAAATATGTCGATTTTGAAAAGTATATATCATTTGAAGCTGGTCATGATTTAACAGAAATAGTGGAGTTATTTAAAAAAGTTAAATATCTTACTGAACGTGGTATTGATGAAAAGTTGGTGTTTAATAATTTACCAACCCCCGGTATTTTAAAAATTGATCCTGAAACATTAAAACTCAAAATTTCTTCGATTGAGGGTATTCAATTTGGTAAAGCTTTTCCATATGTAGTAGACAATATATTAGGTATTTCTGTTAATAGAGAATTTACTAGGGCTTATTTGAAAACACATGACACAATAAATCGTTATTTAGATTATCGATTTAATCGAGCAATATTCTTAATATGGTTTATTAAAGTAACAACTGGTTTATGTATGCCGTTAGGTTATCCTAGCTACTTACCTATGAAAATGGGGCGTGAAATTGTATTGGACAAGATTGGTTTAAAAGAAGACGATATAATTGCTCCTTATATTAGGGAAATGTTTAGTAAGAACATCGAACGAAAAATTCCAGATGATTATTTGGAAGCATTGGCTAAAGTATATACATTAGTGCCACATAAATATGATGGTGAAAGTGATTATTCTTTTGTTAGAAAATATAATAACTAGTTTTGGTATATAAAATACCAATTTTTGTTTTTTTTGTTGACTTTGGATAATTATTATGCTATTCTATCCTTAGACACAGGAACGTGTTTTTATTTTAAGTGAAAATCTAAAGAGTGGGTGAAATGATGAGAAAGATAGCAAGGTTTTTTGTCGGTGTAAAAAAAGAGTTACAAAAGGTAAGATGGCTAGGGAAAAAAGAATTAATAACTTATTCTATTGCCACTATCACTTTTGTTATTGTGTTCATGGCTTTCTTTACATTATCAGATGTTATATTGGGTGCTATAAGTACGGTGATTAAATAATGGAAAAGGAATGGTATGTTGTAAATACTTATTCCGGTCATGAGAATAAGGTCAAAGAAAAATTAGAAATGCGTGCTAGTTCAATGGGAATGGAAGATTATATTTTCCGTGTTGTTGTTCCTGAACAAAAGCAAGTTGAGTATAAAGATGGTGTTGCTAAAGAAAAGACTACCAAAATGTTTCCTGGTTATATATTAGTTGAAATGGTTATGACTGATGAAGCCTGGTTTATTGTTCGTAATACTCCTGGTGTTACAGGATTTATCGGATCAAGTGGTAAGGGAGCAAAACCATTTCCATTAACACCTAAAGAAGTAGATAATATTTTAGGTAGTATGGGTATGAGCCGAATAGATATAGCTAATGAAATTGCTGTGGGCGATACCGTCAAAGTTATTAGTGGTGCATTTGCTAATATGTTTGGTAAAGTTAAAACTATTGATATGCCAAATCAAAAACTTGAAGTAGTTTTAGATTTGTTTGGGCAAGAAACGGTTGTTGAAGTTGAGTTTAGTGAAATAGAAAAAACAAACTAAATATTTACAAAAGAGTAAATTTGTGATATTATGAATTAGCTATATTTTTTCAAATATAGATTTGTGGGAGATTATTGATTTGCGGATGTCATTTGAACCACGGCGAAAAAATTTATAGGAGGTGTTTTTCGTGGCACAATTAGTTAAAAAAATTAAATTACAGATCCCTGCTGGAAAAGCAACACCTGCTCCACCAGTTGGAACAGTGCTAGGCCCTGCTGGGATTAACTTGCAGGAATTTTGTACAAAATATAATGATGCAACTAAAGATAAGATGGGTGATATTTTACCAGTTGAAATATCTATAATGGATGATAGATCCTTCACTTTCGTAATAAAAACTCCACCAACATCTTTCTTAATTAAGAAAGTTGGAAATATCAAGAAGGGTGCTTCTAAGGGAAAAACTGAGATTGTTGGAAAGTTAACTAGAGCACAAGTTAGAGAGATTGCTGAGATTAAGTTACCAGATTTGAATTGTTATACGATTGAAGAAGCTATTAAGAGTGTTGAAGGAACAGCCAAGAATATGGGCGTTCAAATAGTTGATTAATTAACGTAAGCATAGGTGATTCCTATGTGGGAGGAATTAAATTATCCGCACATACCACACGAGGAGGTTAAATAATGAAAAGAGGAAAAAAATATTTGGAAGCTGCTTCTAAAGTAGAAAAAGGAAAATCTTATACTAAAGAAGAAGCTATTAAATTAGTAAAAGAAACTAGCGTCGCTAAGTTTGATGAAACTGTTGAGTTAGTTTTAAGGTTGAACCTAGATACCAAAAAAGCTGACCAACAATTAAGAGGAGCAACAGTATTACCAAACGGTATTGGTAAGACCAAAAAAGTTTTAGTTATTGCTAAAGGCGAAGCAGCAGCTCAAGCTAAGGAAGCTGGTGCCGACTATGTTGGCGATGTCGATATGATCGAAAAAATTGAAAAAGAAAATTGGTTTGATTTTGATACAATGATTGCTACACCAGATATGATGCCAGCTTTAGGTAAAATTGGTCGTGTACTAGGACCACGTGGATTAATGCCAAATCCAAAAACAGGAACTGTTACTATGGATACTAAACGTGCAGTAGAAGATGTTAAGAAAGGTCGCGTTGAGTATCGTACTGATAGTTTTGGAAATGTAGCTGTTGCTATTGGTAAGGTATCATTTGATGAGAAAAAGTTAATAGAAAATTTGGATGCTTTTGTTACTTTAATAATTAAAACTAAGCCATCAGTAGTGAAGGGTAAATATATTAAAAATATTTCTGTTTCCACAACGATGGGACCAGGCATTAAGATAGATGTTAAAACATTTGAAGCTTAGTGTTTACAAATGAAAAAATGTATGTTATAATATGCTCAATCGAGCAGATAGTACCGTAGACAGTAGGTGACTTAGTCTTAATATCCTACCGAGGGCTTAAACTTAAGAAACTCTTGAGTCCCTATTACGGTGTAGTAGGGATTTTTTAACGGTATTGCACAAGATAAGGAGGTGTGATATGGCTAATCAGAAGATTTTAGATGAAAAGCAAAAAATAATTGATGAAATTGCTAAGAATGTTCAAGAGTCAAGTTCTTTTATCTTTTTGGAAAATCATGGTTTGACAGTTGCAGAAACAATGGAATTAAGAAGAAGTTTAAGGGAAAGTGATTCAGAGTTAAAAATTTATAAAAATACTTTAGTCGATAGGGCGTTGAATTCTTTAAATATTGATTTGCATGATGAGTTGAATGGCCCTAAAGTTGTGGCTTTTGGTAAAGATATTGTTGAACCAATTAAAGCCGTTAGCAAGTTTATTGAAAAACATCCTAACCTAGAAATGAAACTAGGCATTGTAGATGGTGAAATTACTGGATTAGAAACATTAGAGAAGTTGGCTAAAATCCCATCAAGAGATGGATTGCTTACAATGTTTGCAGGTGGTCTTATGCAGATTGTTAAGGATTTTTCAATTTGCTTAGATTTACATTCTAAGAATTTAGAACAATAGTAAGATAATTAAAATTATAAAGGAGGAGAATTATGGCAAAATTAAGCGCAAAAGAAATAATTGATTCTCTAAAGGAAATGACTCTTTTAGAAATCAAAGAAGTAGTAGATTTAATGAAGGAGGAATTTGGAGTAGATCCATCAGCTGTAGCTGTTGCTGCTCCAGTAGCTGGTGCTGCTACAACTGAAGAAGGACCAAGTGAGGTCGATGTAGTATTAGCTAGTGCTGGTCCTAATAAGATAAATGTTATTAAAATAATTAAAGAAGTTACAGGATTAGGATTAGGTGAATCTAAGGCTATTGCTGATAACGGTGGCGTTGTTAAAGAAAAAGTTGCTAGTGCTGAAGCTGAAGAATTAAAAGCTAGATTTGAAGAAGCCGGTGCAACCATTGAGCTAAAATAATTAAGTTTTACATTTGGCAGCCTGTACTAGATTTATAGTATGGGCTTTAAGTGTCTTTTGGAATAGGTGTCAAGGGAGGTCATATGTCACATTATTTTGATGATAAACCGCAAGCAATTAGTAATGAAAAAAAGATTGATGTGTTTATAAGAAATAATAGTTTTTCTTTTTTTACAGATAATGCTGTTTTTTCCAAGAACGGTCTTGATTTTGGTACAAGGACATTATTGGAGAGTATTGACTTAGATAAAATAGACGGTTTTGTATTAGATTTTGGATGTGGTTATGGACCTATTGGCATTTTTTTAGCATTTTATGGAAAAAAGGTTGACATGATTGATATTAATGAGCGAGCACTTGGATTAGCTAAAAAAAACTTATATATTAATCATGTTAAAGCCAATGTATTTAAAAGCGATGTTTATGCTAATGTCAAAGCT
The DNA here is from genome assembly GCA_947624915.1 of uncultured Bacilli bacterium. The sequence goes on from CANQMF010000034.1 coordinate 8,241, forward strand.
AAGTACGATTTCATTATAACTAATCCACCAATTAGAGTGGGAAAAGAGTTGCTTTACAAAATATTGTTTGATGCTAAAGAGCATTTAAAAAGAGATGGTCATTTAATTTTTGTTATTCATAAGGATCAGGGTGCTAAAACTTTAGCTAAAAAGATGGAAGAAATATATACTGTTAATATTTTAAATAAACATAAAGGTTTTTTTGTAATAGATTGTCAAAATTGTTGACAAGTTGTCTGCCGTTTGGTAAAATTGTATATTGGTGACATGTATTATTTGGTGCAAATACATGATTTAAAATTTTAGTTTATGGGGTGAAATAGTGGCTTATACAATAAAAAAATTTGGAGATTATCGTGAGAGAAGAAGTTATGCAAAAACAAAGGATGCAATTGAATTAAATAATTTATTAGAGATTCAAAAAAAGTCATATGAATGGTTTATGACGGAAGGAATTAATGAGGTGTTTGAGGATATATTTCCAGTGGAGAGTTTTACTGGAAATTTAACTCTTGAATTTGGAGAATACTCGTTTGATGAGCCAAGATACTCAATAAAAGGTTGCAAAGATCGCTATGCAACCTATGCTGCGCCTTTAAAGGTCCAAGCAAGATTGTTTAATCAAGAAACAGGAGAAGTAAAAGAACAAGAAATATATTTAGGGGATATGCCAATAATGACTGAAAGTGGAACTTTTGTTATTAATGGTGCGGAGCGTGTTATTGTTTCACAATTAGTGCGTTCTCCAAGCGTGTATTTTGGACGTGATTATGATAAGAAAAATGGCAAGCTTATTATTACATCACAGATTATTCCAACGCGAGGAACTTGGTTGGAATATGAAACTGATGCTCGTGACACTATTTATGTAAGAATTGATCGCACAAGGAAGGTGCCTATTACAACGTTCCTAAGAGCATTAGGCTTATCTAATGATGCTGATATTATTGATTTATTTGGTGAAGATGATTATATTTTACGTACCATAGAGAAAGATGCTAATAAGAATACTGATGAATCACTTATTGATATTCATTCGAAATTACGACCTGGGGAACCTAGTACATTAGATAGTGCTAAAAACCAATTAATATCTAGATTTTTTGATTCATTTAGGTATGATTTAGCTAAGGTTGGACGTTATAAATTTAATAAAAAGTTAAATGTTTTAGATCGCTTGTTAAATTGTGTATTAGCTGAGACGATAAAGGTTGATGGTGAAGTTATTGCCGAAAAAGGTGACACTGTTACTAAAGATTTATTGGAAAAATTAAAACCAGTATTTGCTAATGGTTATGGTGTTCGTGAAACATTAATTAATGAGGAATTGGATTCCTATAATAAAGTTCAAATTGTTAAGGTTTATTCTAAGAAAAATCCAGATAAGATTGTTTCTATTATTGGTAATGATCAAACTATTGATTTAAAAAGATTAACTACATCTGATGTTTATGCCTCAGTATCATATTATTTAAATTTACATGAGGGTATTGGTAATTTTGATGAGATAGATCATTTATCTAATCGTCGTGTACGTCAAGTAGGAGAATTATTACAAAATCAGTTTAGAGTTGGTATTAGTCGTATTGAAAGAGTTATTCGTGATCGTATGTCTACACAAGATATTGCTGAGGTAACGCCAAAGTCATTGATCAATATTCGTCCGCTTACAGCGGCTATTAAAGAATTTTTTGGTAGTAGTCAATTATCACAATTTATGGATCAAACTAATCCAGTAGCTGAGTTGGCTAATAAGCGAAGATTATCTTCTCTAGGACCGGGTGGTTTATCTCGAGATCGAGCTGGTATGGAAGTACGTGATGTTAATCCATCACATTATGGTAGACTTTGTCCTATTGAATCTCCAGAAGGACCTAATATCGGACTTATTACAGCTTTAGCTAGTTATGCTCGTATCCATGAATATGGATTTAT
>CANQMF010000035.1 GCA_947624915.1 uncultured Bacilli bacterium
TGCCTAGCCTCGCATGTAGTGGACATTCTGCTTTAACTGTGGTTAATGGTGGGGTTGCCTATCCAGTTGGACTTTTAACAACGGATGAAGTAGTGTATGCAGGTGGTATTTATGATTATTGGGTTACAAATAGTTATTTATCATGTGGACGTGAGTTTTGGACGATGTCTCCAAATATGATTTGGGGAGAAAATGCATATGCAAGTTATGTGTCAAGTTATGGTGGCATTAGTAACGTTGTGTCAGGATATCCAAACGTTAGGCCGGTAATATCTTTAAAACCTAATACATTAAGTAGCTCAGGTACTGGTGATCCAGAAGATCCTTATGTTGTTATTACGGAATAATTGATAAAAATAAATACATTAAGTAATTTTGTATTTATTTTTTCTTTTTGCATATTTTTTATTAGGGAGGTTTTTTCTTGAAAAAGTTTTTTAATAATTATCGTTTCCCTATAATTCTTTTAGTTTCAATTATTGTTGGTAGTATTATAGGGCTCATTTTTAAAGAAGATGCTACTGTTTTAGAGCCATTTGGTCAGGTTTTCATAAACTTATTATTTGTAATTGTTATTCCTCTTGTTTTCTTCACGATTGCAGGCAGTATTGCTAATATGGGAAGTTTAAGAAGATTAAGAAAAATATTTAAAAATATGTTGTTAATTTTTATAATGACTAGTTTTATTGCTAGTGTGTTTATGCTACTTGGCGTATTGATAATTAGACCAACAGGTGTAGTGGAAAATGCAGAGTATGTTAAGGAAAGTGTTAATATTGGTGAACGTATTGTATCAATGATTACAGTAAGTGATTTTAATAATTTATTATCAAAAAACAATATGTTACCATTAATTATTTTTTCAATTCTTCTAGGCTTTAGTGTCCGTTTATGTGGAAATGAGACTAAAGCAATAGCTAAGGGTCTTAAGTCTTTTTCCAAAGTTATGTTAAAAATGATTAACTTGATTATGTATTATGCACCAATCGGTTTATGTGCCTATTTCGCTAGTTTAGTTGGTACTTATGGGTCAGAGTTAATAGGCAGTTATGCTAAAAACTTTATTTTATATCTAGTTATGGCTTTACTATATTACGTTGTATTTTATTCTTTATATGTTTATATTGCATATAAGAAAAAAGGCATTAAAGTCTTTTACCGACATATCTTATTATCTACTATAACATCATTAGGTACTTGCTCTTCACTAGCGAGTTTGCCAGCTAATATAAGTACTTGTGATGAAATGAAGTTGCCTCGTGATGTTAGTGAAGTCGTTTTACCAATTGGGGCTACTATCCATATGGAAGGCTCTAGTATGTCATCAATTTTAAAGATAGCTTTCTTATTCTCTGTTTTTGGACGTTCATTTAGTGGACCAATGGATATTATTGTGGCTTTAGTTGTTTCTGTTTTAAGTGGTGTGGTGATGTCTGGAATACCGGGTGGTGGCTTAATTGGTGAAATGTTGATCGTATCATTATATAGTTTTCCGACCGCTAGCTTTCCTATGATTGCAACTATTGGTTGGTTGGTTGATGCTCCGGCTACTTGTTTAAATGTAGTTGGTGATATACCTAGTACAATGTTAGTATCAGCTTTAGTTAATGAAGATGGTGAAAAAAATGATCTGTAAATTAAATAAGCCTTATCCTCCAATTAAAGTGGAAAAAGAAAATTTAGAGTATGCTGAAATACTGATGAAAGATTATGCCGGTAGTGGTGGCGAAGATACTGCTATTCACGAATATCTGTTTCAAAGTTTTGTAAAAAAAGAAGTGGCTGATACTTTGCGAGGTATAGCTGAGGTAGAGATGCACCATTTGTTTATTTTAGGTGAGTTAATTACGTTGTTAGGTGGAAAACCTTTCTTTTGTGAAACCGTTAAAAATGATACATGTGTTAAGCCATGGACCAGTGAGTACGTAAATTACACAATGACTCTAAAAGATATGATAATTGTAGATATTAAAAGAGAGCAAGAAACAATAAAAAGGTATCAAAAAAATATTGAAGTGATTCATGATATTTATATAAAAAAGTTATTACAAAGAATTATCGAGGATGAACAATTGCATATTGATTGTTTAACTAGAATATATAATGAATTTATTTAAAACTAAGTAACTAATACGGTTATTTAGTTTTTTTTGTTTAGATGGTATGTCAAGTAAAATGTTAAATGTATTTACATCTATTTATTGGTTTGTTATAATTTTGTTGGTGGTATAAAATATTACGAATAGTGAATAATTTTATTTGTGTGAGTACAATATAGGTTAGAATGAAGTTTAATAGGAAGGTGTTATTATAACATGAAAATATTAGAGAAAATTGTTCATATTATTTCAAACATTATTTATATATTAGTTGGTGTATATGCAATTGTATCAATACCAAGTGTTGTGGGGTATAGACCTTTAATTGTATTATCTGGGAGTATGGAACCAACTTATCCAGTTGGTAGCGTTTTGTATTATAAATCAGTTGCGAAGAGTGAGATTAAAGAGAAAGATGTTATAACTTTTGAATTAAATGGTACGGTTATTACGCATAGGGTTAATCGTATTGATGGTGATAATTATTATACTAAGGGGGATGCTAATCCAAGTGAGGATTCAGTACCGTTATCTTATGATAACATTATGGGAAAAACTATGAATTTTAACATTCCTTATATTGGTTATTATATAAAGTTTGTAAATGATAATATGTATTTATTAGTAGTAGCCGTAGTAGTATTGTTGTTGGAGTTTGTTTTAAGTAATCAACTTTTACAGAAAGCGGTGAAAAAAAGTGAAAATTAAGCCATTAATTGCTGTAGTGATAATTTTTATTATTAGTGTTATTGGTGGTACTTTAGCGGCATTATATACAAATAGTGTGACGTTAAAAAATGTATTTGGAACAAGGGGTTATCATACGGATATAACGGAAGAATTTATTAGTCCTGATGATTGGACACCGGGTACAACGACTGATAAAAAAGTATTTGTTGAAAATACTGGTCAAGTGGATGCCGAAGTTAGAATATCTTATAAAGAGAGTTGGGTATCTGCAAGTGGTAAACAATTATCTTTAAAACAAGGTGATAATGTAGCTGCTATTATTAATTTTACTGATAATGGTGATTGGACCAAGGATGGCGAATATTATTATTATAATAAAGTTTTAAAACCTGGGGATAAAACGACATCATTTATTGATTCTGTAACATTTAATAGTGCTATTGAATCAGATGCTAATTGTGTTGTGGATGGCAATACTCAGACTTGTACCAGTAGTGGTGATGGATATGATGGGGCAACATATACCCTTATTATCAAAGTAGAAACAATTCAAGCGAGTGCTAAAGAAGAGGTATGGCACCATTAAAATGGAGGATTTCATGAAAAAGATTGTGTTTGGTTTATTAATGATTATATTGATGGTAATGAATGTGAGAGCTGCTGGTGAAAGAAAATTGTATTTTATTGAACAAAATAATAAGATACAATATGATTCAAAACTATTAGATGAGAATACATTTATGAAACATGAGGATATGACTCCTGGAGAAGAGTTTACTGATGAATTATTAATTGAAAATGGAACTAATAATAAATATAGTTTGTATTTAAAGGCTCGTGAAACTGAAGAGTCAAATGAGTTATTAGATAATATTAGAATGCGTGTTGAGGTAGATGATAAAATCGTTTATGATGGATATGCGCGTGGAATTGACTATAGTGTGAAAGGTGATAATGAAGATTTAACAAAAGATGTTAATTTACAAAATACTATTTATATTGGAACTTATGATGCAAAGAGTGATGGTAAAGTTGTAGTTACAACAAGACTAGATCCCAATTATGATAACCCTGATCAAGTTAAAACAGTTATCGACTGGGACTTTTACGCCGATTATACAATGATGGTACCAGAAACATCAGATGATAGTTGGAAGTATGTTGTTGCATTTGTTAGTGCATTAGCGCTAATTATTTTCGGTTTTTTCCTTTATAAAAAAGTATTAAAACATAAATAATGATAATAACTAAATAGCTTAATACCTAAAATAAGGGGAAAATAAGCTATTTTTTTGTGTTATTCGACAATGAAATTGACTTTATGAATATAAAATGTTAATATAGTGCCAATTTATTTGAAGAAAAGGGAGGTTATATGTTAGTACAAGAGGAGCGAAAGGGTATTGTTTCTAACTTGCAACAATATAACAATTTAGTTGGTTTTGATTTAGATGGAACTTTAAATGATCTAGCTGCTTATCAAATACCTTTAGCGCAAAAATTTTTCCGAAGGGAAGCTAATGATTTGGAGGCATATGATATTGAGGACATGTATAAATGTTCACATTTCATTAGACAGTTATTCTGGGCCAGATATATTTGGCATTATTGTATGTCATATCCAGCTCGTGATGATGCCAAAAAGGTTTTGAAAAGAATTAGAGCTTTATCACTTACTCCATGTATGATAACAGCTAGGGTTTATGTAACAGATAATGGATTAATGGGAAAAGTTTTTCGCTCAATGGTTTATCATTGGGATCAAGAACAAGGTATAAATATTGGTAAAGACAAGATTATTTTTTGTTCTGAGAAAAAGAGTGCTATTGAAAAAGCACGTTATTGTAAAGAACTAGGCGTAAGATGGATGTTTGAAGATAAGCCTGATAATGTTTGGGCGATTAGTCAAGTTGGTACACATGTGTTATGCCCTAGAACGCCATATAATAAAATGATCAGCAGTAGCGATAAGGTTACGGTCATTGAAACACTTATGGATGGTTTAGAGTTTATTGAAGATAGTTTAAACCAAGAAAATCAATTAAAGAAAGGTGGTTATCAATATGTCAAAAAGAGCGCCATATCTATCTAGTAAGAAGCGAGAAACTATTTCAGATGAAGAGTTAATGAAATATTATGATGAATTAAGAGAGTATTATGAACAGTTACCATTTGATGAAAAGGCTGTTGCAAAAGAAGAAAAATATTGTTATTTTCTAAGTCAGTTTTTCAGCTTTATTAGTCACTTGAAGCGTATAGAGATTTTAAATGCTGATAAATTACCAAATGAGAATGGCTTAATATGTGTTTCTAACCACATTGGATCATTTGATCAATTCTTTTTGACTTCTGTTTTAAAAGATTTTCGCCCACATTATTTGGTAAAAGATAAGGTCACGACATGGCCATTTCGCTGGAATGTGTTATATAAACCAACTGGTGTAGTTGTTGTTAATCAGTCCAGCATGGGTAGTTGGCTAGCAGCTAAGGAAAAGTTAAATAATTATCTTTACAAAAACCGAAATATTTTTATTTTTCCTGAGGGGACACGAAGAGGTGAAGATAATTTAGGTGAATTTTTTTCAGGTGTTGGACAGATTGTTCAGGACACCAAGAAGCCTGTAGTAACATTGGCGGTTAAAAATTCAGCTAGAATGTTTTCTACCGTTAGACCAATTGTTTGTATTGGAGAAACATTGCGTTTTGATCCACGTACTAGTGTTCACTTAATAACTGAGACAATTCAAGATGCTGTCTATCATAATTATGATGAAATTGTTGCTTATGAAGAAGAGAAAAAGAATAGGCAATTTGTAAAAAAGGCAACTAATCATAAATAAGACTTTCTATAGTACATAAAGTTTTATGAGTAATTGACAAGGTGGTGTATTCAAAAAGAATATATCACTTTTTATTATTGTTATAAAAATGTTAATTAAGGCCTTGGCGTTGGCAATTATCATCTTATTGATTTTTTCATGGCTTTTTGTTACAATTTATTAGGATGGTGAGTTGTCAGTTATGAGTAGTTTATATTTTCAAATATGCAGTGGCTTTTATTTGTTACTATTAACGATCGTTTTTTATTCAAAGAAAAGAGTTAGTTCGGCCGAAAATAGAATTTTTTCAGCCCTTATCATTACTAATATTTTTGGACTAATTTTAGATGTTGTTAGTACCTATATTGCTATTGTTAACGTCGAGTTTTTTTTGCTAAATTTTATTTGTAAACTGTATTTGTTATATTTATTAGTCTGGACTACTATTTTTACATATTATATTGTTATTATTTCTTGTTTTCATACCGAAGATACGTATAAAAGTAATCAGAAAAAGGTACATTTTTATCTGTCATTATTTTTGATGTTTTTTACGGTTTTAACAATCTTTTTACCTTTATATAATTTTAGTGAAAATGGTGTCGTATATACATATGGACCATCTGCTAATACGGTATATTTATATACAGGCATATCTATTCTTATTTGGGCTGTAACCATTATTAAAAATTATAAGTATTTACAATTAAAAAAATATATTCCTGCAGCTACTTTTGTGATTTCTATTGTAATTGCTGCTTTGATTCAAAATATTCATCCAGAGTTATTGATTGTTACTTCTGTAGCTATTTTTGTTACTTTCTTGATGTATTGTACTATTGAAAATCCTGACTATAAAATGATTGAGGCTTTGAATATTGCTAAGGAACAGGCGGAAAAAGCTAATAGCGCTAAAACTGATTTTTTATCAAGTATGTCTCATGAGATAAGGACCCCCCTTAATGCGATTGTTGGATTTAGTCAAGGTTTGTTGGATGAAAATTTGCCTGACAATGTAAAAGAGGAAGTCAATGATATTATTGATGCTTCTGATAGTTTGCTTCAGATAGTTAATGGAATATTGGATATATCGAAGATTGAGGCTAACAAATTGGAAATTGTTAATACCGAGTATAGTTTTAAAAAGATCTTTGATGAATTGGTAGCGTTAACTAAGTCACGTATTGGTGATAAACCTATTGAACTTAAGAAATTTTATGATCGTGCGATACCACCTGTCCTTTATGGTGATTATGTTAGAATTAAACAGATCATCTTGAATTTGTTAACTAATGCTGTTAAATACACCAAGGAAGGACATGTTATTTTTTCTGTTAATTGTGTTTGTAGTGACGATGTTTGTAAGTTAATTATTGCTGTTGAAGATACGGGTATTGGTATTAAAGAAGAAAATATTGATAAGTTATTTAATAAGTTTGAGCGCTTTGATTTAGAAAAAAATATTACAATTGAAGGAACTGGTTTAGGCCTTGCTATTACTAATAAGTTAATTGAACTTATGAATGGTAAGATCATAGTTCAAAGTAAATATGGTGTTGGTTCTAAGTTTACTGTAGCACTAGATCAAAAAATTGTTCCTAAAACATTAGAAGAATTAGAGAAAGAACAAAGCAGTTTTTCTTCTGATGATCAGGCTTTTGTTGGTGCTAAAAACAAAGTTTTAATTGTTGATGATAATAATATTAATTTAAAAGTAGCTGAACGTCTTTTAAGGGATTATAATGTTTCTGTTAGTTTAGCTACTAGTGGTAGTGAATGTATCGACAAGGTGTTAGAAGATAAAGATTATGAATTAATTTTCTTGGATGATATGATGCCTAAAATGACAGGCGTTGAAACTTTAGCCAATTTGAAGAAAATTATTGGTTTTAATATTCCAGTTGTTGCTTTGACAGCAAACGCTATTTCAGGTATGCGTGAAAAGTATCTAGCTGCTGGTTTTGATGATTATTTATCAAAACCGATTAATAAGGAGGAGCTTGAGAATATTTTGAAACATTTTTTAAAGCAGGGTAAAGTTGAAAGTGTTACTCATAAGCCGACAGATGAAAAGAATGTTTCTCAAGACAGGGTTGATTTATTAGTTAAAAATGGCGTTAATGTTGAATCCAGTTTGTCTTTGTTAGGTGATATTGATTGTTTTAATGAAACATTAATGGAGTTTTTTACGGAGCAAAAAACACGTTTAAAACGGATTGATGAATATAAAAATAGTGGTGATATGGCTAATTATGCTATTTTAGTTCATGCTATGAAAAGTGATGCAAAATATTTAGGTTTAACAACTTTAGCTGGATTATCATTAGAACATGAAATGGCTAGTAAAAGTAATAATATTTTCTTTGTAAATGATAATTACCAAAATTTGGTAGCGGAAGCTAATCGTGTGATGGATTTAATCAAGAACTATTTTGATATGTAAGTGTTTTAGTAAGCGAATTGTGGTTGTACAACCATAATTCGCTTATTTTTCTTATGAATTTCATTAATTTAAATATTGCTGAAAGCGTGTTTTGGGTGTATAATGTAAATAGATGGTGGGGTATTATTGGTAGGTAGGACGATAATGTAATGTTTATTTAGAAAAGGTGATATCAAAACAATATAAATCATATGACAGTATTTAAATCTATACAATCTAATATATACAGTAATTTATGATGTTAATAATAACTATCAGAGTTTGATAACAGATATTGAAAAGTTGTTAATTTGACAAATGATATTTGGAGAAGGAATGAAAATTTATGAATGAATTGTTAAATAAGATTAATGAGACTTTTGATGGTAGTATAAGCACTTGTAGTGAAGATGTTGCTGTGCAACTAAAAATATTAAAACAAAATATCAATACACTTTTTGAGGAAGCTATAAATAATGAAAAAACTATAGATATAGATAAGCCGCGTAATGAGGAGCGTAAGACTGTCTTAGTAGTTGATGACTCTAGTATTATTAGAAATTATATTAATAAGATTTGCTCATTTAAATATAATGTTTTGATGGCAAGTGGTGGCCAAGAGGCAATTGATATATTAGACAGTGAAGAGGTTGATTTACTGCTTTTAGATTTGATGATGACTGGTGTGGATGGCTTTGATGTTTTAGAACATTTGAAGAGTAATAATAGTACTATTCCTGTAATTATTATTAGCGGGGATACGACTAAGGATACTATTAATCGGGCATTTACTTATAATGTCATCGATATGATTGAGAAACCTTTCCCTGAAAAGACAATTTTAGATAAAATTAGCCGTGTTTTAGAATAGAACTCATTTTGAGTTCTTCGGGATGTTGACAAGGTGGTATGTTTAAACTGAACGTATCACTTTTTGTTTGAAAAATCCAAAAAATATAATAAAAGTGAGTCTGTAAATAAAATTGCGTCTAAATACTTGACCTAAATCCAATATCATCATATATGTTTAATACTAAAAAACATATATATGCTATATTAAATTTGTATTCTTCTCATGCTATTTATTCCAAATATTATATTTATAAATATCAATTTAAAAAGTACCATTGGTGGAACACTTGGCTTTCTTATTTTACTATATCAATCTTTTACCAACTTTTTATAAAGGTAAAATCTATCCAGCTATCTATTTTTCTTACTAAATGATCCTTTGGTACTAATTTTTCTAGTGTACTTAATATTATACAATCTTTTTTATAACTTTGTCTGGTCATTGCCATTTTTATCAAAATCAAAAGACTATTAACAAATTTTCTTTTGTCAACAGTCTGAAAGGTCCTGAAGTAAATTACTTCAGGACCTTTATTAATTAAATTAACCATTTAATATATAAGGCAAAAATCCTACC
>CANQMF010000036.1 GCA_947624915.1 uncultured Bacilli bacterium
ACACCCTTTTATTGTATCAGCATATAGAGTAAACTGAGAAACTGATAATATCGCACCACCAACATCTAATAAAGATTTATTCATAATACCTTTTTCATCATCAAAAATACGCAGATTAACAATCTTTTTAGCCAAATAATTTATATCATTTATAGTATCACCATCGGTAAAACCTACAAACACCACTAACCCTACATCAATCGTCCCTACTATTTTATTATCAACAGAAACACTAGATTTTTTACTTCTTTGTATTAAAACACGCATTACTTTATTACCCTTTCAGCACTAATAACACCATTAATACTTGATACGTCATTGATAAACTTATTTAATTTATCTACACTTTCTACTAATAAGTTAATATCAAACATATAATTATCTTTACTATGAATAGTATTTATACTTTGAACGATAATATCTCTATTAGATGTTTTATTAATAATTTTAATCAATAAATTATCATTTTCGCTAGCTGTAATAAGAATGTTTGTTGCATATTTTTTAGAAATATTATGATTCCATTTTACATCAATAATCCGTTCTTCTAGTTGGGCTATATTAGGACATACTGTACGGTGAACATTAATACCATACCCTTTACTAATGTATCCCACTATCTCATCACCCGGAATGGGGCGACAACAAGATGCAACATTAATTTTAATATTATCAATATTATCAACTATAATGTCACCTTTAACAATAATACTCTTTTCATCATTATTAATAACACGTTCAAGAACCTTTTCTTGTTTAGATTTGGTATCATTTTTAATTGCGTTGACCACTTGTGCCGCTGTTATTTTACCATTACCAATACTAATATGTAACTCTGTTAAATCACCATATTTTAATTCATTAAGAATATGTTCAATATTATCATCACTATAGAAATCGGCATACGGAATTTTTCTTTTTTTAACTTCCTTTTGTAATAACTCAGCACCTTTTTTTAGATTTTCCTCTTTATCAATACGATTAAAGAAGTTTTTAATTTTATTTTTGGCTTGTGATGTAAAAGCCATATCAATCCATTCTCGTGACGGACCTAATGAATTTTTATTAGTATTAATTTTAATAATATCGCCATCATTTAATTGATAATCTAAAGGAACAATATTACCATTTACTAAAGCTCCTACCATTGTATTACCAACACCACTGTGAACACGGTAAGCAAAATCAATCGGTGTTGACCCTTGTGGTAGTTCAATGACATCACCTTTAGGAGTAAAAACATAAATAGTATTATTCAACACTTCTTCTTGAACATGGTGAACAAACAACTCATCATTTTTTTCTTCCTTTAATTCCATAATTTCACGAAAGAATTGTAATTTTTGCTCCATCGCATCTTGCATATTAGCTTTAACATTACTACCATTTTCCTTATATGACCAATGGGAAGCAATACCCTGTTCAGCCACCTTATCCATTTCATAAGTTCTGATCTGTATCTCAAATAGGTTTCCATCTAGTCCAAAAACAGTCGTATGCAATGACTGATACATATTAGTTTTAGGCATAGCAATATAATCCTTAAACCTTTTAGGTATAGGTCGATATTTAGAGTGAATAATACCTAAACACTGATAACACTCTGATATATCATCAACAAAAACACGAAGGGCAAGTAAATCATAAATCTCACTAAAACGACGACCTTTATCCAACTTTTTATAAATACTGTAGATACTCTTTGCACGCCCTTTAATAGCATGCTTAATGCCATGATCGTTAAGTAGTTTAGATACATTATCCATCATTTCGTTGACAATGTGATCTCTTTCTTTTCTTGTCTGATTCAATTTTTCAACGATCGAAAAGTAAATATCTGGTTTTGAATATCTTAAAGATAAATCTTCTAACTCACTTTTTATTTTATTCATTCCTAAGCGATGAGCAATAGGTGTCAAAATATCAAGTGTCTCCTTTGCATTTTCCTTTTGATCTTGTTCTGATAAAATCCATAAGGTTCGCATATTATGTAATCTATCTGCTAACTTCAAAATTAAAATACGAACATCTTCACATAAACCAACTAAAATCTTTCGATGATTAGCAATTACGGCTTCATTATCACAAGTAAACTTTAATTTATTAATCTTGGTAACACCATTAACTAAACTAGTAATCTCTTTTCCAAATTTTTCCTCTAATTCTTCTTTATCTGCGCCTCCAACTTCAATCGTATCATGAAGTAAAGCAGCACATAAAGTACAATAGTCTGCATTGATCTCAGCTAAAATATAAGCTACATTTAAAGGATGCTTAATATAATCTTCACCCGTTAGTCTCTTTTGACCAAAATGTCTTTGAGCAGCATATAAATAAGCGTTCGATAATTGTTTCAATTCATTATCATCAGTTATGTAAGTACTTACTTTATCATAAAGCTCATTAAAGGTTATATTAGGACTATCTTTTCTCACAACATCACTCTCTTTTTCAATCCTTTATAAAATTATATCATGTATACTTTTAGATGTAAATTAATGAAAGGAATCATTTTTAATTCATACTCTTTTTAACAAATAACTAATTTGCCCTATTCTTATCTAATCTATCTTTACAAATTAAATTATTGATATAAAAACCCCGTTTCTATTTTGAAAACGAGGTTTTTATCATAAATAATCACATTAGCAATTAATTCCTTTTACTTTTAATTCTTCCACATCATCTTTATCGTCGACCTCATACCATTTCTTTTTTTCAGGACGTCCTATATATCTTTTTTCTAAATATAACCAAAGTTGTGACGCAATAAAAATGGAAGAATAGGTACCACCAATTAAACCAATCAACAAAGCATAGTTAAAGGTTAAAATTTCGTGAGAACCTAAAGCCATTAAACATACCACTGGGATAATGGTCGTAACAGAAGTAACTAAACTACGTACCACAGTACCTTTAATACTCATATTAACTAGTTCTTTTAACTCTGAATATGACTTAATTTTATCTCTAAATACTTTCTTCTTATTTTCCCTAATATGATCGAAAACAACGATCGTATCATTAATAGAGTATCCAATAATTGAAAGAATAGCCGCTATAAAGATTGATGAAACTTCAAGTTTAAACAGACTAAATACTACAACAATCAATAAAACATCATGAAGCAAAGTTATAATAGCTGAAACACCATAACGGAAAGTAAATCTAAAAGATACATAAATGATAATACCTAAAGCAGCCCAAATAAGTGATTTAATAGCATTTTTAACTAGCTCAGTTTTAACCGTATTAGACACTGAGCCAATACTTGTAGTTGCTCCTTCATACTTATCAGCAAAATACTTATCAATTTTTTCATTATCTTTGGCTTCTAAACTATTATCAAGAGTGACATAGACATTTTGATTATCAATTTTATCAATACTTTCTACTTCGTAGCCTAATTGTACTAATTCATCCTTAACAGTTGCACTGTTTAACTTCTCATTGGCACTCAAGGATACACTAGCTCCACCCTTAAAATCAATACTTAAATTTAAACCATTAAAATATAGGCATACTAATCCGCCAACCAAGATAATGATACTAACAATAGCAAACTTCAAATTATGTTTAACGTAATTAAAACGCGTTACTAAAGGTTTTCGGTCTAAATGTTTTAACCCAATAAAAGCATTTGGTTTTCCCTCAAATGATGGCACAAACCCCTTTAATAATAAACGGACAAAACAAACCATAACTAACATAGTTACCACAATACTAATAATTAACATCGTTGCAAAACCTTTAACACTACTTTCACCAAAAATAAACAAGATAACAGCTGCAATTAACGTTGTTATATTAGCATCAATAATTGATACTAAAGAACCCTTATTACCAACCATGAAAGCATGCTCCAAATTATTTTTAGCTCTTAGCTCATCTTTAATTCGTTCAAAACTCAAAACGGTTGCATCGACAGCCATACCGATACCTATTACAACAGCTGCAATTGATGGAAGTGTAAGTCTTCCCCCTACCATATTAAAAATAGCAAATATCAACATAGTATAAGTAATAATTCCAATAGAAGCAATAAAACCACTAAAACGATACAAAACAATCATGAACAACATAATAAGTACGACTGCAATAACACCAGCAACAAAAGTCTTTTGTAAAGCATCCGTTCCGAATGATGCATCAACTGTCTTGCTAGATAACTCTACCAACTTGGTTGGCAAACTTCCGGAATTGATTAATTGAGCTAAACTATCAGCCTCTTCTTGCGTAAATTTACCACTTAAGCGAACCTCACTACCTGTTAGTTGATCTGCTATTGATGCATACGAAATACATCTAGAGTTATTTAAAGATCCACAATTAGCTTGTTCAGCCTTAAACGAATCTTCATCCTCATCAAAATCCAACCAAATAACAAGATAATCCCCTGCTAATCTAATCTCTTCTGTTTTTTCATAAAAAGTATTAGTATCATCAATGTCCAAAGTTAAATAATAGTTACCAATATTTTGTTCATCACTTCTAACATGCACACCATTAGGCTTTAAAACATCTGATGTCATTACTAATTCATCTTTACTATTTCTAAAAGTCAAGTTAGCCATAGAGCTAAGCGTTTCCTTTGCCTGCTCTTTATCAGTGACACCAGCTAACTGTATACGAATATTATTACCTTCAATATCAATTTCTGGCTCACTAACCCCCAAAATATCAATACGTTTTAAAATTGTTCGATATGTATTTATAACAGACTCCTTATCTACCTCGTCTCCCTCAATATCCTTTACCTCATAAAGAATTTCAAAACCACCTTTTAAGTCAAGGCCAAATTTCGTTCCTTTCAATATTGGATATAGTAAAACACTAGAGATACATAATACTATTAAAGCCCAAGTTAAACTCCAAGCAAAGCGCTTACGAACTGCCTTTTTTTGTCTTTTTTCTCTTATTTCCTTCTTTGATACTACTTCTTTTGGCGCTTCAACACTTTCTTTTTTTGTTGCTTTTTTCTTTGTATCATTCTTACCCATAAACATCACCCTATCTAAATCTCATTATGACTAATAATAGCATCGTTATCAGCGATCATTATATCATTAACCATCTTATGTAAACGAAGCCCTTTATCCTTACTCCACTTTGTTTCTTTCAGATAATTCCAAATATCTTTTTTCGATATTCCTAAATAATCACTTCGTCTTAATTGAATCTCTTTAACTTCAAGAGCCGGTAACAGTAAATCATACATATCATCTAACTTATCAAACTTTCGATCCATAGACTATTCCCTCAACTTTTCACATAAACTATTATATATCAAATAACTTTATTTTAAAAGGTGAAAAGATGAAAAAAAGTAAATTTATTAAGTCAAGCATTATTCTAATTATAGGTGGTTTCTGTACCAAAATACTAGGAATGTTAGTTAGGATTGTTCTAACTAGACAAATTGGAACAGAAGGAATAGGCATGTACTCACTTATCAGTCCAACCTTTGGTCTACTCATATCAATAAGTGGTATGGGACTAACAACAGCTCTAAATGTCCTAATTGCTTCAAACAAATATAATAATAAAAATATTATATTCTACTCCCTACTAATATCTTTAATAGTCGATTTTATCATTATTATTGTCCTAATTTTTTCTTCATCATTCATTGCTTCTGGTCTCTTAAAAAACCCTATATTTTTATACCCTATTTTATCCATGGGATTTATCTTGCCATTTATAAGTATATCGAATATTTTCCGAAGTTACTACTTTTCTAAAGAACGAATGTATCCTCACGTTATTAGCAACATCCTTGAAGACTTAATTCGTTTATTACTAATTTTTTGCTTTACAAGATATTTTACCGATCGATTTGATAAAGCACTAACCTTTATCCTAATGACTAATATTGTTAGTGAACTGTCATCTATTTTAATTTTTCTTCACTATTTTCCTAATTTTAAAATTACTAAAGAAGATATTCGCTATAACAAAAAAAATATGAAAGCCATCTTTAATATAGCCTTTCCTACAGTCATTTCTAGATTGATTGGCTCTTTCACCTACTTTTTAGAACCCATTATTTTAACTACTATTCTCCTTAAACTAGGATATAATAACAGCTATATTGTATCTGAATATGGTATTATTAATGGTTATGTACTACCTATTATCCTTCTTCCTTCCTTTTTTACAAATGCCATTTCACAAGCTCTTATTCCCAACATAAGTAGCAACTATGCTAAAAAGAATTTTAAAGAAGTAAAAAGAAAACTACGCCAAGCATTAAGTATAACTTTAATTTTAGGGATAATATTCACAATTATTTTCTTCTTTGGTGGTGATCTATTACTTAAATTTCTATATAATACCCAAGAAGGATCAAACTATATTAAAATACTTCTACCAATATTTATCTTCCATTATTTAGAACAACCATTACTAAGCACCTTACAAGCAATGAACAAAGCTAAAATAAATATGCATATATCAACTATTAACATGTTAATTAGAACAATTGGTCTCGTCTTATTTACAATGCTAGATATTGGTATGTACGGCCTACTAATCGCTTTGAGTTTAAATATTTTATTTACCTGCTTTTATGCATTCTACAAAATCAATTCCATTATTTTAAAAGAATGCCAATAAAATGTCAAAAAAAGCAAAAATATTTTGATCTATTCTATTATTACGATATAATGTTATTAGAATAGAGGTGTGTTATGGAAAAATATTATAATCCAACTGCCGGCAGACGTGTCGTGTTAGCCGAAGATTATGAAAGGTATGAAAAAATTAGAAATTTACAAATTAAAAGAAAACAAGCATTGAATAGAAAACTAAAAATAAAAAAATTGATGAAACCAATCGTAGTAACCGCGGGAAGTATCGTAATAATAGCTGCCTTATTTAACTCTTTCGATAAACGTGTCATTCCTGAAGGCTATGAAGCAATACCAGCTACATATACAGTCGAAGCAGGCGATACCTTAACCGATATTGCTTCTAAATATTACGACTATGATGTATATGGCTCATATTTTCATGATAGAAATGATTTCATAAATGAATTAGCTAAACAAAATGGCAACATAAAACCTGGAGATAAAATTGAGCTACCGTTAATAGTTTCTCAAGATAACCCATATGTCCAAAAAATAATGAAAATGCGAGACCAAGCACAAGAGTTACCTAGATATGTTTCTTATACAATTAAAGAAGGCGATACATTGTTAGATATAGCCTACAAAGGTGCTTCTGACGATAATGATGCATTCCAAATTCTTGAAGAAATTGCTTCTGTGAATGGTATTATGGATGAACACAGTATCCGTAGTGGTGAAGTTATTCAAATTGTTAATCCCCAAATTGGTAGTATAAGAAAAACAATCAAAAATATTACAGAAGAACTAAGAGTTTCGTTAGAAAATCAAAAAGAAAATGATGAAGCCCCAAAAACATATTAGAATAAAAAAAATATTCTTTAGTACTATAAAAAGTGTAATAATTAACTACAGAAACATAGTTGAATATTACACTTTTTTATAACTAAAGTATATACAAAAAGCATGAAAAAAGTAATCAGTAATCTTGTTTTCATGCTTTTTTATTCATTCATTGGTTAGTCCGTTATAACATAAGGATTTTCTTTAGTTCCATCTCCATCATTATACATAGCCCCAGGTATCAGTGAAACGGCCGGGCGCACACCATACGAAGCGGTAACGGTGTTAGAGGACAAGCTACCAGATGAACCAACACAAGAAACGTAAACATAGTTGTAGCCGAAATTATAAGGCGACAATGTCCAGTAATATGCTCCTGTATACAAGTAATAATCCTTATTAGTATTACTTGTACCGCCTGCATATATAACCTCATCACTTGTTATTAAACCTACTGGCTTATTTACTCCTTTGTTGGCTACGGTTAATGAGTCTTGCTCCCTACATTTTAAACTTGGTGTTCCACTATTTAATCGATAATAATTGTCAAAATATAAATATTTATTTACAGGTCCGCCACTTGAATTCCAGCCACTATTAACTTTAGAATCCTCATAAATTTGATCGTTACACCATACCGTATCTTCCAAATAACTTTCATACTTCTTCATATTATTCGCATACCAATCATTTTCAAGATAATCCTTAATGATGGAATCTGTCTTAGCTTCACTACTAAGCATTTCTTTTAAAACTTTTTCTACGCCCTTTCCGTCACTTATTGATATATAGTATAGTGTTGTCCCACTTAGATAATAAACATAATTAATACTCGTACAGATACCTGTATTGTTTAAACAGGTATAGTGATGAGTAGCTAAATCGCTACTAATGGAACTCGGATCAATTGCTTCGACAGTATCTTTTAAAGTATAAGTGTTTGAAGTAGCATCATAAGTAAAGGACGATCCATATTTTATTTTTTCAACTCTAAAGCCATCAAAACCTGTTGTATAAGTTCTAGCAATATAATTCATATCAGTCTTACCACATGTGTCACTGGCTAAATCATTTCTACATGCATAATAGCTCTTATACTTACTATAATTATTATACCAATCGGTTTTCTTAATTGTCACTGTATCTTTTAAAGTATAAGTATCATTCCCATTATCTTGTATACTTTGTCCTAAAACAACATTTGTATTAGTTTCATCAAGCATTTTTCCTTTTAATAACATTAGAAAATAACCATCTGAACTTGTTACACCTACCATATAATAAGGACTAGTACAAGTCGTTTTAGTTTCACTGTAACAAGTATAATAACCAATTAGATCTCTCCAACTATCTTTCCATGAATACTGGGCTGCATCATCGCCTAAAGTATACTTTCCATTTTCATAACTAACAGTAGATGAAAAATAATAATTAACAAATGTTAAAGTAACATCTGTATGATGCAAAATATCTGTACTTATCGTACTTTTACTATAATATGGATAAACCGTTCCATACCTATATCCAACATAAGCTGGTGAATTAGAGCTATTATTGAATTTACTTTTAGCCACTTGAGCAGTTTCACCCGTGTTATCACATATTTTCCTATTACCTTGTTCAGTGGGAATGCCATTATAGATCAACTTAACACCACCTGTTTCCGTGGTTCTTACGATCTTCCAACAAAGTTCAGCAAACAAAACATTATTGTTATCAACAGCTCCACGATAATAATAAATAGGATACTTTTCACTAGACGTATCAGCGATCATATATAATCCTTTACCATTTTCGTTTGATGAATTCTTCGCAAAATTAATACCACTATCACTTTTAACAAACTCACTAGCTTCATTATCCGGATATGCTTGTTCCTTTAAAGTTTCATACAACGTATCGGGCATATTCCAATATTCTTTTTTTACGTCTGCCTGTACCGTTTCAATTGTAATAGTCAATACATAAGTGGCATTATC
>CANQMF010000037.1 GCA_947624915.1 uncultured Bacilli bacterium
TTAACAAAAAAAGAATTGGTACAAACTGTCCAATTCCTACATTGACTTTTTTGTCCAATTCTATATTACCATTTACATATATCTTTTCAAACAAATTATTTTCAAAAATCTCTTTATGATATTTTTTGTCAATATCAATACCACTTATAATATTATCTAACTCTTTTATTGATGTTCACTCCTTTAACAAAAAGGATGTCAACAAATTTATTTTTGTTAACACCCTTTATTTTCAATGGATTTTTTCCACATTTTATTTAATTGGTTGACAAACAACAAATTTGTCACTTTTTTAATATTGATTTTTTCCTTATTTTATCTTACTTTCCACAACAATTTTTGTATTTTTTTCCCGAACCACATGGACATGGATCATTTCTGCCGATTTTCTGCACTCTTTTAGGAGTTGCTTTCTTTACCTTATTCATGTCTTGGTTAGCTGTGCCCTTAACAACCTGTTTTCTCTCTGTATTATGTCGAACTTCTGCCTTTAATAAATAGACTGTAGTCTGTCGATCTATTTTAGCCAACAATTCATCAAAAAGTTCATATCCCTCGCTCTTATAAGCACGTAGTGGATTTTCTTGAGCATAGCCCCTTAAATGAATTCCCTCTCGTAAATGGGCCATCGTATTGATATGTTCCATCCAATGCATATCAATAACTCTTAATGATATAGCTTTTTCAAAATCATTAATTATTTCTTCTGGCAATTCTTCGATCTTCTCATTGAATTTCACAACTAATTTATCATATATATTTTTAGATGTTTCATCAATACTGTTTAAATCAAAATCATCTTCAACTAAAGTAACATTAACTTCATTTTGAAAGAATTCAATCATCTCACTAATATCGTCTTCATTAAACTTTCCATCCAATGTATGTTCAAAGACAACATCTTCAACATAATTTTTAATGGTTTCTAAAATAGTTTCGTGTATTGATTCACTATCTAATATTTGATTACGCTTATCATATATGATCTCTCTTTGTTCATTAATAACATTGTCATATTCAAGTAAAGTTTTACGAACATCAAAATTATTTCCTTCAACTCTTTTTTGGGCAGACTCAATTGACTTGGCTAGAGCACCATTACGAATAGCCGCATCGCCAGAAAAACCAGCACGAGCTAATATTGTTTTAGCACGATCCGCACCAAACCGAATCATTAAATCATCTTCAAATGATACACAAAATTGACTAAACCCTGGATCACCTTGTCTTCCAGAACGTCCACGTAATTGATTATCTATACGTCTTGATTCATGTCTTTCTGTTCCAATAACACAAAGTCCACCCAATTTTTTTACTTCATCGTCGATCTTAATATCTGTTCCACGGCCTGCCATGTTGGTGGCAATGGTCACAGCACCTTTCTCGCCCGCATGGGCAATTATCTCCGCTTCGCGAGCATGATTCTTAGCATTTAATACTTCGTGAGGAATTTTTGCCTTCTTTAATTTTTCACTTATTAATTCACTAGTTTCTACAGCAATGGTTCCTACTAAAACTGGCTGTCCTACCGCATGTCGTTCTTTGATCTCCTCGACAATAGCTTTATACTTACCTTCTTTGGTAGCAAACAATAAATCTTTACAATCTTGCCTAATAATAGGTTTATTTGTTGGAATACAAATAACATACATATTGTAAATGTCACGTAATTCTTCTTCTTCTGTTTTTGCAGTTCCCGTCATTCCTGATAATTTTTTATACATACGGAATAAATTTTGAAAAGTAATAGTTGCTAAAGTCTTAGTTTCCTCATTAATGGTTACACCCTCTTTTGCTTCTATCGCTTGATGCAATCCATCGGAATAAGAACGTCCCTCCATTAAACGTCCCGTAAAAGAATCGACAATAATTACCTTATCGTCCTTAACTACATAATCAACATCCTTATGCATAGCATAATTAGCTTTAAGCGATTGGTTAATAAAATGTACCAAATTAGTATTTTCAATGTCATAAAGATTAGTGACATTAAAATTTTTTTCAGCTTTCTCTATCCCTACTTGGTCTAAAACAGTAGCCTTAGTCTGTTCATCATAAACATAACCATCATTTTCTTTTAATCCTTTTACAAATTTATCCGTTTGAACATAAAGATTAGCTGACTGCATGTGTCCACCAGAAATGATAAGGGGTGTTCTAGCTTCATCGATTAAAACAGAATCAACCTCATCAATAATAGCAAAGTTAAGTGGTCTAGCTACACGGTCTGATGCCCTAACAACCATGTTATCACGTAAATAGTCAAAGCCAATTTCGTTATTAGTTGAATACAAAATATCGCAATTATAAGCTGCTCTTTTTTCAGTAGGCGTACTTTCACGATAGTTAACACCAACTGTCAAACCTAAGAAACGATATATCTCTCCCATCCAATCAGCATCACGGCCTGCTAAATATTCATTAACAGTAATGATATGTACACCATCACCAGTCAAAGCATTTAAATATGCTGGCATTGTTTCAGTTAATGTTTTTCCTTCACCTGTTTTCATTTCAGCTATATTACCATAGTGAATAGCAAAACCACCTACCACTTGGACAAAATATGGCTTTTCACCAATAACACGATAAGCTGCTTCGCGAGCTGTTGCAAAAGCCTCTATTTTAATATCTTCTAATGTCTCGCCATTTGCTAACCTTTCTTTAAACTGCTCAGTTTTATCTTTTAATTGTTCATCACTAAGAGAACTGTATTCTTCATCAAGGTCTACTACTTGTTGAGCAAGACTTTCAAACCTTTTTAATTCTTTATATTCATGATCAAATAATTTTTTAAATATCTTCATCAGCATTCTCCTTTATACATATGTTTTGTCACAAGTATATTATATCAATTATCGCTTGAAAATAACAGTAAAACTGACCAAAATAATGAATTAATAATAAAAAAATAGGCATTGCCTATTTTGTCTTGATAATACCATAATTACCATCTTTTCGTTTATATAATACATCCACACTATCAGAATCCACATTTTTAAATACAAAAAATTCATGGCCAACTAAATTCATCTGAAGTATTGCCTCTTCTTCATTCATCGGCTTCATTTCAATTTCTTTTCTCTTTACGATAACTTGTTCTTCCTCTCCATTAACATCATCATCGAAAGTTAAAATATTTTTACTTACTTTGTTAATATATTTTTTCATTTTTGTTTTATTTTTTCTAATTTGTCTTTCTAGTTTGTCAATAACTGTATCAATAGCAGCATACAAATCTGTTTGTCTATCTTCACTACGAATAACCATTTTATGAATTGGAATAGTTACTTCAACAATCTGATCTATGCCACTAATGCGAACAACTACTTTAGCTGTTATTTCTTCAGGATTTTCAAAATATTTATTCAGTTTTCCCAATTTTTCCTCAATATAATTTTTAATAGAATCCGTTACTTCTATTTTTTTTCCATGAATATCAAAATTCATAACACCATTCCTTTCTAATAATATTATAACATAAACGAGATCATTTCAATATACATAGAATTAATTGTAGAAAATCTAAATTTAATCCTAACGAAAATAACACTATTATTAGTAATATATACAAAAAAGTAGACATATTTCTATACATCTACAGTCATTGTTTAACTAAACAAGAGTTGTTTTGATTTCTTCAACATTTTTAGCTTGTAAGCCTTTAGCAGTATTAATTAATTCAAAGTTAACATATTGTCCTTCTAATAAAGATCTATACCCCTTTGATTTAATTGCAGAATAGTGAACAAAAATATCTTCTTTGCCTTCAACTTCCAAAAAGCCATACCCCTTGTCATTATTAAACCATTTTACTTTACCGCTTATCATTTTAATCATCCCTCCTAAATTAATTATATAACAAATACCTAGGGATAACCTATACCTAACCAACATACAAAAATCGACTTTTTTTGCGAAATTATTACTTTTATATTAAATTTATCAATTACTTATAAATTTCTAAAACTTGTGTAAACTCATTATCACTAATCATGTGATGTGCCTTTAAATTACCATTTTGACTAACTATTTTCTTAACTAAAGCTAATCCATAACCACGTCCAGCACCTTTGGTACTATAGCCCGATTTATAAATATCCGTTTTATCAACAGTATTATCAAATACATTAGTAACAAGTATATTTATAGCATCTTCCTTCATAAACATCTCAATTACAATGTATCTATCATTTAACTTTTCTACTTCTTCAATAGCATTATCTAAAAAAATACCTAATATCTTACAAATATCTAACAACATATGATCACCATAATCAACAAAATCAATTGTCTTAATAATTTTTTCAACATCTAATTCACAATCAATACCTTTCTTTTCCATAATTAACATTTTAGAATAAATTAATCCACGTAAACCACCATTCGGTATAACACTTACTTGATGCATGATATCCAAACTATCAGTTACTTTATTATCCAAAATAGTATCAATAAAATCCGTAATTTTCTTATTCTTAGTCATATTTCGAATAGTGAGTAGATGATTGCGATTTTCGTGGTTATCTATACGATAATTACTTAGGACATTTTCAAATTCTTTGAGGCTGAGTAAACTATTATTATATTCATCATAAATATCGTAATAATCATTTCGCATTTTAATAAAGATAATTATAAACAAAAATAAAATAAATACTAAAACTAAAAAGGCTATGATCAAAACTTTCTTATCGAGAATATAGTACAAATTAAATAAAAATAACAAATACATAATTATTAAAAATATAGAAAAACAGTTAATTATTTGCTTATTAACATTTGAAATATAATTATTTAACTTACGCACACCGTTGCTGATAAAAGGAACCTTAAATAAAAATAGTGAAATTATAACACCAACTAAAAAAATAAGTTGATTATTATAGTCATTTTCTATGACACCACAAGATATAGAAACACAACCATACCATAGAAGTAAGTATATTGCAAAATAAAAGATAGTAGTTATTAATGGATATACGATAGACTGTCTAAATTCTTTCTTAAATAAGAACTTATACAATATAATTAAAATAACAAATAGATTAACCAATTGAAACAATACATTTATACTAAATCTATTAATCAATAACAAAAAAGAACATAATAAAGATAAAATCCAAGTTTTAATACTATTAAATTTTATGTGAATGTTAGTCGTAAATGACCACATATATAATGTAATAACTAATACAAATAAAGATACTACAAAACTAATCACCATTATTCCATCAATCCTTCTACTATTATTCACATACTGTTTCATCATAAAATCAAATAATTTGACAATTGATGGACACCACTTCAACATAATTATTACTAAGTTCTTATAAGATTTGTATTTAATAATCTAATGATAATCTTCTTTTATTACTTGTGTACTTCTCGCAATAGCTAATGCATTTGACGGAACATCATCTGTAATAGTAGACCCAGCAGCAACAACAGCTCTCTTAGCAATAGTAAGTGGTGCCATTAAATTGACATTACATCCAATAAAGGTATCACTTTCAATAATTACTTTTTCCCGTTCTCCTTCCTTAGAGTCCACCTTTTTATTAACTGTAATTGATCCACATCCTATATGAACGTTATTTTCAACATTAGCATCACCAACAAATGATAAATGTGGGATTTTATTACCATTACCAATTGTATTTGCTTTTAACTCAACAAAACTTCCTAAGCGATTATTATCTCCAATGTAATTACCATCTCTAATATTTGCATATGGACCAATCAAATTATTGTCGCCAATTTTACTATTTACAATATATGATGTACATATTACATTATTATTTCCTATAATTGAATCCTTTATAAAGCTACTCATATAAATAGTAGTATTATCCCCTATAATTGTATTACCTTCAATAACAACATTAGGATAAATCGTACAGTTATCACCTATTTTAACTGTATCAGCAACATATGTATTCTTGCTATCAATCATATTAATCATATTCAACACCTTATTTTAATTATATCACAAATAGAAACATTGCAAAATAACAATAAACGAAAAAAAAGATGCTTTTTATGCAGCATCTCCTTCTACTAACTCTAATATAACCATCAAAGCATCATCACCACGACGCTCAGTTAATTTTAAAATACGCGTATATCCACCATTTCGTTTAGCATATCTAACAGCTAAATCATCAAATATTTTACTAACCGTTCTAGCATCATTATGCAATATTGCCAAAGCCTTTCTTCTAGATACTAAAGAACCATTTTTTCCATAAGTTATTAACTTATCAGTTAATCTTTTAACTTCTTTAGCTCTCGTTTCCGTTGTTTCAATTCTTTCGTTATTAATAAGGTCTCTAGCTAAATTAGCCAACATGCTTCTACGATGTTTAGTAGTACGTCCTAATTTTCTATAAGCCATAATATTCCTCCTAACTATTAATCGTTTTCGCGGAATTTAAGTCCCATTTCTTTAATTTTATCAATTACTTCTTTTAAAGACTTCTTACCTAAATTACGAATCTTCATCATTTCTAATTCAGACTTAGATGTTAGATCACCTAACGTGTTAATTCCCGCTCTTTTCAAGCAGTTATAAGCACGAACAGAAAAGTCTAAATCGTCAATAGATGTTTCTAATTTCTTTAACTTACTATCTTCTTGTTTTGCATTCATTATACCAGTAATATCTGATATTTCACTTAAATTAGTTATAATGTTTAAATGCTCAATCATAATTTTAGCAGCTAAAGCCATAGCCTCTTCTGGTCTAAGTGAACCATTAGTAAATACTTCCATAATTAATTTATCATAATTGGCATCTTGACCAACACGAGCACTTTCAACTTCATAACTAACTCTTTCAACTGGTGAGTAAAGTGCATCAATTGGAATGAACCCTTTTCTTTCATTTTCAACAAATGATTTATTTTCTGTTGAAGGAACATATCCTCTACCATTAGCAACAATTAATTCCATGTCAAGTTTACCACCTTTAGCTATTGTAGCAATCTCTTGATCTTTTGAAATAATTTCTACATCACTATTAGCTTCAATATCCGCTGCAGTTACAACGCCTTCTTTGTCAGAATATAATTTAAGAGTTTGAACTTCTTGTGAATTATTCTTTACAACAACATTTTTTAAATTTAAGATAATTGTTGTAACATCTTCAACAACGCCATCCATAGTTTGAAACTCATGCATAACGCCATCAATTTTAACAGCCACAATTGCACTACCAGGCATACTTGATAACATTATTCTTCTTAATGCATTTCCAATTGTTGTACCAAAGCCTCTTTCTAAGGGCTCCAATTCAAATTTACCATAGCTTTTATTTTCTACGTATTCTGTTATTTTGTATACTGGCTTTTCAAAGTTTAACATTTTCCTCACTCCTTTTCTAAATTATCCACGAGGACGTTTTGGTGGACGACATCCATTATGTGGAATTGGTGTAACATCAGTTATAGATGCAATTTCTAAACCTGCTGTTTGAAGCGAACGAATAGCTGTTTCTCTTCCTGACCCCAAACCTTTTACATATACTTCAACTTTTCGCATACCCATATCATAAGCTGCCTTACCTGCAGCTTCAGCAGACATACCAGCTGCAAATGGAGTCGACTTCTTTGAACCCTTAAATCCTAAAGTTCCAGCAGAAGCCCAACTAATTGCACTACCAACACTATCGGTAATTGTGACAATTGTATTATTGAATGTTGAATGGATATAAGCTCTACCTTCTGGTACAGTCTTTTTTACCTTTCTTTTTCTTGCTTTATATGCCATTATATAACCTCCTTTTAGTTACAATTATTTCTTCTTATTAGCAACAACTTTTCCTCTACCTTTACGAGTACGAGCATTTCTATTAGTTCTTTGGCCTCTTACAGGCAATCCTTTCTTATGGCGAGTTCCTTGATAAGAATTAATTTCCATCTTTGTTTTAATATTCATATTAACTTCACGACGTAATTCGCCTTCCGTAATATACTTATTAACCTCGTCACGAATAGCATTTAATTCATCATTAGACAAATCGCCTGCTCTTTTATTGATATCTACTTTAGCATCCTTTAATATTGTGTTTGATAGTGATCTACCAATACCATATATATAAGTTAATGCTATCTCGATCCTTTTATTATTTGGTATATCTACACCTTTAATACGTGCCATAAAACACCTCCTATATTAACCTTGTCTTTGTTTATGTTTTGGATTCTCACAAATAACCCAAATTTTACCTTTACGTTTAATTACCTTACATTTTTCACATATTGGTTTTACTGATGGTCTAACTTTCATTAAAATCCCTCCCTACTTTCTATAGGTTATACGACCAAGTGTTAAATCGTAAGTTGATAACTCAACCATTACTGTATCACCAGCTAAAATTCGAATCATGTTCATTCGCATTTTACCTGAAACTTGTGCCGTAATTACATGTTTATTTGCTAATTCAACTTTAAATTTATATCCCGGTAATACTTCTAATACTTTACCTTCCATTTCGATAACATTGTTCTTTGCCATATTATCACCTCTTTGTCAATATTGTATACCCCGTATCTGTTACTAACACAGTATGTTCAAAGTGTGCAGATGGTTCTCCATCAGCTGTTATAACAGTCCAATCATCATCTAACAAGTATACATCGGCTGTTCCTAAATTAAGCATAGGTTCTACTGCAATAACCATGCCAGATTTTAAAACAGGCCCTGTCTTTTTTCGACCATAATTTGGAACATCGGGTTCTTCATGTAAATTATTACCCACACCGTGACCAACTAATTCCTTTACTACACCTAAATGATGTGCTTTAGCATATGTTTCAACTGCATATCCTATGTCGCCAACATGAGCACCAGCTTTCACTTGCTTTAACCCTTCATACAAAGCTTTTTCGGTGTGTTCTAATAAATATTTCTTTTCATCAGAAACCTCACCAACTGCATAAGTCCAAGCGGAATCACCATGATAACCTTTGTAACAAGCACATATGTCTAATGTAACAATATCACCATCACGTAACTTCCTCTTACTAGCTATACCATGAACTACCTCTTCATTAATGGAAATACATATAT
>CANQMF010000038.1 GCA_947624915.1 uncultured Bacilli bacterium
TTCAATTAAAATGCCTATTGATTTAAATGTTGCATATGCTGAATACATTAATCAGTCATAAAGTTTAACACAACTTTTGAATTAAAAATTCATGATTATTATTTTCAATAAAAATCACTACCATCATAATATAATTGTTTTCGGGAATTTGTTCACCCTTTAATATTTTTTCTCCTGTCAAAATTCTGTCAGAATTGTATAAATCCCTATATTCCATATACCTCTTCCTTTCTAACATAAAATTATATCATTATAAGTAAGTAAATAAAATCATTGACAAAAAGATTTAATTGGTGTAAAATGTCGGGTAGCATAATTATAATACGCCGTAGGCAATGTAAAGGAATGATAGTATGGAAGAAGAAAAAAAGTATTTAGAATGTACGCTGGCAAAATTTGAAGAAGTCATAGAAGATTCAAAACTAAAATTAAGTAATTTAAAAAACTTGTATAAAAATAATTACGAAGGAATGTTAGAAGAAAAATTTAAGCTAGAAGGAGAAATAAGATCTATTGAAAGGGCTAAGTTAAATCCATATTTTGCTAGGATAGATTTTGAAAGTAGTACAAATAAAGATGTATGTTATATAGGCAAATTAGGATTAAGTGATTATGACAATAAAATAATTACAGTAGATTGGAGAGCTCCTATATCAAGCCTTTATTATGATTCAAATGTTGGAGATGCATCGTATAATTCTCCCGATGGTATTATTAATGGAAAGCTGCTATTAAAAAGACAATATACAATAGAAAATAGCAAACTCATAGCCTTTAATGATGTAGACACGGTATCAAATGACGAACTATTAAAGCCGTATTTAAGTGTAAGTGCTGACAATAGACTAAAGAATATAGTATCTACAATACAAAGTGAACAAAATAAAATTATAAGAGAAACTATGGGTAAGAATCTAGTTGTACAAGGTGTTGCAGGTTCGGGTAAAACAACAGTTGCATTACATAGAATTGCATATTTAGTTTATAACAATAGAAATTTATTTAGTCCTAGTGATTATATGGTAATAGGCCCAAATAAATTTTTTGTCAGTTATATATCAGGGATACTACCAGATTTAGATGTGAATGGGGTATCCGAATACACGACTGAAGAATTAGCTTTAAAATACATAGATGAAAATTATGTAGTAGATAATTCATTAGATAAAATAAAAGACGTGGATGATATATCAAGATTTAAAACATCTATGGATATGAAAAAAGAAATAGATATGTATTTTAAAAGCTTAGAAATATTACCTAATAAGGATTTTACTATCAATGATGTTAAAATTTTAGATCAAAGTTTTATAAAAAAGGTATATAATGAAATAAATAAAAACACATATAAAAGTATCAAAAGCAGAATAGATAGGTTAATACTGATGATAAACAAATATGTAAGTGATAATAAAGATATAATAGTTTCTAAATTGATTAATGATAAGGTAGATAGAAAGGTAATAGAAAATGTAAAGAATAACATAAATAATAATTTAAAAAAATACTTTAATATATTAGATAAAAAAGTGAAGAATATATATTTAGAAATATTACAAAAAAGTAAAATAAATATTAAAAATATAAAACAAAATATAATAGAAATAGAAGATATATATCCACTCATGTATATAAAGTATAAGTTAATTGGTAGTGATATATTTAATAATTATAAGCACATTGTCATAGATGAAGCTCAGGATTATGGAGAATTTAATTTCTACGTATTAAAGAAAATATTTAAAAATGCTACATTTAGTATATATGGTGATTTAGCCCAAAGTTTATATTCATATAGAAGTATAAGTAATTGGAAAAGTTTAAGTAATATATTTGATAATTTAGAGATATTAAAACTAAATAAAAGTTATCGTACAACAATCGAAATAATGGATGAAGCAAATAAAATAAACGAATTATTAACTTTAGATAAAGCAATACCTGTTATAAGGCATGGTGATAAAGTAGAATACAGTCAAGAAGATGTACTAAGTCTGATTAAAAAATTGAAAGAGAAATTTAAAACAGTTGCTGTTATAACAAAAACACAAAAGGAATCAGATGAATTATATAAAAATTTAAAAGATAAGATAGATATTAATTTAATCAATTCCAATAATTTAAATTATGATAATAACATTAATATACTTCCAAGTTACTTATCAAAAGGACTTGAATTTGATTCGGTCATAATAGTGAATAAGAATAACTTCAATTATGATAGTATCCTTGATATGAAACTTTTGTATGTTTCAATGACAAGAGCACTACATAAATTGGTAATGACTTAGGAAAAATTTAGTAAAGTAATTTATTATATAAAGAGTAATAAGACTTTATGTTCTTTTTATTTAGTTAATAATTTTATTTTTGATGAAAAAATGAAATAGTTGTATACAAAGCTCTTTAAGTACTGATTTAAAAACATAATCAGTGCTTTTTTATATTCTATGATAACTTATTTAAAATAGATAGTAGCAAGTTTATTGTATTTAAAATTGGTAACAAAGGATGATTTAATGAATAAAGGAAAAAATATTCAAATAAATTTGTAATAGATAGTAATACTAATTCAATTTTTAAAAAATATTAAAATTACTATTTTAGCTATTATAAAAAGTATTGAAAAGCCATTTTTGATAATTTAGGTAATACAATAAAATTAAAACTTTTTATTTTTATAGAAGGGGGTAATAACATAAATTATATAATTGAGCATAAATTTAAAAGTCATAATGAGCAAAAAAAGAAAGACAAGATAAATAATATTTTAGCTAAACTAATATATAAAAGTAGCTCTAAAAGATAGCGACTGTATATTTTAAGGTGTGTGTTGTGAATAAGGTGTATTATAAGATTCTTTGGAGGCTGGTATAAAAGTATTATGAAGGCAGTGGAAAAAGCTGGTTTATATGTTAGAATCTCTGAACAAGATAAAATAAAATTAACAAAAGTTCAGTTAAGTAAAAGTATTGAAAATCAATTAAAAATGTTAAAAACTGAATGCATGGAACGTAACTGGATTATAGTTGATGTATACTGTGATGAGGATATTTCTGGAGCTGATAAAAACAGACCAGAATTTAATAGAATGTTAAAAGATTGTGAAAGTGGTAAAATAAACGTTGTGCTTTGTAAATCTCAGGATAGATTTGCTCGTGATATGGAAATAATTGAAAAATATATTCACGACAAATTTATAGAATGGGGCGTTAGGTTTGTAACAATAGTAGATCATGCGGATTCGAATGATCCGAGCAATAAAAAAAATAGGCAAATAACAGGTCTTACAAATGAGTGGTATTTAGAAGATTTATCTAATAATATCAAAAAAACATTTAATACCAAAAGAAAATGTGGGGATTTTGTAGGTAGTTTTGCGCCTTATGGTTATTCAAAGCAAAGAGACATTAATAATGTTATCCATTTAATAATTGATCCGATAGCTAGTGAAATTGTTAAAAGAATATATAATGATTATATTAATGGTTTAGGACTTAGAACCATAGCTAAAAGTTTGAATGATGATAAAATACTAAGCCCATCAGAATATAAATGGAATAATGGAGAATATATTAATATTCCAACCAAAAAATATGAAGATTTGGTGCTTTCTAAAACTGGTAGCTATGTTGTTAAGTTTAGTTATTTTAATGATAATTTAATGTCAGGAACAATTATAAATCATATTTGTAAAATTAATTGTTCTGATGATTTGATAAATAATGTAGAATTGAAATTACATAAATCCAATTCTTTAAGCATTTATTACACAATCCGTAATGTCGAAGAACAAGCAATAGTAAATTCATTTAATACTGATATTTGGATTAAAACAGAAGACATTATTCCAAATAACTCTAAATATATTTGGTGTTATTATAAAACAAATAAAAAGTATGAAGAATTATTTACTTCTTTTAAAGTTAATATAAAAAAAAATCAAGATAGAAGCATGATTGATCTAGAGGACTTTACTTATATAAGTTCAGAAAAATTTGGAGGTTTTAAACAGGAAATTAGATATATTAGTTTATGGTCTAAAAGTACTATTGAAAATATACTATTTAATCCAGTATATATTGGTACTTTAGTACAAGGGAAAACAACAACAGTTAGTTATAAAAACCATACTAGAATAGACTTACCAAAAGAAAAATGGTATATAGTAGAAAATGCACATGACACTATAATTGATATCAATACTTGGACTAAAGTACAAGATAGAAAAAATAAAAGATTAAGGTGTAGTCAAAATAAAATAGTGAATAATTTTAGTGGAATACTTAAATGTTCTTATTGTGGTAAAAATTTTATATCCACTAAATGTGGAAGAAGTAATGATAAAAATCAAGTAAGTTATTACGTTTGCACTGATAGAGCCACTAAGTTTTCTAATTGTATTAATAATAAACAAATTAGAAAAGATGAAGTAGAAAGTATAACTATTAGCGAAATAAACAAATTGATAGCTATTTACAAAGATAATGAGAAAATAGGTGAGTTATATAATCTATTTAAATTAAATGATACAAAATTTAAATCACAATTAGATGCATTGGAGCTTGAAAAAAGAGAGTTATTAAAATCAAAATTAAAGAAAGAAAAATACAGTAAAGAACTGTATGAGAGCAAATTAAATGGATTAATAGATACAGAAGAATATTTTACATTTAAAGATGAATATAAAGAAGAGATAGAAAAAATTAATGAAAGATTATCTATAATAAGTACGGAAATAAACTTAATGCATGAAAAAAGGGATCAAGTAGAAAATGAAGATACTATCATAAAAAAGTACAGTAAGATAGAAACTTTAACTTATGAAATAGTCCATGAATTTATTAGTGAAATAAGGATTGGCATAAAAGAAAATAATAAAAGAAAAATTGAATTCCTATGGAATTTTTAAAAAAGTTGGATTACTTTTAAGGAACTTCGTATTTATCCTTGATAACCACCGTAGTAATACATATAATCCCTCCTAACTACTCAATATATCATATTGCATTTTATAGTAATTGTTAATTATAAATAACTAAGTAAAATTGAAAAGTAATTTAGGTACAACACTTAGTAAGAAAGCTTAATAAATAAGAAAATTTAACCAAAATACATAGTATTATTTGTTATCAATCTTTTTATTTTGGATTAACATTGTTTTATTTAAATTATTGTAAATAAGATTTTACTTTAAATTCAATTTATAAATAACTATACAAAGAAAATATTTAAAAAAAATAATTATTATGGTATATTATTATATGAGAGGATTGGAAAATGGTGATGACTTTGAGCATATTAAAAAAATTACGACAGTTTATTGCTGATATGGATAAATTATCACTAATATTAACCATTATGTTATTTGGGTTTGGCTTATTTAGTATTGTTTCTGCTTCAACTCGCGAAGCAGTTAATAATTTGAATAAATCTGTATACTATTATTTTGGCCGTCAAATCTTTGTTTTAATTTTGTGTGTAATAGTTTATATTTTTATTTTATGTATTCCAACTAAACGATATAACCGATATATAATTTTTATACTTTGGCTTATTGTATTAGGCCTTAATATTTATGTTTTATTAAGAGGTAGTGTTACAAGAGGTGCTGCTAATTGGATCAAGGTACCGATTGTTGGTTTTCAAATACAACCCGGTGAATTAGCTAAACCAATACTTATTGTTATGACTGCTATGTTTATTGAATCAACAAGTAAATATTTTCGTAATAGTAAGATCAAGCATTGGTGGGGGATAGCTATAATGTTAGTTATTGGCCTTATTACATCCGTTTTTATCATTTTACAAAAAGATTTGGGTACAATGCTAATTAATGTTGGTATTTTTGGTGTTATGTTTTTATTTAGTCCGATTAAAAGAAAAGAAAAAACAATTACAGTTTTAGTCGGAATAGCTATTTTGTTTGGCGGCTTACTTACAGCTTCGGCCCTTGGTATTAACATTATTACTGAAGAACAAAAGTCGCGAGTTACAAATTTTATTGATCCTTGTGATGAAAAACACCGTGTTGATGAGGGTTACCAAATATGCAATGCATATATTGCAATGAATCTAGGTGGTTTAGGTGGTGTTGGTGTTGGTAAAAGTACCCAGAAGTATTCTTATATACCTGAACCACATACTGATATGATTTTCTCTATTATTGTTGAAGAAGACGGCTTTATTGTCGGTGCATTAATCATTATTGCTTATATGGTACTAATTACTAATATATTGCTCCTTTCTAGTCGAGCTATGACGATAAGTAGTAAATATATTTGTTTGGGAATTGCCACATACATCTTTCTACATGTTTTAGTTAATTTAGGAGGATTATTTGGCGTATTGCCTCTAACGGGTGTTCCCTTACCATTTTTGTCATATGGTGGTAGTTTTGCTATAATGCTTACTTTATCGTTAGCTATGGTTCAAAGAATTCATGTTGAGACGAAACGATATCGTCTGAAATTTTAGAGGTGAAATATGATAGATGAATACATTACAAAAACAAAGTTAGCCATTACGGAGGGTTTAAAGAAAGTAAAAAAAGGATTGTTAGATAAGAATACATATTATAAGGTGTTGGAGGTATACTTTAATAATATGTATGAGTTTGTTGCTGAAAAGATTGATACAATTGATGATAATGTTTTGGCACAAATATTTAGTTTAGAGAATAGCCTTGACGATTTCATAGTTGATTTTGAAACAAAAGTTGATCCGCCATATGAGTCACAAAGTAGTGATGACTATTTATTAGAAACTATTGTTTATTTTACACGTAAGCAGTTAAGAATATGTAATTCGGTTGATTTAACTAGCGATAGTTTACGTAAATATGATTCTATAGCTAACAAGTATGTTAATGATATGTGTGAACGTTTAGGTTTAGCTTGTTATAGTTTTAATGTGGCCCGTATGTTTGGTATCCCTAAAAATCATTATATTGCAATAGTTAATGTTAATAATCACTTCTATTTAATAGATACAACTTATCAGCAGTATTTCTTGGTTGGTCATAACTTTAGTGAACGCTATTTACGAAAAGGAACTAATATTGTG
The DNA here is from genome assembly GCA_947624915.1 of uncultured Bacilli bacterium. The sequence goes on from CANQMF010000038.1 coordinate 7,066, forward strand.
ACAAAAGAAGTTGGAACTCGTATATTGAATATTAATAAAGAGGGAGCGATAGCATTATTAACAAAGGGTTATGTTGATACTGATGATCAAATGTTTGAAGATTATTTTTCTACTATGCTTGAACAATTTAATAAGTTACCTTATACTAAAGAAGAATATTTACAAATGGTGACAAAAAGTAAAAAAAGAAAATAAATACTTGATTATCACATAAAAATAGTGTATATTATACCTGTACTTATTCTTGGATGTGAGACGCTCCAACTCCATCTAGGTTTAAAGCGGATGATAGAGAAAGGAGAATTTATATGGCTTTAACTAAAGAAAAGAAGGCAGAAATAGTTAAAAAGTTTGGTAAAGATGAAAACGATACCGGCGCTATTGAAGTGCAAATTGCTATTTTAACAGAAGAAATTAATTCTTTGATTGAACATTTTAATGAACATAAGCATGATTATCATTCAAAGAGAGGACTTCTTCAAAAAGTTGGTAAAAGAAGAAGCTTGCTTAATTATTTAATCAAGAACGATGTTACAAGATATCGTGCTATTGTTAAAGAATTAGGTTTAAGAAAATAAAAAATAAATGGAAAAAACAAAGACACTCTTTTTTGAGTGTCTTTAATATAGAATAGGTAAGGAGGAAGCATGAAAAAAGTTTATGAATTAGATTTCAGGGGGAGAAAATTAGTTGTTGAACATGGTGAGCTAGCTAAACAAGCACATGGTGCTGTTTTGATAAGATACGGTGATACAGTAATATTGAGTACTGTTGTTGTCAGTAAGACAGCTAATGTTTTATCTGATTTTTTCCCATTAATGGTTTTATATCAAGAAAAACTATATTCAGTAGGTAAAATTCCAGGCGGCTTTATTAAAAGAGAAGGTCGTCCGACTGAGTCAGCTACTTTAGCGGCTAGGATGATTGATCGACCAATGCGACCATTGTTCCCTGAAAATTTTAGAAATGAAGTACAAATTGTCAATACTGTTTTAAGTGTTGACCCTGATAATGCACCTGAGATGGCAGCTATGTTTGGTTCATCACTTGCTACTAGTATTTCAAAAGTACCATTTGATGGCCCAATTGCTGGTGTAAAAGTTGGACGCGTTAATGGAGAGTTTATTATTAACCCAACGGTTGAACAAGCAGAAATATCCGATATCGATTTAACTGTAGCTGGCACTAAAGATGCTATTAATATGGTAGAGGCTGGAGCTAAACAAGTAAGTGAAGAAGATATGTTAGATGCTTTAATGTTTGGTCATGAAGCTATTAAAGAATTGATAGCTTTTGAAGAGAAAATTATTGCTGATATTGGTGAAGAAAAGATGGAATATGAAGTTCTTGAAATAAGTGATGAACTTAAATCTGAAATTAGGGATTTATGCGCTTCAGAACTTGATGCAGCTCTTCGTATTAAAGGTAAGTTAGAAAAATATGCCGCTATTGATGCTTGTAAGGAAAAAGTGGTAGCTAAATATGAAGAAGAAAATAATACATTAGATGAAGAAGAATTGAATCAATTACTAACGAAAGTTAAACTAGTTTTAGAAGAGATAGAGTATGATTTATTTAGATCAATTGTTGTTAAGGAACATATCAGGGCAGACGGAAGAACAATGACTGAGATAAGATCACTTTCAACCGATATTGATTTATTACCTCGTACGCATGGATCCGCTTTGTTTACAAGAGGCGAAACACAAAGCTTAAGTGTTACTACTTTAGGTGCTTTAGGTGAACATCAAATTTTAGATGGTTTAGACTTGGAAACAGAAAAAAGATTTATGTTACATTATAATTTCCCTCAATTCAGTGTTGGTGAAACAGGTCGCTATGGTGCCCCAGGTAGAAGAGAAATTGGTCATGGTGCTTTAGGTGAACGAG
>CANQMF010000039.1 GCA_947624915.1 uncultured Bacilli bacterium
GGTAAATCAAAAGAAAAAGAATTTACACAGTGTCGTAAGAGAGTAGAAGATTTTATGAAATTAAAAACTCCATCAAGGAGTACAGTTAAAAATTTAATTGATAAAATTGTTGTATATGATAAAGGTGATTCTAAAGAAGTTGAAGTATATTTTAAGTTTAAAGAATTAGAATATATTGCTAGTAATTTAAGATAATTTTGTCCTAAGGGTTATAACAAAAGTGCAGGCAACCCTATATATTTTTATAACTCTAAAAGGGCAAAGGGTGTTGCCCTTTTGTTGTGCTCATAACTACAGTTAAATTTTCCCCTTAAACTAAAGGACTTTAGAAGATTTGATATGTAGTTGTTTTTTTAGAAAATTATAAAAATTAATTATAATCCTAAAAAATGACAAAAAATGGTACCTTTTTTAGGGGTTACTTTCTCATTACAACATTAAAAATGGCGTTGGATCAATCTAGAAGGTACCACTTATTTTTTAATTACAAATAGTTTTTATTTTAATGTTATAATTGTTCATCGGTTGCACAACTTTTGGTTAAATGCTATAATAAAAGAGGATGTGGTAAAGAGTGAATTATAAGTATGATATTTCGATCATTATACCTTGTTATAACTGTAGCAGGTATGTAGATAAAACGATGAATTCATTAATTAAACAAACCTATGATTTTAAGAAAATGGAAGTTTTATTAATTAATGATGGCTCAAAAGATAATACTTTAGCTGTTATTAAAAAATATCAAAATGAAAATGTCATTATTATTGACAAGCCAAATGAAGGAGTAAGTAAAACTAGAAATTTAGGTATTCAAAAATCGAGAGGGAAATATTTACTATTTTTAGATCCTGATGATTATTTATCTAAAAATGCAATTAAGGATATCATTAGTTTTTTTGATAAACATTATGATGAGATAGATATGATTACTTATCCTATGATACTCTTTTATCCCAATGGACGTAAAAAGATGCATAGTCGTTATAAAAAATATTTTGGTGAAAAAAATGCTATCATTAATTTATCCAAACATTATTTATTAATACAATCGACTATAAATGTTTGCATAAAAAATGATAAACTTAATTATTTTGATACATCAAGAAAATATGGAGAGGATGAAGCATTTAATACAAACGTTTTAATGAAAAAGAAGCATCTTGGTTATGTTGCATCAGCACGTTATTATTATCGAAAACATAATAATAGTGTAACAGCACATAAAAAAGAATATGATTTTGAAAAAGAATATCTAATTTATGATAAATTTTTAGATAAATATGATAATGATCCCTATATTCAAAGTATCGTTATTAATAATTTACGTTGGCGTATTCAAGAAGATTGCTTATATCCCCATGACTTAAAACCAAAGGAAATTAATAAATATTTAGAGCAGGTTACTGGAAGACTATCAAAAGTCGACTTTTATTTATATAAAGATTATTTAACGGAAAGATTATTACTTAATTTAATATCGCTTTCTAGACAACAATGCACGATTGAAAGACGTAATAATAGTTACTCGTTGTTGTGTAAAGATAAGGTTATAATAGATAATGTTACATCTAATAATTATATATATTCTTATGAATTGAATAATAATAAATTGAAGTTGTATGGACGATTAGATACAGCCTTATATCATTCTAATAACGTTAGGCTAATGGCTAGACTTAGTTATAGTGATAAACAAGTTATCGAAAAAGAAATCACTTTATCTTATTCAATTGATGCTTTTAAATATTATGAACGAGAGTATTTGTTAAATGTTGATTTATCAAAAATTAGAAAAATTGATTTTTACTTATTAGTTAATGATGAAAAAGTAGAAGTAAATACATTATCTGAAGAGTGGTGCTCTAAAAATAAGGTGATGTATAAATATAATATGAAAATTGAGAATGGTATTTCTTTTAAACGTAATGCTATTTTAAGAAAAATTTTTAATAGAATTACGGTTTCATCGAACATGAATTTTAATATAATCAACTTTTTAGCGCTCTTTTGGTTAAACAATTATCGAAAGGTAGTATACTTTGGTGATAAAGATTCTATTATATTCGAAAGGTATCGTAAAGATAAAAATAGTAATAAAGTATTTGTTAGTAATGCCAAAGGCTTGAAATATAAATTTTTAATATTAAATTGTAAAAGATTGATTACAAATAAGAAATATAAAGAAGTATTACCGTTTGGACTAGTTATCCCTAAATATGTCCAAGCTAGTCATTTTATTATAGAAAGAGTTGGTTGGTAAATGTATAAAAAAGATTATATGAGAATTATTCTTCAAACATTAAGAATGGGATTTTATGTTATCATGTATCCAATAGTTCAGTTATTTGTAAGAACAAATAATAATTATGTTTTATTTTTATCTGATTCACGTAATGAGTTTTCCGGTAATTTTGCTTATGTGCGTGATGAAATAGAAAAAAGAGGTAAGTATCAAATTATTGGAATTTTTAAAAGAACTTTAAAAGAAAAGCGGAAGATTAAAGATGTGTTTCGTCTGATATATTATTTAGCTAAATGTAAATATATATTTCTAGATGATTTTTATCCTGTTATATATCCAATTAGATTTAGAAAGAATAAACGAATAATTCAGTTATGGCATGCTATGGGCGCTTTTAAAACGGTAGGTTATGCTCGTATGGGAAAACCTGGGGGACCAAAAGGTTTAAATTTAACACATCGCAATTATACTGATACGATTGTTAGTAGTGAATCTATTAGAAAAGATTATGCAAAGGCTTTTGGTATAAGTGTAGATAAAGTTCATGCGTGGGGTATACCTAGGACGGATATATTTTTTGATGAGGAATATGCTAAAAATATAAAAGAGTCCTTATATAAAAAATATCCACAGCTAAGAAATAAGAAAGTTATATTGTTTGCTCCTACTTTTAGAGGGGCAGGGCAAGGAAGTGCTTACTATGATTTTAATTGGATTGATCTAAAGAGAATTAAAGAAGAATTTAGTGAAGATTACGTTTGTATATTTAAATTGCATCCTTTTATTAAAAATCGCCCTGACTATGATTTTACGAATGATGATTTTTATCTTGATTTGAGTAGTGAAAGAGAAATTAATGATTTGTTATTTATAACTGATATATTAATTACTGATTACTCTTCAGTTATTTTTGAATATAGTCTTTTCACGAAAACCGTTATTTTCTTTACTCCTGATTATGATGATTATATAGCACATCGTGATTTCTTTTATGATTTTGACAAGTATAATTATGGCTTGAAAGCAACTAATATGGATGAATTAATTGAAGCACTTAAGGAAAAAAAGGTTGATAAAGAAAAAATAAAAGATTTTAGAGATTATTTTTGTTCAGCATGTGATGGAAAGGCAACTAAAAGGGTTGTTGATTCTATATTAGGTGATGAAAAGTGATGTCATTTATTTTAAAGTTAGCTATTTTATTTTTAAATATTATTTACTTTTTTATTAAATTGTTCCCTACGAGGAATAAAATTACAATGATTAGTAGACAATCTGATAATATCACAACTGATTTTAAGTTATTAAAGGATGAAATAAATAAATGTACTGATTATAAGGTTATTATTTTAACCAAAAAATTAAAACCTGGTCTGAAAAATAAAATAGCTTATATTTTTCATATGTTTACTCAAATGTATCACATTGCTACCTCAAAATGTGTTATTTTAGATAGTTATTGCCTTTCGGTTAGTTTATTAAAACATAAGAAAAAGTTAGTTGTTATTCAAATGTGGCATGCTATGGGATGCCTTAAAAAATTCGGCTATAGTATTGTTGAAACTAATGCATCTACTTCAGCATTTGAGAAAACAATGACAATTGAGAAGAAGAAAAAAATAAATGAGGTTATGCGTATGCACAAAGGATACAATTATATATTTGCTAGTAGTAAAGAGTGTGTACCTCATTTTGCTGAAGCTTTTGGTTATAGTTTAGAAAAAATGGTTGTTATGCCTTTACCGGTTGTGGATTTATTAACTGATTTTAAATATCAAGAAGATATTAATAAGAAGATCAAGGATAGTTATCCAATAATGAAAAAAAAGAAGAATATTGTATATGTTCCAACTTTTAGACCTGAAGAAAAAGAGAAAAAAATTCAAGAATTAATTGATTGTGTAGATTTTGAAAAGTACAATTTTATTATTAAATTGCACCCATTGACTAATTTAAATAATTATGATGAACGTGTAATTTGGGATAAGAAGTTTTCATCACAGGATATGATGATCATAGCTGATTATATTATAACTGATTATTCTGCTGTTGTTTATGAGGCTTCTTTACTGGGTAAACCTTTATATTTTTATACATATGACTATGAAGAATATGTGAGAAAAAGAGATTTCTATTTAGATTTTAAACAAGAATTACCGGGTGTTATTAGTGAAGATCCCAAGGAGATTATGAATGCTATAACAGGGGATAATTATGATTTAACAGCAATTGAAAAATTTAAAAATAAATATATATATATAACAGATGATACTGTGTGTCATAGAATTGTTCTGTTCATAGAAGATGCTATTAGTAGGAAGTGTGATAATAATTAAAAAAATACTTCTTTCAGACTGTTTTCACTTTTTTATATGTCAACAGTCTGAAAGAAGTATTATACTTCCCACTTCATTATTGTTTTAAAATCAGCATTACTATCAAGTTCGAAGGCTTTAGTCATATCTACTATTGAACGAACGACAACCTCTTCGGAGATAATTCTTTTTAAATAGTCAATTGTTTCAGGGTAATTATTTAAAAATTTGATCGCGGCATCAAAATCTTCATAACCACTTCGACTATTACCTAATAAAGTAATACCTTTTTCTAAAACCATTCTTGTATTAATACCTACTAAATCTTCTGAAACTCCCATAAGAGCAATAGAGCCTTGGGGATTGATAATATCAATCATTTGGTTAATAGCCGCTTCGGCTCCTCTATTCCCCACACACTCAAAAGCATGATCAACAGTTAAATCGTCAGGTACGTCGCTTACTAAATATGTGGCATCAACAAATTGAAAGTAATGGAGTTTATTAGTATTAGTGCCAAATACAATTATTTTAGCATTAGGATATAACTTTTTTAATATCAAAGATGTAACATAGCCAACATTACCACATCCCCATACACCAATTGTCTGTTTTTTTAAATGACTATATTTGTCAAAGTGTTCTAGAGCATTCATAACGACACTCATTAATTCTATTAAAACAGCAATACGATCTTCAATATTACTATAATTAATAATACGATCACGATCCATTAAAACAATACCTTGCATGAATCCATCATAGCCACTTGATCTAAATTTACTGCTTCTTAAATAATTTTCTTTGACTATAGCGTCTGTTTCAACAGGTGTATTAGGTATTAATACCACTTTAGTGCCAGGTTTAAATTCGCCTCTAGGGTCCTTTAATATTTCTCCAACTGCTTCATGGATTAGTGCCATAGGCAGTTTTTTTGCTAATACGTTAGGATCTCTTTTCCCTTGATAATATCTTTGGTCAGCATTACATATGGATAAATATAAAGGTTTTACTACTACCTTGTCATCAGTAAGCTCTTCTTCAACAAAATCAACACCTATTCTTTTAGGTGAGTATAAACGATAACGACAATTAATCATAATTTAAACCAACTTCCAATATGGCTTCAGCTAATTTTAAATCATGCATAGTTGTAATCTTCATATTGCATTCTTCACCGCGAACAAAGCCAACTTTTTTGTTCTTGATAACAAACATTTTACATGCATCTGTTAAAATCTTCTTTTCATCATCGGTTAATAAATCATATGTTTCAAGCAATTCTTTGATTTTAAATGTTTGTGGTGTTTGGCCTAAATATAAATAATCTCTGATGGGAATACTACTTAAAACTTTTCCGTCTGTTGATTCAACAATCGTGTCAGCAGCAGGAATAATTGTATCAACTGCATCATATTTCTTGGCCACTTTAATATTATCTTCAATAATACGATAATTAACAAAAGGTCTAACTGCATCGTGGGTAATAATAATGTCTTTATCACCTAAGCCATAGTTATCCTCAATATAATGGCAAGCATTCATAATTGTTCCATTACGATCTGTTCCACCTTCGATAACAATAATACGATCCTCTTTACCAATATATTTGGAAATTAAATCGTTCATGTAACCTATCCAATCTTTTGGACAGCCAATAATTATTTTAGATATTTCGTTAACCAATAAAAATTGTTCTAAAGCATGGATGATAATAGGTTTATTTCCTAGTGTTAAAAATTGTTTGGGTATATCTGTATTACCAACTCTTTTACCTAATCCACCAGCAAGTATTTCAGCATATATCATTTAATCAACTTCTTTCTGAGGCTATTATACCATAAAATATGTTAAAAAAACAATTAAGGCATTTTTTTAAAGAAAATGGCGTGCTACAATTGAGGAATTTATTAGTAGATTAAATAAATGTATAATTAATTTTTAATAGTTCTAGCCTTTTTAGTTGAAAATAATATTAGGTAATTTTTTGATAAGCTTTCAAGATTAGCAATTTTTATTTTATTATTATAGTTAAAATGATTTATGAAATTTATTTGGAAGGTTCAGGGTCACTAAAATATACCAAAAATTGACTAATGAAAAGATAGCTATACCAATAGTTTATAGAAAAAACTAAATATTCACAAGTTAATGAAAATGATGAATTTGGTATTTGGAAGAAAACTAATATAAGAAATATTTTAAATAGCCAAATGATATCGGTAATATGGTACAATATACTTATGAGAAAATAAGTTATAGAGGAAAAATAAGCAATTAGTATTAGAGTTATAAAAAAACCAAAGTAAGCTAGAAAAAATCATATTTCATCAAAAATCTTTTCAATTCATCTAAAAATTTAGATAAAAAAATTTATATTTAATTTTGTCTGTAAAGTCCAAAATGCAAAACGTCAAAACATTGACATTATCTATACACTCGTGTATAATGTTTAGTGTAGGAGAGGAGAGAATTATGAAAAAGAAATTTGTTTTAGCTATCTTAGTGTTTGTTTTTAGTATGTTTATAATACCAAACGTACATGCACAAGAAGCAGATGCTGGTGAACTAGCTAATTTATTATCAAGTGGAGAACAAAAAAATATTGAACTAAAACCAGAAGAAAATTATCAAGGTGATTTTACAATTAATCATGATGTTACAATTGTCGGAAATGGTGCAACTATTAAAGGAACTATTAAAATAACTGGCGGAACAGAAATTAATATTAGTGATTTGACTATGACAGGTCATGTCGATAATAGTAATTTTAAAGATGATCCATATATTGAGGTTAAATCTAATGATGTAAAACTTAACCTATCAAAAGTTACAATCTATAATGGTGTTAAGGATGACAGTAGTAGTTTCATATATGCTGGTTCAGGAGTAAAAGTACCATTCGATGTGACAGGTTCAGAAGTTACTATTAATGATTCTACTATTCAAACAAAATATGCAGTTTGGATGCAAGGAGCCGATAGTGATTTAACTATTAAAAATAGTAAATTATCTGGATATGCTGCACTTGATTTAACTTCAAGTGAGGAAACTTCAAACAATAAAGTTACTATTAATAATAGTACTCTTACAGGGTATGCTCTTTATGGAAATGAAGGTGATAATGACTACGGAACTATAGTTGTTGGAAATAAGAAGAATGTTACAATTGATATAATTAATAATTCTATAATAGCAAATAATTTTGATAATAGTACTGGTGCTAGAAATGATTTAATATTAATAAGTGATCACAACAATACGACTGCTACAGCTGTAACTGTAAATGTAGAAGATTCTACACTTAACAATACAGCTAAAAGTGTAAGTCTAGGTGCTGTATATAATGCTAATGGCATGAGTGGAATTTCTTTTAAAACAAAGAATATAACTGCGATAGGTAATTTAATAGCTGGAGAAGATCAATTTTATGTTGACTTTGTTATAGATGGTAAAAGTAATATTGTTTTAGTGCCAGCAAACGGTGAAATTGATCCAAGTAATATTCCTGATGTTTATAAAGCAGGATATACTTTTGATGGGTGGTTCAATGAAGCTGGAAGTATTTTTAGTACTAAAGGAAACATTACTAAAAACTTAACAGTAAATGCTAGATTTACAAAAATTCCAGCTTCGAATTCAAAGACTGATAATATTGAAAACCCAGATACATTAGATGGCATTTCAAGCAGTGTTGTTCTTGGTATTATTGGATTGATTGGTATTGTTGGATGTGCAATATATTACAAAAAAATATTTCAATAATTTAATTTGAATAAGTAGATATGAGTAAAGAGGTTTGACCTCTTTTTTTGTTATAATTTTTTAAAGTTGTTGGAATAAAACTAATGTCTAATATTGTCTTAGTATCATTAAATTAAACTGTTAATCATAATCTTAAAGTGGGTGATTCTATGATAAGACAGTATGGTAATAAACAAGTAAAATTCAATTTTTGCTTTAATGAGAATGGTAAAAAATTAAAAGATATTTTAGAAGAATGTTATCGTAGTGAAATAAAAAGTGAGCAAATCCTAACTGGAGGGAAATGTGAGTTGCACAAACCTAAAAATGATACTTTCATTTAGGCATAGCTTTCCAAGTGCGACCCTTATTATAAGGAGGTTAAGTAAATAAT
>CANQMF010000040.1 GCA_947624915.1 uncultured Bacilli bacterium
AATAATAATATCCAGTTGTATAACCAGACATATCCTCTGTCCAATTAGTTGTGTAATCCGCAGCAAAGTCTAAAGTAGCTGCACTATCCTTTTCAACACCGGCATCACTTACTTCTAAATCTCCACCAGAAGCTTTTTCCCATTTACCATCAAATTTTACCCTAACAGCAATATTCATACCAGCATGGTTTTCTACTTGTACTGTTTTTGGTGTCTTAGTTCCTGGGGTCCAATTATCAGGGCTTTTAAATGTTTCCTTTATTGTTACATTATATGGCTTGGTATTAAATACGTTATCAAAAGTTGTTTCACTTGTAAAATATGCAATCGTTCCGCCAATTATTCCTATCATTACTAATAAAACTAATGCAATTAATGGCTTCTTCTTCACTTAAATCAACTTCCCTTCCTCTAAACCATTTATATATAAAATGCTTCCACATTCTATACCAATCATAACTAGACATTCCAAGTTATATCTTTGTCGTTTATTTCTATATCTTGTCCCCAAATGTCTTTTACTGCCTCGCTAGTTGCTTGAATTGATTCATAATTAAATATTAATGAGTATTCATACGTTAAATACTTACTATAATCTTCTGATTTTTCAATTACCGTATTATCCAACATAATACTGTTTAACAATTGTAATTCACTCTTTCCTTCAATAATCTTTTTGTAGTAATACCATCCATCCTTATAAAGCCAATCAGATTCTAAAGACGTTGCCCAATCTTTAATAACGACATTTTTTCCATCAACAATATTATTTAAAACATCACCTGTATTACTACGCCACATTTCATTGTAAGACATGCGAACAATTATATCGGCTGTTCCATCATTTAGTATAGATACCTTCTTTTTAGTCAACTCTGGCCATGTACTACTATCAAAATCTTCGCTTAGTCTAACATCATACTTTGATGTATTAAAACGATTGTCTAATTTAGTAGTTAAGCTAAAATAAGCTATTGTTCCATCAACCATAACAACTAAAAGTAACAATACCAAAAAGATAATCGGCTTATTTTTCAACACTTTTTTAAAGGTAATTAATCTACTCTTCAATTTCATCTTTATTACCTCCGTAGTATCAACAATATTTACCCTATACAAATTATATCAAAATTTGTCGCCATTGTAAATAAAATTATTAATCCATTAATCGTAAAATTAAAGAGAAGAATTAAAGGAATTATCCTTAGATATTAAAATATAAAACAGACCCTCATCACACAACAACACTATCTATGCTTTAAATTAATGTTTTAGGCCTTTTTATTTTTTATTAAATATTAACCTATACTTGTGACCAAATCATAACCTGTATTTTATTCTCCACCTACTGTTTTTCTATGATCATAAAACCCGACTCAATATATAATTGAATCGGGTTATTCTCATATTACTAATCTTCAATATCAATATACTTTTTGGTTTCGATTTTTTCTTTTTCTTCTTTTGGTAATGAAATATTTAAAATACCATTTTTAAATGAAGCTTTAATATTTTCTTCAGTAACATCATCGCCTACATAAAAGCTACGTGAAAATTCTCCAACATATCTTTCACGACGAACGTATTTACCCTTTTCTTCTTCATCATTATTAGCATTTGTTTTAGCATTAATAGTCAAATAGCCATTATCAATTGAAATATTAATATTTTCCTTATCAAAACCTGGTAAATCAACTATTAATTCATAATGATCCTTATGTTCTTTAATATCTGTCTTCATTACCTTATTATTTGTTTCAAAAAAAGAATCTCTAAACAAATCATCAAATAAATCGAAATCATTTCTTCTTGGTACTAACATCATATACATCAATCCTTTCCTTATGTGTTGACGACTATCCGTAGCACACTATATTTGTAGAAGTACCTCCTACATTTATAATGCTACCACTTTCTTTGGCACTTGTCAAGTGCGAGTGCCAAAGAATTTACGATATTACATTTTTATTATGTATATTACTTAGGGAAATATACTTTTTTATTTTACTAAAACGACACGATCAATATTAGATAAATATTTTGATTCTTCTAAAGGTGTCATTGCTACTTTCATATCTGTCCCATTTGCATGAATAATATAATGTTTGTTATTTTTTACTCCTATATATAACATAACATGGCCCTTTTGAAATAATAAACTAGGCTCAGTCTTATCAATAAGTTCTAATTTCTGATTATTAGTTTTATTGTTTAAAGAAATAATTGTTCCAACACTATCTTTTTGACTAGAAGTATTTCTTGGAAACATAATTCCAAAAGTACGATATATATTAGCCACGTAACTTGAACAATCAACACCATCATCCATACTTCCCCAACTATATTTAACACCTTTATATTTATAGGCTTGTTTTAAAACATTATCAGCTGTATATGGTAAATAGCCCACATTAGCTTGTTCCTTTGAAATATCAACCAACACTTTAGTAATATTATTATTACTTCCTTTTACAGGTATAACAGCTTTAAAATGACTAGTATCACTACTAATATAAGGTAATCTAACACTCATATCTAATATTTCGTTATTAACAACTACTTTTACATCTGTAATAACAATAAAATTTGGACTATCCAAAAAATAAGTAAAATCTTCATCAGTGGCATAACCTATATGACTATTCTTAACCCAGCCAACATAGAATGGGCTTATCACTAGACTCCATAATTTATCTTTGCTTTGATGAATAATCAATACAGGAGTATTAATGTGTAACTCACTTTCTTGTAAGTTATCAAATTTATTATTTTTTTGACTATAAAAATGCATATCTGTTGGAAAAGACTTTAGATTAGCTCTTTTAACAATAATGCCTTTGATAGGCTTTAAATCTTTTATATTATCTATATTACAATTATCTAATATTTTATCAATATCACTTTTACTTATAGCGCTAGATCCATTATATTGGGGTAATTCTGGTATCGTATAACCTTTTATATACGACAAAATCTGACTACTAGTTACAGACGTAATATGTCGGATATCATAGTCTGTATTAGTCCTACTCTTTATTTTCTCATTATATTGTTCTATTTCACTTAAAGACATAATAACATCATTATTGGTAGCATTATTTGAAAAATTACTGTTCAATATCTTATCCTCCTTATTATCTTTTATCACATTATCATATCTTTTAAAATCTTTATTTATTTTATGATCAATATTACTAATTAATGTACTAAAAAGTAATAGCAAAATTGAAAAAATCTTTTCAAACACAGAATCTCCTCACATTAGTTTATTCATCCATAGCTTTAACAACAAACTCAGCTTTTTTTAACTTTTGAAGCATTCTTCTTCTTCGCCTATTATCTAAATCAGCAAACAATTCTATTTCAACCATCTCCCAGATTAATACCCATCCACTAATTAATAATATTTCATGAATAACAGAAGTATCACCTAAATATGTAGCAATAAATAATATGATAATTCCTAGAATAAAATAAACAATCTGCGAAAAATTACTATAATAATATCGTTTCAAATATCTAAGCAATTCATCTTCAAAACCATTTTTTATTAAAGTAACACAATCTTTACTATTTATATAATTATTAATTACAATCATAATTTTATCTTTAGCAGAACACGAATAGGTATTTTCTATTAAATAATTAATTAAATCCCTAGATACTTTATTACTATTATATTTTTCATATAAATCTTCATTATTTTTTAAATCCACATTTATTATTTTTTTCACTTACTATCCCTCACTTTAAAAAGACAACTAACAAGAGAACTAACCCCCGTTTCTATGCTTGAAACGGGGGTTATATCAAATGTAATCACCTTTTTATTAAAACTATTAAACTATAAACAACACCAGTTACTACTAAAGCCCCTGTCATCATAAAAAGAATAATATATTTCACGGTGTTATTAGCTTCCTTAGAAACCATCAAGTTACCGTCAGCATAAAAATCCCAATTAATCTTTGATGTCACATTATCATCTTTTTTATAATTACCATCTAGTTTAGCAGTAATAACAACTCTACCAGTGCTTTTAGCATCAAAGCTACCAATATATACAACATCATCTAATTCTACTTCACTATCTGATGATTGACTATCATTTTTTATTTTATATTTAATTCCTTTAGCAGAACCCTCATACACAATTTTATCAGCAACTTCTACACGTATTCGAATGTGTTTTAACAACTCATCATTACTATCCGTTAGATGGGCTTTCATATATATTCCACGTTTTTTTGTCGTATTATTTTCAACTAACAGTTGACTAACAACTTCTTTTTGTGAAACTATATCCTCATATCTTATAAGAGTGTCTTGGTCCAATAAAGCAGAATCATATCTTATTTCATTATCTTTTTCTTTGATATAAAGTTTTCTTTCTTCTTCTGCTTTGACATTAGTAATTACAAATAATGCAAGAAACACTATCAGCCAGACTTTTTTCATAAGAACCTCCAACCAAATGTTCTAATGTTGCCATACCTCTTCTCTAGCACTAGCTTGAATTGTCTCAAACACTATAGTTAAAGTATATGTACCACCATCATAGCCATTTCCTGTACTTACACAATTTTTACTATTATTAGCTTCATCACATTTCATATCTTCCCTAATTTCGGGATTAAAAGTTACTGATTCCATAAAAGAAGTAGTCTTTTGTTTTGGTTCGACAACTCGATCATAATAGTAATAACCATCATTAGCTAGAGTCCAATCGCTATTTTCAGCATATTTAATAATGGCAGCTAAATGTCCATTTTGCGTCAAAGGTAAATTATTTCCATTAGCTGATACCCACTTTTCAGATAATATTTTAGCTCTCACAGCAATAGCAATATCACCAGTATTTTCAGCGAATATCCTCTTCTCTGTAGTATTACCAGGTAGCCAATTAGTAGGACTTTCAAATTCCTCAATAACTGATGTTCCATACTGCTTTGTATGAAACTTATTTTCAAATATATATTCATCAGCATAAAAAGCAATTGTACCACTGACTAAACCTAACAAAAACAAAGCAGCAACAGCAATAAACGGCCTACTTTTCATTCTATCACTCCATTTCAAGCATGGGTCATCATACTCCCCACAATTCTTCTTTGGCACTCTCTTGAATAGTTTCTACTTTAATTTTTAATGTATACGTACCGCCATCATAACCATTTCCACTACTTATACAAGATTGTTTATTTTGTACAGTTGTACAAGTAGCATCTGTTTGTATAGCTTTATTAAAAGTTACAGAATCAATAAATGATGTTGTCGTTTCTCCTGGTAATAAACTTTTATTGTAATAATAGTAGTCACCATTTTTAGTCCAATCTTCTTGATTTACAAAATTAATAATAGCTGCAACATTATCTCCCTGCTTAAGAGGTAATGAATTACCATTACCTGATACCCACTCTTCAGTATAAGATACTCTAATAGCCATATTAACTTGTCCAGTATTTTTAACATATACCTTCTTACCAGTAGTCATACCCGGTTGCCAATCATCAGGACTTACAAATTCTTCTGTTACCTCAGTATGATAATTTCTAGTTCCAAAGATATTTTGTAACGATTTAGTATTAGTAAAAATAGCATATGTACCACCAATTATACCAATAACTAATATAATCAGCATAACAATTAAAGGTTTATTTTTCATCTTTTTTCTCTTCCTTTTCCGTTACAATAACTTCTTCTTCACCGCTTGGTTCTTCCTCTTTTTGCTTTTTATTTTGTGCAGTTATCATTTTTTTCTTTTCTTTTACTTTTTTTTCTGTATTTTCGGTATCTTTCTTTAAACTCAATAAGAACTCTAATACTAAAATAACTACCGCTACTACCGCTAAATATATATGATCATTAATAAATTTAATGTAATATCCAACTAGTATAATGTGTACTTTATTAACTTTTCCTACAATATTATCAATAGTTGGTGGCAAAGAATCTTCAGAATTATTAGCATCACCTTTAGTATAGTAAACACCATTTTCAATTCTATTAACTCTGTGTGTAACAAACTTATCATCAAGTTTGTATACAATAATATCTTTTTCTTTAATTTCTTCACCATTTAATGGCTCATAATAAATAACACTACCTACCTTAAAAGTTGGCTCCATACTTCCAGACAAAACCACTAATGGTTTATAGCCAAAAAAACTAGGTATAGCAATTATGGCGTATATAGCAATTAATATATATGTTATATTAGCTAATACACTTATAAACTTTTTAAAAATTTTACCAAACATTTCTCACAACTCCTTTATTTAAACCGTCATCTTATCTATTACCTGCTTTATCCTATATGTGTTTAAGGTTACAAACAAGTATGTGACTAGCTTTCCTATATTACATAAGAATTATACCAAAATTAATAAAAGAAGTAAACCAATTGTTGAAAACTTATTAAATAATCAACCAAACAAAACTATCTTAATTGAGGTTAAAGTATATTTAAATATTGTTATATAAAATCCTTACTTAGTATACAAAAAAAACAAATAAGTAAAGTTATATACCTATTTGTTTATCTTTATTAACCTTTATTAACTTCATCATAACTAGATAAAGTAAGTTTTACTTCTTTTTCCTTATACTCTCTTCCACTAATATATTTTACTTTTAGGGTGACTTCTTCATGAGCTTTTTTCATTTCTAGAATTTTACTAATATCAGAAAATTGTCCAACACTTTTACCATTAATTGCTGTAATAATATTACCTATTTCTAACTTAGCTTTATCAGCTCCACTACCTTCAACAATACTACTAATATAAAATCCCTGAGGAAGTGAGTAGGCCTCACTATAAGCTTCTGTTATAACATATCCACTAACACCTAAGTAGCCTCTTTCTTTATCAGTTAAATTTTCACCATTCATAAGTCTAGTGATTAACTCAGATACATCAGTTATAGGGATTGCAAAACCCATTCCTTCAATACTAGCTGAACTGCTATAAGCATTAGATGAATATTTAGCAGAGTTTATACCAACAACTTCACCTTTTTCATTTAATAAAGCGCCACCACTATTACCACCATTAATAGCTGCATCAATCTGAATCATATTCATCGTATTATTATCAATTGTAACTTCACGATTTAAAGCACTAACAACCCCTGTCGTTACTGATTGACCATATCCTAAAGCATTTCCTATGGCAATAACTCCATTTCCTACTTTTAAATCTTCACTTTTACCCATCGTAGCTATTTTAATACTATTAACAGTTTCCTTATCAAGATCAGCTAAATTAACAGTAATAATAGCTACATCACAACTAGCTGAACTACCCTTTACTTTAGCATCAACACTTTTATTGTTAATAAACTGAACACTTAAACTCTCAGCACCTTCAATAACATGATTATTAGTTAAAATCATTAACTCGTTATCTGTTTTACTTACAATAATACCAGAACCAGCACCAGTACTATACTGCTCCTTTCCATAACCAAAGAAACTAGGACCAAATTGTCCACTAGAAACTAATGTTTTACTAGTGATAGCAACAATAGAAGGCATAACATTTTCAACGATCTCAGATACGTCTGTAATATACACTCCTTCACTAGCTTTACTTGTTTCAGTATAGTTTAATTCAACATCATTATTAGTAGTACTTTCTTTTTTATCCCCTGCGTTAGTTTTGTGACTAACATTACTCAATACTAAAAACCAAAGAATACCTGAAACTACAACAACTATCAATACTATCACAACAATCCAAAACGGATTTTTATTATCTTTATTATTATCTACACTGTGATAATATCCTCCTTGTTGATAATTAAAATTGGTTGACTGTCCATTATGCTTATTATCATTGTCTTCTTTTATTTCATCATTATCTTCAGATGTCACCACTGCATCACCAATCACTTTTTTTGTTTTCTCATCTTTATCTAAATCTTTCATACTATTATCTCCTTTGCAATTTTAGTATAAATCTTTTTTGTGTCAATTATGTGAAAAATTAACACCAATCGATTGATTAGCTAACTACCTATATAATTATACGTCGAACAGAAAATTTTTACAAGACGTTAATAATACTATTTATTTCAATATTTTTTTCAATGTTTTCTTCTTAATTCATATAAAGTTATTGAAGTCATAAAATAAGAGCATACACTCTTTTTGTGTACACTTTTATTTTACAACTTCATATTACAATCATTATTTTTTTATTTTTTCTTTGATCTGATAATATTCTAAGTTTGTAATAAGATTATTTCTTAATAACTAATTGATACATGCTTGTTTTATACAATAAGAAGTTAAATTATCTACTTCTTTTCAATTTTCTCTTTTCCACCCATGTATGATTGAAGAACCCTTGGAATTTTTATTGATCCATCCTCTTGATAATTGTTTTCAAGAAGAGCAATTAGCATTCTTGGGGGTGCAATAACGGTATTGTTGTAGTTTCAATTTGCACCAATAAAGCTATAAATCCAAACTATTTTGATTTAATAAAAATTCCTGCACACCAATTACTAATATACCTTCTTCTGTATACCAATGCTTTATATTATCTTTTACTACAATTATTTTTTTAAAATTATCGTTTATATTCATTAAAGGTCGTTCTTCTTGTATTGTCTTTTCTCTTGTTTCTAAATTTAATGCTGATTGTACATAATATCTTTTATTTCCTAAATTACACACAAA
>CANQMF010000041.1 GCA_947624915.1 uncultured Bacilli bacterium
CCTCATGAAAACTAGGATTAGTATTAACATCAAACACTATTTTAGCATTAGTAGTACTAGTCCATTCAGCACTTTTCTCCATATGCCAGCTACCCGGAGTCTTATCTGCATAACCATCTGATTCAATAACAACCTTCTTAACTTCGACATTATTATCTAAATCCGTTAGAGCCGTTAAAGCACTCTTTAAAAAGTTTAATCCACCTATTGGAAAGATAAAAATGTTAAGGATAAAACCTAAGATAATATATATATAAAATAACTTCTCTCGTTTTAACATAAGATCGCTCCTCTTATTATTATGTCCTGAAGTAAAATACTTACACCCTTAAATTTACCTTTTAAAACAAGCTTTGGAGCTATTTACAATAATATAAAACTTTGATATAATTTTTTCAGTAAAGTAGGATTTTTACTTTATATAGTAAATGATCAAAAAAATTAATAATGGCCCTGAAGTATTTTACTTCAGGCCTTTTATAATTTCAAATTACTAAAAAAGATAATATTTTTAATTTACTAGTTTATGTAAAAATAAAATAAGACCTGCTTTTAACAAGTCTTATTTTCATAACTAAGCTTTCTCTACTCTTATATGTGCTAAATGCCCATTTAAATCAACTTCTTCATCTAAGTTAGAAGAAGCGGTTAAAGAAGCCGATAATGTTTCTTTCATGATAAAATCTCTATAAGTTTCAATGGATTTGACCGTTAAATCATCAGCTTCATAATAAGTATGAATACGATCCATAATTTCAAAGTTATTTTGTTTTCTTAAATTTTGAATTTTAGAAATTAATTCTCTAGCTATTCCTTCCAAAATTAAATCTTCGGTTAAGGTTGTATCAATAATCATAAAGTTATTATTTTCCATACCTACATTAAATCCTTCTTTAGAAGAAATACGCACTTCAACCATCGCACTAGTAATTTCTTTTTCTTCGCCACCTAAAATCATTTTAATAGATTGATTATTTTGTAAAGCATTAATATCCTCCACTTTTAAAGTTTCCAATTTAGTTTGAAATTCCTTCATAAGTGGTCCTAACACTTTTCCAACTTCTTTAAAGTTTGGCTTTAAAGAAATATTCATATATTCACTTAAATCTTCCACAAATATAATTTCTTTAACATTTAACTCTTCTGAGATAAGAGGCACTAAATCTCTAATTAATTCCTTATTCTTACCGTCAATTAAAGCCTTATTTAATGGTTGGCGAACTTTAATTTTAGTTTCTTCACGGACATATCGACCAATAGATATTAAACTTCTTACTAAATCCATACGTTCTTCAATATGTTCATCAATTAATTTCTTATTACATGTTGGGTAATCTTCTAAGTGTACAGATTCATTACCAGTTAAATTACGGTATAATTCTTCTGCTAAAAATGGTGTAATAGGCGCAATTAATTTAGAAAGACTAGTTAATACCTCATAGGTAGTAAGATAAACACTCTTTTTAGAATTATCTAATTCACTACCCCAAAAACGATTACGATTACGTCTGATATACCAGTTAGACAAATCTTCTGACACAAAATTAGCCAAATGGTGAACAACTTTATTTAAATCATATTCATCAAAGTCTTTACGTACATCATAAACTAACTTATTATACTTAGATAAAAGCCAACGGTCGATCTCTTCTCTTTTACTATAGGAAACAGAACATTTTTCAATATCAATTTTATCAATATTAGCATACGTTGCAAAGAAATTATAAGTATTTCTCAAAGGATTAAAGAATTTAGAATATACTTCTTTTAAGCCTGACATATCGAATTTTAATGGAGTCCATACTGGTGAAACATAAAGTAAATAAAATCTAACTGTATCTGCACCATATTCCTTAATTGTTGAAAATGGCTCAACAATGTTACCACGCGATTTACTCATCTTTTTACCTTCAGCATCTAGTAATAAGTCATTTACTAAAACATTCTTAAATGGTGAACAGCCTTTAACAAATACTGATATAACCATTAAAGTGTAAAACCAACCACGAGTTTGATCAATACCTTCACAGATAAAATCAGCAGGAAATTGTGATTCCCAAAGTTCTTTATTTTCAAATGGATAGTGGTATTGAGCAAATGGCATTGCACCTGAGTCGAACCAACAATCTAGAACATCAGGAATACGTGTCATAGCTTTTCCACATTTTTCACATTTTAAATGCACTTGATCAATATATGGTTTATGTAAATCAATATCATTATCAATTTCCTCAATTGCCATTTCTTTTAACTCTGCAATAGAACCCACCATATGTGTATGTCCACATTCACACTTAAAGTAAGGAATTGGACTACCCCAATATCTGCTACGTGATACGTTCCAATCACGAGCATTAGCTAACCAGTTAGCAAATCTTTTTTCACCAACATGGGCTGGATACCAATTAACTTTCGCATTAGCTTTAACCAAATCATCAGTCATTTCACTAACTTTTATATAATAACTTGGCATAGAATAGTAAATAAGTGGAGTATCACAACGCCAACAATGTGGATATTCATGAGCTAGTTTTTGACGCTTAAATAATTTGCCATTCTCTTTCAAATATTCAACTACTTCTTCATTAACATCATGTACAAATTTACCTTCCCATATACCACCTATGTAGCATCCATCTTTACCAACTGGATTTAAATAAGGTAAATCATACTTACGTCCTACAGCGGCATCCTCTTCTCCAAAAGCTGGCGCTATATGGACAATACCAGTTCCATCTTCCATCGTTACATATTCATCACAAGTAACAAAGAACGCTTTTTTATCAACATCAAAAGATGGTACTAATTGCTCATATTCCATATATTCCAAATCAGTTCCCTTGTATGTACACAAAACACTTATATCATCACCTAAAACAGTATTAGCTAAAGCTGATGCAATAATAAACTTATTACCTTTAGATTCAACTAAAACATAATCCTCATTAGGATTAACACACAATGCAACATTAGCAATTAAAGTCCAAGGAGTGGTAGTCCAAACCAAAAAGTAAACGTCTTCATCCTTTTTCTTAAATGGTACATACACAGTAATAGCTGTATCTGTCTGATAGTTTTGTGCTACTTCATGAGTAGCTAATCCTGTACCACAATGTGGACAATAAGGAACCACTCTGGTGCCTTCATAAAACATGTTCTTTTTAAACATTTCTTTTAGGATCCACCACTCAGTTTCGATATACTCATTCTTGTACGTTAAATATGGATGTTCAACATCAAAAAACTGACCCATTTCACTAGTTAAATTAGTAAATGCTGATTCGTTTTCACGAACACTTTTGCGGCATTCTTCATTAAATTTATCAATACCTAGTTTTTCTATTTCTTTCTTAGAAGAAATACCTAATTTCTTTTCAACATGATTTTCTACTGGTAGACCATGGGTATCCCATCCTATTTTACGAATAACTTTCTTATTATTCATAACATGATACTTAGTTACAGCATCTTTTAAATTTTTAGAAACTATATGATGTAAACCTGGAAATCCATTAGCAAACGCTGGTCCATCATAAAAAACAAATGTTTTAGCATCTTTACGTAATTTTATTTGTTTATCATACATAGCATTAACACTACCCCAAGAAGCTAAAATATCAGCATCCACTTCACATACTGGTCTTTTATCTAGTTCTTTAAATTTTCTCATCTTATCACCCTTCCATAACGACCATAACAACATATTAAAAATAAAAAAACATTATGAGTATAGGAACGCTTGCACGTGGTACCATCCTATTTCATAATATTTTATTATGCACTTAAAACTATAACGCGTTACCAATATATTGCATCCAGAGTGATCCATATATTAATTCACTATCTATTTACACCAACCATAGACTCTCTTCGCGCTTCATAATATAACGTCTCTTTCATCTGCTTTAATTTTTCAATCTCATTTTTTAATGTATTAAGTTCCATTTCTTTTTTCTTTGCACTAAGTAAACATTCTTGGATAATCTCATCAGCATTATCTTCAGCATCTGTAATAATTTTCCTGCTTTTAACCTTAGCAGCTGTTATTAATTTTTTAGTATCTTCCTTAGCCTTATTTAAATTTAAAATAGCCTCCTGGTATTCCTTACCTAATTCTTCCTTTTGATTAAGTACCTCTAACTCACTCTTCAGTTCTTTAACCTTTAATGATAGCTTTTTAGCTACAAGTTGATTTTTTTTAGCCGCTTTCCTAAGTGTTGATATTTTTTCATTTTTATCTTCCAACTCTTTAACCATATCTTCTACTTGCGCAATAATCTTATCTATAAAGGCATTAACTTCTTTTTTGTCATAACCACGAAGTGCAGAACTAAACTTATCCATATGCTCACCTCGTTACGCGAAAGGTATTGTATCACATTTTTTTTGAAAACACAATACTTTACCAATCAATATCGATATCATCATTATTGTATACTTCTTTTACTTCTTTTTCAGATGTTATTTTACCCTGAATATTAACATTATTGGGTGTACATAAGAAAATCCCACTACCTATTTTTTCAATATGACCCTTTAAGGCATAAACAGAGCCACTAACAAAATCAATAATCCTTTTTGCCTGATCCGATGTAACTCTTCTTAGATTAATCACAACTGTATTTCTTTTCTTTAAGTGATCAGCAATTTGTTGTGATTCTGAAAAGGCCCTTGGCTCTAATAAGATCATCTTAGCGCCACCATTTTGTGAAGCCATATCCTCTAAATCCTTAGTATCTACTTCATAAAATTGACTTTCATCATCATTAAAGATATCCTTCTGTTCATCCCCATCGAATATTTTTTTCATGAAACCCATTTTTATTTCCTCCTTTAGTATAAACCACTATACTTAATTTTAGCATATTTTAAAGAAAAAGAAAAGTAGTTATATTGCAATTACACGAACCAATCCATCACGAATCCTACAAATCAATAATTACTATCTAGCTTAACTACTTTAGAACATATGATTTGATATTTATCATATCTCTTTTCTACTCGCCCGCTAACACCAATAATATCACCCTTTTGAACATCTAAACCTTTATTATATACTTTGGGAAAAATCGTTATATCAATATTAGCTAATTCATCACTACCAGTAATAAAAGCCATCTTATCACCATTTTTAGTCGTTATCTCTTTTAATGTATCAACATATACAATAACATCAACATATGTATCAAAATATTTATTAATTTCACTTAGTGAAATAGTACTAGGATATTTACTCTTTAAAGCACTAACAGGATGATTGCTAAGATATAAACCAAATAACTCTAATTCTTTATTCATTATAAAACGATTATCAAATTCTTCTACTATATTTATTTCAGGCTTCAAAGCAAATTCCTCATCCAAATCTTTAATTAACTCTCCATAATTAATGATTGCATCTAAATTGTCAATAAGAGTAGCTCGGTTAAAGCCTAAGTTACTAAAAGTTCCAGCATAAATTAACGATTCAACAACTTTGCGGTTAACAATTTTACCGTAGCAACGCTTAACAAAGTCAAATATACTGCTATATAAACCATTCTTTCTTTCATCAACAATTACTTGAGAAGCATTAATACCAATATTTTTTATACTAGTTAAAGGATATCTAATACCATCATCTTCTTCAATATATTTTGTAGAACTAAAATTAATATCTGGATTTAAAATATTAATTTGCATATTCTTACCTTCATACATATATTTTTTACATTTACTGCTATCATTCATTTCTGTTGATAGTAGATTGGAAATAAAAATTTTAGGATAATAAGCTTTTAAATAAGCCATACGATAAGCTACCAAAGAATAACCAACTGAATGTGATTTATTAAAACCATACTCTGCAAACTTTAACATCATGGCATAAACTTTATCAGCTAGTTCTTTAGTATATCCTTTTTTAACACTTCGTTCTTTGAATCTTTTTTCTTCTTGCAACAATAGATCTTTTTTCTTTTTACTCATAGCTTTTCGTAAAATATCAGCTTCACCTAATGAATAATCAGCCATTACATTAGCTATTTGCATAATTTGTTCTTGATAAATCATAATACCATATGTCTTTTTTAAAATAGGTTCTAAAGTCTTATCTAAATAATCCACTTTTTCTTTACTATTTTTCCTTTTTATATATAATGGTATATTCTGCATAGGACCCGGTCTATATAAAGCAATAGCTGCACATATATCATCAAAACTAGTTATTTTTAATTGTTTTAAAAAATTAATCATACCATCTGATTCAAATTGAAAAATACCTAAAGTATTAGCTTCTTCAAACACTTTTAAAGCTTTCTGATCATTAAAAGGAATAGTATCAAAAGTAAGATTAGCATGATGAATACGATTAATTTCATTTATAATATCGTGAATAATCGTTAAATATTTAATAGCCAAAAAATCCATCTTTAAAAGACCAATCTCTTCTAAATAAGTATGATCATACCCACTAGTATAAAACTCATCATGACTTTTATCTAACGGTATAACATTATCTAATTCGTATTTAGACATCACTACACCTGAAGCATGAATACTAGTATGTCTTTTTAAGCCCTCAAAACGCATCGCTATCTTATATAAAATATCTAAATTATCATATCTTTCAATGTAGCTTTTAACTTTAGGATTACGAATATTTATTTCTAATGAATCTCGCGAATTTAGTAACTTACACAATCCATCTACTATGCTAAGTTCTATATCCATAGCTCGTCCCACATCACGAATAGCTTGTTTTGAACCTAAAGTTCCAAAAGTAATAATCGGTGCGACCGATTTAGCACCATACCTAGATATGCAATAATTAATTACCACTTCCCTTTTGGTATGTTCAAAATCAACATCGATATCAGGCATACTAATTCGTTCAATATTTAAAAATCGCTCAAATAATAAATCATATTTTAATGGATCTATTTCTATAATGTCTAAGCAATAAGCAACTAAAGATCCAACGGCACTACCTCGACCTGGACCTACTATAATATCATGCTTTTTAGCATACTTAATATAATCATAGACAATTAAAAAATAATCACAAAACCCCATCTTATTAATAACATCTAACTCATATTTTAAACGTTCTTGATAACGACTACTAACTTTATCACCAAAACGCTTCTTTAAACCTTCAATACATTTTCGCTTTAAGTATGTATAACTATCAACTTGATCTTCATTACTAAAAATAGGCATTAAATCCTGATGGAAAGGTATCTCTAAATTACACAACTCATATATAAAACAATTAATTTCCAAATCATCTAACTCTTTTACCTCATCTATTGTTTTTAAATAATTATTTAATTTATCAGTATTAACATAATCAATCGTAACCCCATCTTTTATTGCTACTAAAAACTTCATAAAACGACTATCATCTTTATCTAAATACAAAGTCTCATTCATATAAACTAAATCACCAGTAAGATTATTTTTTTCTTCTAAGTTTTTATATGTTCGATAAATATACTTATATAATCCCTTTATATCATTATAAATAGCCGAAGAACTATATGGTACTAAACAAATTAAGTCATTAGCATGTTTCTCTAAATCAACTAAAGTAATATCTTTCTCAGTCATCATCGTACTTAATTTAATTAGATTTTGATATCCTTTATAATTCATACAATATAATACAATTATATTGTTATTATATTGTAATTCCAAACCCACAATTGGTTTAATACTATTTCTCTTACAGGCTTGATAAAAATCCATCACACCATACATATTATTATCAGTTATTGTAAGTGCAGTCATACCATATTCAAGAGCCTTATTAATAAGTTTATCAATCATTATTAATGATTCTTGTAATGAGTTATCTGTTTTTATATATAATGGTACATACTTCATATCAAGCCCTCCTTAAACATATTTTACTATATTTAAAATCATTTTTAAATAGAACAATACCCTAATTTAATAAACAATTAATGACAGTTTATTTTAAAAAAAGGAGACTGACACAAAATTAATAGTTGTATTATAAGTAGTGTTGGTGAAAAGAAATCACTGATACTATTTTATTTTATAAAAAGACATAAGTTTGATACAATGTAATTGCTAAAAAACATTGAAAGGATCGAAACTTATGTCTATAAATAATTATATCTTAAATTTACTAAATATTGAAGATAAAAATATCTTTATTGATACAAATAATATTCAAAATAAATCTATTAAAAGATAATCTACATCATCTCTATAATTAGATTCATTTATCGAATTTATTGTTTACTAATACTATTTGATAAAGAAACCAATTTTTGTTTCTTTTATATTCTACCTTTTATAACATATCTAAATATTTGAGCAATTTTTCCTTATTATTCAGTCACCACATATGGATTTTCTTTAGTTCCATCTCCATCACTGTAGGTTACACCAAATTTAAGTGAAATCATAGGGCGCACGCCATACGAACGATCGACGTAGTAGTAGTCTAAGCCACCAGACGAAGTCACGTAGAAAGCGCTAGCACCGTTGTAGTCGAAATAATAAGGCGACATGGTCCAATAAATTGCTCCCGTATATAAGTAATAATCCTTATTAGTACTATTTGTACCACCTGCATATATTACCTCATCACTGGT
>CANQMF010000042.1 GCA_947624915.1 uncultured Bacilli bacterium
CACCTAAGATAACTACTAACACTAATATAAGCCACCATCTCTTTTTTAGTTTCATAAATCCTCCATAAAATATTATACCCATAAATTACTTTCTTACTCTACAAAACAAATTATATCAAATTATTAAAATATTGTAAATATAAGCATAAAAGCTTTTGACATTTCAAATTTATCACACTTAACTACAAAACTTTAACAAGAAAGTACACACAAAAAAACATCATAAATTTTTAAGTATGATGTTTTTTAAATACTTATTGATACTTACTATCAATACCTAAATATTCTTCTAAACTTATCCAATTACCATTATTATATAAATTAACAGCTTCATCTCCTATAAAACGGAAATGCCAAGGCTCATAAATATATCCAGTAAGAGGTTCTTTACCTTTAGGATATCTTAAAATAAATCCATACTTATAACAATTATTAGCAAGCCAAATACCTTCTTTAGTTTCACCAAAATTGTCATCTATTTTATTTAAGTCAGCAGCTAAACCCGTTTGATGTTCTGAATGACCAGGTCTTGCTGAATAAGTATCAGCCTCTTTCTGACCATCTTTCTTCACATAATTATTATACAATCTATTCTGGGTACTATATGAACGATATCCACTAACAATTGACAACTTTACTCCTTCTTTAGCTGCAGCTTTTTGCATCTCATTATAAGCAATAGTAAACTCATTTAACAAACCATTAGGAGCATAATTACTAGGTAATGAATATGTCTTATTAGCAACTAATATACCTTTTATATAGTATACACCATCTTTTTTCTCTATGTTATATCCTTTTTTTGTTTTACCTACTACATTGCTATTATCAACAACATTGGACTGTTGATTTTGATTATTATTTGATTCTTTTACATCATTATTCTCATTCTTACTATCTTGAATTTTAACTTCTGTTGTTGTTTTGTTTTCTGTTTCTACATTTGGAACATCATCACTACTCTCTTTTTCAGTTTCATTACTAACTGAAGATTCTGTTTTGTCAGGTTCATCATTTTTTGATTCTTTAGCTTTAAAATTTCTAGTAATAGTCCAAATACTTACAATAGCAATTATAGCCATAGCTAAAATAACAATCTTTTTTTTCATCCTAAACCTCCTATTCTTTTACTTTTGCATATTCAAGTTTCGTTTTAAATCCATCTTTAATCTGATTTTTATCAACTCTTACGAATAACATTTCATAATTAACGGGGCAAATTTCTTCATCACTTATTATACCAATTGTTACTGTTATCAAATTATCTTTAACATCTAATTCTTCCACACCAACTAAATTACTCTTACAGTAATCATTCTCATATACTACAGTAAGATAATCATAACTTTCAAAATCATTTTTTTTGATCTTTTCTTCAATCTCATAAAAAGAAGTAATTTCTTGATAATCTTCATAAGTACGCAATAATTTATCTTTGTATTTTAAATTTTCAGGATCAATACTTCCCCCACTATAAAAGACCACTTCTTTATTTTCATCGTTATTAGAATTATGTATAGGATTAACTACAAAGAAAACAACTAAAATAATAAAAGCTATGTATATTAACCACGCCAATTTTCTCACAAAATTATCCTCCTATATCTAGCTAATATAAAAGTAACTTAACCCAACATGAGCAACCTTATCATTTTTATCATCATATATATTAACTTCATAAACAGCCAACCTCTTACCATCTTTTAAACAAGTAGCTACAGCTTTCAACTTTTTACCCTCAGCCGGTAAAAAATAATCGATATTAGCATTAACCGTTACTACCTTCCTGCCAGACGTTAAAGCAGCTATCCCACCAGCTGTATCAGCCAAGCCAAAAATAAATCCTCCATGAACAATATTAACATAGTTTAAACTATTTTCAGTTATCTCTGCCTCCATAACACAATATTGTTTTTTTAATTCTAAAATTTTAAAATGATTATTACCAACAAAACCATTTTCTACTTCAACACTATCTTTAATTGTTTTAAACAATTCCTCTTCGGACATATATATATTACCTCCACTATAACTATATTTTACTACTAACCAGAAATACTATCAAGAAAAATTTATTTTTCATAATAGATTATTAACACAATAAAAAAACTTTAAAAACTATTTTTTAAATTAGCATATTATAAAGCACTTTATAATTCTTATATTTTTGTAAAATTAAAAGACTATTGACCTTTGTCAACAGTCTAAAGTTAAGACAAACTTAACTTATGCATTATAAACAACTAGACAAGCCGTTTCTAATGAATCTTGACCCCATAACTCTTTAATCTTTTCAGCATTTAAAATATTTTTTGAACATTTTTGAATGATAGCATTGCTTTTATCACCATTACCTGCACGCCATAATTCAATTCTTGGACAAAGCTTTAAATGTTCCTTTATATAACTTATTAAAATCTCAGCATTTTTATCACTAAATTTCCAACTCAATAAAGCACAATTTTTTTTATCGGTATATCTTGAAACTTTTGATAAGTCATTCTCCACAATAATTTTCATGGGTTCCAGTGTACTTGAACTATCATCATTAGAAAAAGCTTTTAATTCTCTAGAACTTGCAAAAAATTTATATAAACTCATTTTATTCCTCCGTTATCAATAATATTTGTCTAATTAACACACTCCTACAAGTAAGTTTACACTTACTATTAATAGTATATCATGACTACATAAAGTTGTACAATTATTTTTTTATAGGATAATAATAAATTTTAGCTTTGATTGGTGTCTTTTCATTGTAATCGTCGGTTTCTGAACTAAGACTTCCTGATTTAAAGATTTCTGTAGCACATCTTTTAATATAATTTATACATATAGTATCTTTTACATCAATTAAATTTTCTCTTAACAAGCCTCTTATATAATTATATCCTTCATGAGGTTCATTAACCTGTCTACCAGGGAAATACTCATTTAAGATAGGTGTTATATTTAATACTGTTCCCACATAATCAACTACATCAAGCAAATTAAGGTTTCCATTATATACATCCATATATTTACTCATTTCTTGACAGAAAACATTCAATTTCTTTTCTTCATTAAGTTGTTCATAGTTATCCCATCTTTTCAAACAATAGCGCATATCTTCAACAACATGATTTAAAAGCTCATTTTTATTAATCAAATATAAAGACAGACTTTGATCATAATTAGCTATATATTCAATTAAAAAATTCTTCATACCTTTGTTAATAACTTTATTACGATCTTTAAACTTATTATGTAACAATTCTTCTAATTTCATATATTCCTCACCGTAAAAGATATCCTGAATATATGCTTTAGCAAAATAATCACAAATAACATCACTTTCGTTATATAATTTTAGAACATAACAAAAACCAAGGCCACTTTCTTTAATACCATTTCGATTCATATAATCAGATATAAATGATTGTATACTAACTCGAAAAGCTAATGCCCTAATCGTAAACTCATTTACTGGTTCCATCTTATGCTTAACATATACATTATTTAACCTAATCATAACTTCTAAATTATGTATATCTATTAAATCAGCATTATGTAAACTATCACGATATTTTACAAACTCTTTACCAACAGATTCAACAAACGATATATTATGAGAAAAATATTCAATCAAAAACACAACAAAATCAAAATCATGTTTGACATCATCAGAACATAATTCATACATTTTTATATCATTAGTCTGCTCCATAACGGCTTGCATAAAAATAGGGCTATCTTCTAATTGTTCCAAAAGGCCAGCTTCTATATAATCTCCTAAAATATATTGATAAACTAATTTCTTATCAATTAAATTTAAAACTTTTTTCATACAGTTACCTCATTTCATTATAATAATACTAATAACGAGAAGATAAACTAAAAACTTTAGCAAAGCCTTTATTCACATCATCAGTCGTCATAATTGCATCTCTTGTTATTAACATATGAGCACAAATATTTTCAAAAACAATATTAGCCTTTTTCTCGGCCTCTATTAATTCTGGTGACTTTTTACCATTTTGTTCAAACAAATAAAAAAACTTACTCCTAGTTAACACACCACGTTTAATAAGATTACTTAAGGTCTCAACATAAATCTTAATACTATTACATGATATATTTTCAAAATCATGCTGTCTTAACCACCAATCAGCCGCCCAATCGGTCATAAAATTAAAATTTTCAACATCATAAAGTAATAAATAACGCTTTACACCATAAATTAACCTTTGAAGGTCAGCTACACTGTAAAAGTCACTCTTTAAAAAAGCACAATTATTCTGTTCTAAAAAGTAAACCAAATTAGTCCAACTTCTCATTTCATGCATGTCACTAGACATGGGGTATTTTTGATCTTCAACAATTGACCAATAACTATTATCTTGAATATTACCCAAAATAAAATGCGATTCATCATCATAAGATAAATCTACTAGCGCTATATTATTAGTAAATATATCACTAAAATCACTTATATCCATTTGCACTTCCTGATCAACTTTTTTCCCTGTAATAAATGAATTATTTAAATAATCTCGAACTACAAATAAAGAAAGAGATCCATCAGGATTAACCTCAGTAGATAAAGAACCACAAATACGTTCGTCCATTAAAGACATTTTACTTAAACATCTTAAATATTTGGATACCTCATCATATATTGAACAATCATTACTAGTTACTCCTACAATATAGTTAAAAACATGTAACAAAAACTCATTAACTTTAATACTTTTAGGAAAATTTTTATATGGTACATAAAGTAAAAAATGTTGAACATAACTTAATAATCCATCAATTTCCTCTTCTTTTAAACTAAGATACATATCATCACAAAACATACTAGGACTTTGTGTTAATAACTTATCACATAAATCCATTGAAATAACTTTTTTATCTTGGTTTATTTTAGAAGAAACTTTAATAAGATAAGTCAAATACTCATCTAATTTAATTGTCATTCGCTTTCTAAACGCAAAATCTTCCATAAAACCACCTAACGGGTGTATTATAGCATACAAACAACTTTTAGGCAATGAAAAAACATTAATTAATAATAACTATATATCAAAATAATATATCCTTTCATTATTACTTAATGTTTCTAAAAAAATGGCCCCAAACTTTTCATAATAATTTAAAAGGGTTGTCTTTAAATACAATCTTTTTATATTACGTTTACGTGCTTCTTCCAGAATAGCGTCATTTAAAATTTTAGAATAATGATGTCCACGATATTCTTCTTTAACATACATTGTGGCATACCAAGGGCCTAAATATTCACGCTCATCACAATCATGTGGATAAATAGAGATAAACCCAACTAAGACATCATTATCTAGTAATATTAAAGTGCAATAAAAAGGCTCATCTAGCTGACTATTAATATAAGCTATTTTATTTTGAATATAAGTTTTAAATTCAATAGGGTTTGTAATCGTCTTACCCCATTCTTTTTTACATAAAATTGCGAACTCTTCGATATACTCCCTTTTATCTTTAATATTATATATTTTAAACACACTACCACCAAGTCAATTATATCACATTAATCTTTGCCTTTATATGAAATATTATACTTACTAGGTCCTTTAATACATTTCCCATCAATATCAAACCTTGAAGCATGGCAAGGACAATCCCATGTCTTTTCTACCTCATTAAAAACTAAACTACAACCCATATGAGGACATTTATTATATATAATATGGTCGTCTCCATCATTATATATGGCAATATTTTTTCCCTCAACCTTTTTAAATGTAATAGAATCATTATACCAAGTTTTATTTTTAGATAATTTATTTTGTACATATCCTTTAGCACTACTACTAATATTAGTAACAAAACTACTAATATTAGATAACTTATTCGCCCTAAGTGGATTAAACATATTAATAAACTCATTATTATTACCTAAAATCATATCACTTAATATTAAACCAGCCAAAGTACCATTAGTCATCCCCCATGTATTATAACCAGTACCAATCAATAAATCAGGATTATCTTTTTCAATCATACCAATATAAGGCATTTTATCAACAGTAATTAAATCATCATTCTTCCATATATATGACGGTGTAATATTCCGTCTAGCAATCTCATTAATCACTTCTTTAAAATTCTTATTATCATTTAATCGATTACATATATTAGCTGAATTTGCCAAATAAATCAAATAAGAATCTTTATCTTTATGATATCGAATTGATGTAGTGGGTTTATTAGAAGTAATTAAAGTGATATCTTGATAAGAAGATAATGAAGCCGTTATATAAGATTTTTCAATTCCAACCTTCAAAGGTGTAAAATATGGAAAAAGGAAAAAAGGATAATGACAAGCTAAAATAACTTTTTTGGCTTTTATGTGATATTTATTAGTATAACCTATATAACCATCTTTAACCTTTTTTAAATCTAATATCTTAGTCCTTTCATAAATCGGTTGTTCAGCTTTAACACATATTTTTTTTAAAGCCAATAAATATTTAATAGGATGAAAAACATAAGTATTATCCACGCTAATAGCGTATATACTTCTTACATGATCTATATCATCATGATGTTCTCGGACATCAGCACCAAACTTAGTCAATAATTTCTTTTCAAATTTAATTTTTGATATTTCTTTACTATCATTAGTTAAAACATAAGAAGTTACTTTATTCAAATTACACTCTATTTGCTCATTATTAATGATATCAAGTATTTCTTGAATAGCTGTTTGTTGCGAAAGATAATATTGATGAGCCATTTCAGTATTATACTTTTTACTAATATTATAATAAACCACTTCTTGTAAATAATTAATTTTACCAGTAGTTTTACCTGTCACACCATGCCCAACTAAATCCTGATCAACAAGACAAGTCTTTAAATTACTATCTTTTAATTTATAAAGAGTAGTTATACCTGTAATACCTCCACCAATTATTAAAACATCAACTTCAATATTGTCTTCTAATTTGGTTATATTATCTTCTTTTATATCTAACCACAAACTTTTCTTTTTCATTATTTCACCATTTATAGTATTAACTATAATAGATAAAGTATGTTAATAAAGCCTCATTTCTTTACATAAGAAACGAGGCTGCTTTTTCTTTGTTTGACATCTTTTATGATCATTCAGTATCTATAACATAAGGATCTTCTGTTGTCCCAGTACCCATATCATATTGTATTCCATGTTTTAGAGAAATTGATGGATTTACATCCATTATCGCTAGTCCAAAAAAACCACTTACTGGCTGCGAATCTATTTGAGATACCATGATAAGCATAGATTCCTGAATGCTAATAGTTGCATCAGAAGGACTCATAAGCCAAAGCCAATCCGTCTTTAAGTAAAAGTTAGATGTATCACTTTTATTGGCACCTGCGTACATTACTTCATCTACAGTAAGAAGTCCTACGGGATACTTTGATTTATTACTTGCCACAGTAAAGGAATCTTGTTCCCGGCATGCCAAACTTGGTGTACCATTTACTGATCGGTAATACGCATCAAAATATAAAGAATTGCCCAAATGGCCTCCTTCGGGATTCCAACCACTTCCCTCAAACCCTTGACTTATACTACGATCATTACACCATACGGTATCCTCTAAATAATCTGCAAACGATTTCATATTATTTTCATACCAATCATTTTCAAGATAATCTTTCATTTCTGAATCAATTCCATTCGAAAGCATTTTTTCTATTGCTTCTTCTAATAATTCTCCATTTTCTAATTCAAAGTAATCACTACTACTACTATAATATCTTAATATATCACAAGTTCCTTCTGCGTTATTACAAGTATAATGGTGATTGTCATCTAGTGATTTTGCTGTATCAGTTAAAGTATATATACCATTAGTTTCGTCATAACTAGCAGATGTTCCAAATAATACTCCACTACTGGGTTTTGCAGATATTCCTTTATAAAATTTACCATACTGATATCCAACAGACGCTAATGAACCAAGTTGATTATATTTTACTTGCGATGGGGAATCATCTGTCGTGCAAACAAATTTACCATCCTGTTCAGTAGGAAATCCTTTAAAAATCAATTTTATGCCACCCGTATCTGTTGTCCTTACCATCTTCCAACAAATATCGGCAAATAAGACATTATTATTATCAACATCACCTCGGTAATAATAGATCGGATACTCATCACTAGCTGTATCAGCCATCATATATACACCTTTACCATTTGTATCTGATGATATAGACTTAAAGTCTATTCCATTTTCTCCCGTTACATAGGCACTTTTTATATTATCTGGTACTGCTTGACGTTTAATAACATC
>CANQMF010000043.1 GCA_947624915.1 uncultured Bacilli bacterium
AAAAAACTCCCAAACCTATTGAAAAATAAGACTTAGGGAGTTTTTACTTTCTCAAAACTGTCAAACTCAGGATTATAACATATATAATTAAATTTCACTATTTTTCTAAATTAAGATATAATATTACTGGTGATTACATGTTCTACTATAGCAATACAAACAAAAGATACCATACGCTAGATTACTTTTACAAACACAAGTTTAACAACAAAGTTGCTAAAATAAGTCTTAATGCCGGTTTTTCATGTCCAAATATAGACGGAAAAGTTGGAACCGGTGGTTGCATTTACTGTTCAAATCTAGGTAGTGGTGAATATGCAGGTAATGTAAACGACGATTTGCTTACACAATTCAATAAAATCAAAAAGATTATGCAACAAAAATGGCCCAATAGCAAATTTATTGGTTACTTTCAAGCACATACTAATACTTATGCACCAATAGATATTTTAAAAGAAAAATATGAATTAATTTTAAAACAGCCAAACGTTGTAGGGCTTAGCATTGCAACAAGGCCAGACAGTATTAACGATGAATGTCTAAAATACTTAAGCGAATTAAATAAACGTACCTATCTTACAGTTGAATTAGGACTTCAAACCATTCATGAATCAACATCAAAACTGATCAACCGTTGTCATTCACTAGCCTGCTTCGAACAAATGGTCAAAAAACTACGAGCAAACAATATCGATGTTGTGGTTCATATTATAAATGGTCTACCATACGAAAATAGACAAATGATGCTACAAACTGTGGAATATTTAAATAACTTAGATATTCAAGGAATAAAAATTCACATGTTATCAATTTTAAACAACACTAAATTAGCTATAATGTATAAAAACAAACCTTTTAAAATATTAACTAGAGAAGAATATATAAACATTGTATGTGATCAATTAGAAAGGTTAAGACCAGAAATTGTTATTCATCGTATCACTGGTGATCCAATGGAATCTCAACTCATTGAGCCCAAATGGTTAACCAATAAAACAACCATTCTAAATGATATTGATAAAGAAATGGTTAAAAGAAATACATATCAAGGAAAGAAATGGTCAGAAAAAGTAACTGCTACCTACATAAATACAAACTAAAAAACATTCTACCTTGTTCTCTTACATTCATAAGTTCTTTGGCTAACAGATAATATGATAATCTATTTATAATCAAACATTTTAATTACCCTATCACATTTAAATAATATCAATTATATAATATATTTTACTATTACAAAACATTAAACAAAATTGTCAAAACCGCTATGAAACTTTCCAAGTTTTTAATTTAATCTCTACTAACATTTGACTAAAAAAACATCTAACCCAAAAGATGTTTTTTATATATAAATTATATCATTAGTTCACATAATAATTAAACTATCTTTTTGTACCACTGGTTTTACTACTCTTATATGAATGACTACAAACAAGTTTTATATTTTTCAATATCCAAATATTCTCTACCTCATTTATAAAATTATGACATTCATGACACTTCAAGTCATTAGAAATAATCTTCTCGCCACAAAACGGACATTTTTTTAAATTACTTTTGTGGTGATTTTTAATAACTTCTAAAGTATAAGAGCTCTCATAACGTACCTTAGATGATGTAAGACGAAATGGATCATCAATTTTTTTCAAGTATTTATCTTCCAAAACCGATAATTGTACAGTTGCATACTCAGCATTCTTAGTTGAATCATAGTTAACCACTTCAACATTTAATAATTCAATATTCGTCCTAACAGATTGTTTGCTTGACTCCTCTAAACGTTTCATTTGTTTAAAAAATTGCTCATACAGTTCAATTCCCAGTTCTTTTATCAAATCATCATATCCAAAATTCATAAAATTAGTTTGGATATCTTTATAAAGTTCGAAAATATCTCTAGCAAATTTTTTTTCATCAAAATCTTCAGGTAATGCAAAATCAATTATTGTATCTTTTTCATTATTAACATCTAAGCATTCATTATCATCACCTATAATTGGTGGTTCAAAAACATCACAAGTCTTTGATTCTTCATAACGAATAACAGGACTTTTTTTTACTCTCTTCTTCAACAATAAATAAGCAGAAAACACTTCTAATACAATAATTAAAATGGGAAAAGCAATAGATTTTAACCACAAAGAGCAAATTGCCATCAAAATAACTAAAATATTAATAGTAAATTGTACTCTTCTTACATTCATCATACCACCTTCATAGTTAATGATACCATATATTGTAAAAAAAAGATATTATAAATTGCTAACAAAAAGAATAAACAAAAAGAAAGTAAAAATTACTTTCCTTAATTAATCTACTAATTCTTGTTCTAAAGCTTCTAATGGTTCTTCTTTTAAATTATCTAATTCCAAAGCATAATCAACATGACGATATTTCTTAGCACCAGTTCCAGCTGGAATCAATTTACCAATTAATACATTCTCTTTTAATCCTTGTAAATAATCAACTCTTCCATGAATAGCTGCATCAGTTAATATACGAGTCGTTTCTTGGAATGAAGCAGCTGAAAGGAAAGAATCCGTCTCCAAAGATGCTTTTGTGATACCTAGTAATACTGGTACACCTTTAGCTGGTTTTTTACCTTCAAGAATTAAACTCTGATTTGTTTGAGTAAATTTATTATAATTTACCATTGTTCCTGGTAAGAAATAAGAATCACCAGAATTAATAATTTTAATTTTTGATATCATACGTTTCGCCATAATTTCAACGTGTTTATCAGAAATATCAACACCTTGAGAACGATAAACCTTTTGAATTTCTTTTAAAATATATTGTTGTGTTGTTATAGGATCGGTAACAGCTAACAACTCTTTAGGATTAATAGCCCCAAACGTTAACTTATCACCAGCGCTAACTTCATCTCCCTTATCAACACACAATTTAGCACCATAATTAGTAGTATATTTTTTAGTTTCAACATCATTCTTAATATAAACAACAAAGTTGCCATTACCTTCTTCAATCTCGCTAACAACACCTGAAATTTCGGTTATAACTGCCCTACCCTTAGGGTTACGAGATTCAAACAATTCTTGAACACGTGGTAAACCTTGAGTGATATCGTCTCCAGCAACGCCACCAGTATTAAATGTACGCATTGTTAGTTGGGTACCTGGTTCACCAATTGATTGAGCTGCCATAATTCCTACAGCTTCACCCTCTTCAACAATAGTTCCAGTTGCAAGATTACGGCCATAACACATACAACATACACCATGATCTTCTTTACAGGTTAAAACAGTTCTAATAGGAACTTTAGTAATACCTGCTTGTTCCAATTTATCCGCTAATTGTTCAGTAATATAAGTATTACGATCACAAATTAGTTCTTTCGTTTTTGGATTAATTATCTTTTTACTAGTATAACGTCCCACAATTCGATCGTGCAATGACTCAATTATTGTTCCATCTTTTTCATTAACGAAAGCCTCAACAGTAACACCATTTTCTGTTCCACAGTCAATAGATTTAACAATGATATCTTGAGCTACATCAACAAGTCGACGTGTTAAATATCCTGCATCGGCCGTTTTTAAAGCCGTATCAACAGCTCCCTTACGAGCACCATGAGTGGATAAAAAGAACTCACTGATTGTTACACCATCACTAAATGATGATACAACTGGAATCTCTTCTGATTTTCCATTGGGTTTTCCAAATAAGCCACGCATACCAACTAACTGTGTATATGATCCCATATCTCCACGAGCTTTTGAATTCATCATAATACAAATTGGATTATCTTTATCTTCTTTAACCATTTCTTCAAGTTCTTGTGTTACACGATTCTTAGCTTCTGTCCAAAGGGCAATAACTTTTCCATAACGCTCGTCTTCAGTAATTAAACCACGTTTAAATTGCTTATTAACTTGATCAACCAAAACCTGGGTTTCGGCAACAATTTCCCCCTTCTTTACAGATGGCTTAATATCACTTATTGCAATACTAATACCAGAAAGAGTGGAATATTTAAAGCCAAGATCTTTCAACTTATCAAGCATTACTGATGTTTCAGTTGTTTGATAACGTTTATAAATCTGAGCAATCAATTTTGTTAAAACACCTTTAGCAAAAGCCGGTACTAATTCCATCTCTTTAATAGCTTCTGGAATATTAGTTCCTCGCTTTAAGAAATACTTTGAAGGGGTAATTTTTTCGATATTCTCAGTAGTTCCATCATTTATATATTGGAATGTATCTGGGAATATTTCATTAAACAAAATCTTTCCAACTGTTGTAACTAGATACTTATCAAAATATGAATCTGGAAATAACTTATGCTTAAATGCTTTGACAGGAACAGCAATTCTTGTATGAAGACTTAACTCTCTTCTTTCATATGCCATCAAAGCTTCATCAGGGCTCTTAAATACACGACCTTCCCCAGGTAATCCAGCTTCTTCAATTGTAATATAGTAATTACCTAATACCATATCCTGACTCGGAGTAACAATAGGCTTTCCATCCGATGGTTTCAAGATATTATTAGCACCTAACATAAGAATACGAGCCTCAGCTTGTGCTTCTTCAGTAATTGGAACATGGACAGCCATCTGATCACCATCAAAATCAGCATTAAAAGCGGCACAAACAAGTGGATGCAATCTAATACTTCTACCATCTATTAATTTCGGTTCAAAGGCTTGAATACCAAGTCTATGCAAAGTTGGTGCACGATTTAACATTACGGGATGTTCTTTAATCTTTTCCTCAACAACATCCCATACTCTTGGATCCTGATTTTCAATCATCTTTTTAGCTACTTTTATATTACTAGCAATCTCTTTTTGGACTAAACCATTTATAACATGCGGCTTAAATAACTCTAAAGCCATCTCTTTTGGAATACCACATTGATACATCTTCAAATTTGGTCCAACAACAATAACTGAACGTCCAGAGTAATCAACACGTTTTCCTAATAAATTTTGACGAAAACGACCTTGTTTACCTTTTAACATACTAGATAAAGATTTTAAAGGTCTATTACCAGGTCCCGTAATATTACGTCCACGTCTACCATTATCAAACAAAGCATCAACAGCTTCTTGAAGCATACGTTTTTCATTTTGAATAATGATGCTCGGAGCTCCTAAATCAATTAATTTTTTCAAACGATTATTACGATTTATAACTCGACGATACAAATCGTTCAAATCACTAGTAGCAAATCGACCACCATCAAGTTGAATCATTGGTCTAAGCTCTGGCGGAATAACAGGTAGAGCCGTCAATATCATCCATTCAGGCCTATTTCCTGATTGAATAAAAGCATTAAGAATATCTAAACGTTTTACCAAACGAACTCTTTTCTGACTGGCAGAATCCTTAATTTGTTCCAACTCATTCTTGATTTCATCTAATTCTTTTTGTAAATCAACACCCTCTAAGAGCTCTTTAATAGCTTCAGCACCCATTCCTACACGGAATGAATTACCATATTTTTCATAGTAAGCACGATACTCTTTATCACTGATAGTTTGCTTTTTTTCTAAAGGAGCTGGTCCTGGATCTAACACAACATAAGAGACAAAATATAAAACCTCTTCCAAATCTCTTGGTGACATATCAAGAACCAATCCCATACGTGATGGAACGCCCTTAAAAAACCAAATGTGAGACACTGGAGTAGCAAGTTCAATATGCCCCATACGTTCACGTCTTACTTTAGCACGAGTAACTTCTACTCCACAGCGATCACAAACAATATTTTTATATCTTAAACGTTTATATTTTCCACAAGCACACTCAAAATCTTTTGTGGGACCAAATATTTTCTCACAATACAAACCATCACGTTCTGGTTTTAAAGTACGATAGTTAATTGTTTCTGCTTTTTTTACTTCACCGTATGACCATTTACGAATTACTTCAGGTGAGGCAATACTAATTTTTATTCCTTCAAAATTATTAACATCCATTATTGCTCATCCCCTTCCAAATCGTTTAGTTCATCTTGTGGTATATCAAAATCATCATCTGATATTTCATCATCAAACTCATCTTCATCTAAATCCTCTTCGTATTGAATATCATCATCCTCATAGTCATCTTCAGCAAAAGCATCATCATAATCCTCAAATATTTCATCGTTAGACTCTACACCAACTTGGTCAACCATTACTTCTTTCGGCTTTTCCTCAGTCGTTCCAAATCCATCTTTGTCATTTTCTTCTAATTCTTTCAACTCTACAAAATTTCCTGATTCATTTAAAACAGTTATATCTAATCCTAATGCTTGGAATTCCTTAATCAATACACGGAACGATTCTGGTATACCTGACTTTGGAATTGGTGTACCTTTAACTAAAGCTTCATAAACTTTAACACGACCAACGACGTCGTCTGACTTAATTGTCATCATCTCTTGAAGAACATGAGCAGCACCATAGGCATACAATGCCCAAACTTCCATCTCTCCAAAACGCTGTCCACCAAATTGTGCTTTTCCACCTAAAGGTTGCTGTGTAACCATTGAATAAGGTCCTGTTGAACGGGCATGTAACTTATCATCAACCATGTGATGCAATTTAATCATATACATAATACCAACGCTAATACGATTATCAAAAGGCTCTCCAGTACGGCCATCATATAATACCGTCTTTCCATCTTCATCCAATCCAGCCTCTTTTAACGCATCAATAATCTCTTCACGTGTAGCACCACTAAATACTGGCGTTGCAACATAAATGCCTAATTTTTGAGCCGCAATACCTAAATGCATCTCCAAGATCTGGCCTATGTTCATACGTGAAGGAACGCCCAATGGGTTTAATAAAATATCAATTGGTTCTCCATCAGCAGTATAAGGCATATCTTCACTAGGTAATACCAAAGAAATAACACCTTTATTACCATGACGTCCAGCCATTTTATCACCGACAGTAATTTTTCTTTTCTGTGCAATATAAACACGAATAATTTTAGAAACTCCCGCTGGTAACTCATCAGTATCCTCTTTAGTAAATATCTTAATGTCATGAACAATTCCACCGCCACCATGAGGAACTCTTAATGAAGTATCTCTAACCTCTCTAGTCTTCTCACCAAAAATTGCGTGTAAAAGTTTTTCCTCAGAAGTAAGTTCAGCCATTCCTTTTGGTGTAACCTTACCAACTAAAATATCATCATCTTTAACTTCTGTTCCAATAGCAATAATACCGTTTTCATCCAAATTCTTACGACTATCCTCACTAACATTTGGAATATCTCTTGTAAACTCCTCCGGTCCAAGTTTTGTATCACGACACTCAATCTGATAATCTTGAATATGAATTGATGTATAAACATCATCACGAACTAAACGTTCATTTAAAATGACTGCATCCTCATAATTATAACCGTTAAAATTCATAAAAGCTACACGAACATTACGTCCAAGAGCCATCTCGCCATGATCAGTACTTGGCCCATCAGCAATAATTTGATCCTTTTTAACCTCATCACCAGCACGAACAATTGGAATTTGGTGATAACAAGTACCATTGTTACTTCTCTCAAAATCATTTAAATAATAAGTATCAATACCAGCTTTAGTACGAACATGTATTTTTCTTGAATCAACATAATCAACTATACCATCAGCCTTAGCTATGATCACAGCACCACTATCACGAGCGGAAATAGCCTCAATACCAGTACCAACAATTGGTGCTTCAGCTTTTAATAATGGAATAGCCTGACGTT
Source organism: uncultured Bacilli bacterium (assembly GCA_947624915.1). The sequence goes on from CANQMF010000043.1 coordinate 7,714, forward strand.
GCATGTTAGATCCCATCAAAGCACGTTTTCCATCATCATGTTCCAAAAATGGAATACCTGCAGTAGTAATAGATACAACCTGTTGACTAGAAACATCAATATAATCTACATCTTTCGAATTAATAATAATATTTTCACCACGATAACGTACAGGCACTCTCTCATCGACAAAACAATCATCTTCTGTTAGTGCTACTGTTGCTTGTGAAATATGATAATCAAGTTCTTCATCGGCTGTCATATAAACAATATCATCTGTAAGCTTACCATTAATTACCCTACGATATGGTGTCATAATAAATCCATATTCATTGATACGAGCATAACTAGCTAAAGCTGTAATAAGTCCAATATTAGGTCCTTCTGGCGATTCAATAGGACAAAGTCGACCATAATGTGATGGATTAACATCACGTACT
>CANQMF010000044.1 GCA_947624915.1 uncultured Bacilli bacterium
GAAAATACCCTAGATTTTTCATTTTTATGAAAAAAAGACAAATAAGTAAAAATGTTTACCTATTTGTCAACAGTCTGGAAATAGTGAATAATCACTATTTTGTATACATACAGGCTCTTTTCTTGAAATAGATAAATGAGCAAGTACCAAAAGCAATTGAGATAGCAGCCGCAATTCCAAAAACAGCACCAAGAGCCGCTCCTAGGCCATCTACTGCTAATATTTCACCAGCAAGTTCTTCAATAGCTGCGCCACCAATGATAGCTAAAATACCAAATAGTACACCTTCAAGTATTACAATTACTGATTGAATCATAGCAAGAATCCGTCCAACTTTATTTCTCATTGCTAATAAAATAATAGTTGCTGCAAGGAAAACAGCGGCAATTAAATCTCCAATGTAGAAATCACTAAATAAGTTCTTAGCATTACCCATTAAAACTAACCCTAAAATAACCATATATACAACAGCATAAGTCATTCCCATTTGAGGTTGAGCTTGAGGATATCCTCCCATCATTGGTTGTACACCATTAAATGGCGCGGGTTGTGGTGCTGCCATAACTTCTAAATCAGCACTACCACATTTTGGGCAATTATTTGCAGTATCAGCTATCTGGCTACCGCATGCTTTACATCTTTTCATTAAAATATACTCCTTCCTTTTAATCATCGAAATTAGCTTCATCAAACGTCTCCTTAAAGTGTAGATAATTACTAGACACCCTAAGAAAACGATTATCTATGATTACGACGATTATATCACAAATTATGACATATTAAAATATAATTGTACCATTTAATATATTTTGTTAAATGAAAAATACAGCGTTTCAGAAATTATTGATACTTTAAAAAACTATAATTTAAACTTAATTGGAAACAATTATACTCCAAGTTATGCTAGAACTAATACAACAGATTTATTACATAACATTTTGGCTTTAGAACAGACTATCAAATAGTAAGTGAAAAAATTACCAAAAAGATTTATAAAGAATCTAAAAACTAAAACCGCGTACTCACTTTTTATTTCATCAAAAAATCTCTCAAATCCTTATAAAGCAAAAGGATCGGGAGCTTTTGCCTTTATAAAACTGATAAATTTAGGATTATATTATAAATTTAATTTTTGGAATATCTTTTACATGTTTTTTTCTTTTTTTAAATTTATTAACTAAGTTTTTAATTTGTCGTGCTCCATATTCATGGTAATTCGATTTTTCAATAATCTCAGTTATTTCCTCGTCATTTATTGGTAAAAAGCCTTTTTCCTTACTAAGTTCCTTATTTATTATCTTAGTAATTATACGTTCATCTAAATCATTAAAAGTAATTATTTCATCAATCCGATTAATAAAGGCCGATGTAAAGTACTCATTTAGTTTACTGTTAACTTTACTTTTATCAAAACCTAGTTTATTGTCATTTTCAATATTGGTTGTCATGATAATAACAACATGATTAAAATAAATTGTATTACCTCTAGCATCTTTTAATTCATTATTATCTAAAATTTGAAAGAAGATATTTAAAATATTTTCATGACACTTTTCAATTTCATCTAAAACAATGACCGTAAATGGGTATTCCCTAATACTATTAAATAAATAATCACTGCTATCATATCCTACATAACCGGGCGGTGCCCCTATAAGCTTACTTACAGTATGTGCTTCACTATATTCACTCATATCTATACGTAATACATTATTTGACAACATTTTAGCAAAGCTCATAGCTAAAGATGTTTTTCCTACACCACTAGGGCCATTAAACAAAACACTATATATTTCATTATTTCCAACATGCATTAAGTAAGAATTTACTAATCTATCAATAGCTTCTTCTTGACCTAAAACTTTGTCATTAAGCTCCTTTATAAAGTTTTTATGATTAAACCGACTATTTAATTCTGGTATTGGTATATTTACTTTATTATTAAGTACATCATACAAATCCTTTTTAGTTACAACATTTAGATTAGATGTTGTAACTAAAAGTTCCAATTCATTTAATTTTGTTGTCAATAGGTTTTCCTTTTGCTTTAATTTATAAGCCCCTTTAAAATCATTGGCAATAATTTTATTTTTCTTTTCCTCAATAACCGTTCTTAATTGTTCAGAGAGCTCATTATACTCATGCATTTTAGGGTTTTCTTTTAAGTTAGCATGAGCGCAAACCTCATCTAATATATCAATAGTCTTATCGGGATTTTTATAATTATGAATATACTTATTAGTTAATGTTATTATCAAATCTAAAATATTTTTTTTAATTGTTACATGGTGATAATTTTCATATACAGGCCTTAGTTTATAAATAATATTTTTTACTTCATCAACATCAGGTTCTTTAATTACAACCTTTTTAAATCTTCTTTCTAAAGCCTTATCTTTTTCAATATATTTTTTATATTCATCTAGTGTTGTAGCACCAATACATCTAATACTACCACGTGCTAGTGCTGGTTTAATAATATTTGATGCATCAATTGCCCCCTCAGCTCCCCCTGCTCCAACAATTGTGTGAACTTCATCAATAAATAAAATTATATCTGAGTCACTCTCTACTTCCTTAATTATCTTATGTATTTTTTCTTCAAATTCACCACGATATTTTGTACCAGCTACAGCACTAGACATATCCAGATTAATTATTTTCTTATTTTTTAACTTATTAGGTACATTACCTTCTACTATCATACGACTTATTTCCTCAATAATAGCCGTCTTTCCTACTCCTGCCTCACCTATAAGAAGAGGATTACTTTTGTTTTTTCTTACTAATATTTCAATTATCTGATTTATTTCTTTATCACGACCAATAACTGGATCAAATTTATTACATATTGTTGGATTAGTAAACTCAACACCAATATCATTAAGAATACTCTTTTTCTTTTTATTTTTACGAGGTATTTGAAAAATAAAGTCGGCATATAACTTATCAATATCTACCTTTAAATTATTTAATATACGATTAGCGAGACCGTCACCTAGTTCAATAAGCGCAATAAAAAGATTTTCAATAGTAACATCACAATTATTCTCGTTGCTAATATCTATGGCTCGATCAAATATCTCCTTTACAATAGGAGTATATAAAACCCACTCTGTTCTTTTTTCACCTTTACCAATTAAGTTAATTATTTCTTCACGGTAGCGCTTATAAGTAACATCATATTTTTTTAAAGTGTTAGATACATTATTATTGCATTGTAAAATACCTAACATTAAATGCTCCGAACCTAAATATGGATGTTTTAAATCAATCATCTCTTTTTTAGCAAGTGTTATAACTTTTTTTGTTTCTTCTGTAAACTTGTTAAACATAATCCCTCCTATATATTCTATGATTATAGTGTGTCCAAATTTGCTATTTTAATCAACAAAAAAACACCTGTTATAATTAACAAGCGTTTTCATATATAACCATTGCTGAATAACAATAAATTTGATCTTCAGAAAACATAGTCACCGATACTTGATATTTAATATCAATTATAGTTTTACCTTTAATAAATTTATTTACTTGTTCTTCTAAATCTTGTTCATGCTCCTCATCAAATATTTTGACTTGCATCATATCACCAATTATATTATATAATCACACATTTATCATTTTATGTCGATTAATATTTACGTGTACGACTTGTAAACGAGCCTCCTAAAGCTGGGGCATTTACAACTTTTCTTGGATTAATATTGCGAGCAATAAATCCACTATATGACTTAAATTCATTACCCCAGTTTCCTGTTGAAACAGTAAAGTGATTATGTGAGCCGGTAGAACATCTATCCCACGTTTCATATTTACTACTTCCACCAACATGACCAATAACGGTATTAGATGTAACACGATCGCCTACTTTAACTGTATAATCAGCCAAATGATAATAACCGGTAGTATAACGTTTTCCATTAACTAAATGATTAATATATACCATGTTACCTCCACAACTCTGTCGCCTAAAAATTGCTGCAACCACACCAGCCGCTGATGCATAAACATTAGAGCCATGAGTACTAGAGAAATCAAGTCCATAATGAAAATCACTAGTCCAACGTCCATTTAATTTATAAGTACGACTTCCATAATTACTTGATACACGTCCTGAAACAACTGGTCGATAAAAAGCCGTATCTGCTGGTAACTTACCTGCCGTACATTCATCAATTGTTTCATCTAACTTACATTTGTATGTATTTTCATATAAATCAATTAATTTCTTAGTTGCCTTAATTTCTTCTTTAATATCTAAAGCACCCTCTAAAGTTTTATTTAAACTTGTCTGTTGATTTTGAATATAACCTTCCAATTCTTTCTGTTTATTGTTTAAACTTTTTTTCTTATCGGCTAATTCAACTTTTTTTTCCTCGTTATCTGAAATTTTCTGATTATACTCTTTAATTGTCTGTGTATTATATTCAGTTAACTGCTCTGTAATAGCCATCCTATAAATAAAATCAGTAAAATCATCGGCGTTGAAAACATATTCTAATTCAGCAGTTTCTCCAATATCTGATAGCTGATAATAGCTAATAATATCCTCTATTTCATCATTCATATCAACGATTTCATTATTTAATTGTTCTATTTCCTTAGTTAGATCATCAACATCATCTTCAATATCAAGTTTTTCTTGACTTATTTGCTTTATTTTCTTCTTAGAAGATGCAATCTCGGACTCTGTCTTTTGTTGCTCATTTTGATTAGCTTGTAACTGAGCCTCTTCCTTGGCCAATTTCTCTTTAAATTCGCGTAAAGTCTCCCCTTTAGCATCAACATTACCTTGCTTAGATGGAACAGATAACTCCACTAACAATGTAATAATAACCACTATAACATAACTAATTTTTTTTAGAATCTTCAAATTACCACCTACTCTTTTAATTGTTTTCTTATTGTCTTATAATCTGGGCAATACTTACTAACTAAACTCCAGAACGAACCAGAATGATTAAAATGAATGACATGGCTTAATTCATGGACTATTACATAATCAATCTTATCAATATCATATTCTAATAGCTGTGAATTTAAGGTTATTGTATGCTTAACACGATTATACACACCCCACCGCGTCTTCATATTTCGAATTTTTAAAGTTGGGCATTTTGATATTTCATCAAATAGCTGAAAGTTATAATCAAGTCGATCAGTAAAAATATTGACTAATTGTTCCTTATACCATTTATCAAATTTTCTTCTATTTGGAACTAAAATATTGTCCTTATTAATTTTTACATCATTTACTGTTGATGCCTCAATTATATCATAAGGTTTTCCTAAATAAAAGAAGTTCTCCTTTTTTTTAGTCAACTTAGACTGTCTATCTAGCATTTTGCGTAGACTACGAACATTATTATCAAGAATATGCCTAATCATTGATTTACTAGTAAAATGACTAGTTGTCACTAAAATAGTCATATCATCTTTAACCCTAATATACGTATTTTTATTATTTTTTTTAACAATTTCCACTAAATATGTTATACCATCTAGTTCATACTTCATAGCTACACCCATTATAATTATATCACAAATAAATACAGAAAAAAAGAAGTATACTTAAGCAAATGATGATGCAATAAACAAGATAATAAGTGATACTCCTAATATAATTAACAAAGTTTTCCAAATATATTTTAACCATTCAACATATGAAACTTTTAAATATGATAAACCAGCAATTAAAAAGACATTAAATGGGGTTACCAACGAAGCCAATCCATGACCTACTTGTGCTACCAACAAAGATAAATCAACGTTATCTGCTCCAAAAATATTAGTAATTGGTACTGAAAGTGAAGACAAGACAGCAAAATAATCATTGACTACAAAACTATGAATAAAAGTTGATGGTAAAAGCCCTAAAATTACGTTGCCTTTAAATGCAGTAATTACCCTATTAATAATGGAATAAATAAAACTACCATTATTTTTTAAAGAAACTACAATAATAACTAAAGACACAATACTTAAAGCTATAGTTGGAGCCATATCTTTTATACCTCTTTTAATACCATTTAACATTCTATCCATGTTAATATTATAAATAAACATTAACACTAATGACTCTAATAGTAGCAAAGCACTCATTGTAAACCCTGACCAATATCCAAATGGTTCCATCATACCAAAAATATTCTTAGTAAAATTATAGCCCGCTATTTTAGTATTTATTACCGTATTATAAGCTTCTGTGACATTAGTAACTTTGAACATATAATACCAATTATACATACAAACACCAATAATCAATGCTATCAATATTGTTGAAATAATAATGGGAATGTAACTTTTTGTCCCCTTTCTTTCTTCAAATAAAAGTAATTCTTCTTTCTCATCAATATCTGTATTTTTAGATAAAATCAAAGTTGCCAATAAAATAATTAATAAAATCAAAAATAATACTATTCTCGTTAAAAGATTACTATCTAAATTAACACTAAATATGACACGATTTAAGCCATTTATTGTAGGATTAAATAATGAGCCTATTTGTCCCAATAACATAGCCCCAATTGTTGCAGTAAAAGCTGTAACTCTGCGATATTTTAACTTAATTAAAACGGTTACCAAAAAAGGTAAAAACATAAACAGCAATAAATTAAGACCAGTAAACGATGATATTAAGAAGAAAATAGTAGCTACTAGCAATAAAAAGATCTGTCGATGTGAACTAAATTTATTTTTAGCATCATAAACCAATTTGGAATAAGCCTCAGTTTCATTCAAAACGCCATAAAAAATACCAATAGTTAAAAAGGCAATAATAATGTTTCCATAACCAAGTTGATTAACATATCCATTAATTCCTTGAGTCAGTGTGACCACAAAGTAGTTAAATAAGTTAATTGGCGCTAATAAAAAATCAAATAGACCAAATTGATTAAAGCCATCTAACACAAAACCAGAATCGCCATACGTGCCGGCAGCAATAAACCAACTTAATAACATATAAATTAATAAACTAAATAATAATATTTTAAATGTTTTTTTATTTTGCATACTACCTCCCATACTTATTATAACATATATAATTAAATTTCACCCTAGTTTGACAGTTTTAACATAAAAAACTCACATAGATATTGAAAAATCTAGTTTTTTTATCGTTTTACTCTTGC
>CANQMF010000045.1 GCA_947624915.1 uncultured Bacilli bacterium
TGATTATTTATCACTCCTCTTATATTAATTCATTTATCAAATTTATTGTCTACCAACACTATTTGACAAAGAACCAATTAGCTCTAAAAAGTTAAATTTGCCACCGGCTAAAAATTAATTTTTCTAACTTAACTTATTTTTTTCACATTTTCCAAGAATTTTTTAGTTTTTAAATAAATTCCTGTATATCTATCATAATAATTATTTAAAAAAGCATCAATTTCTCTTGTAATATCACCATTAACATCAATATTTTCAATTTTTTGAATATCAATATAATAATACATTCTAATTAGTTTAACAGCTTTATTCGAAATAATTGGTTCATTACTACGACATTTAACACACAAATACCCACCCTTATCACTTGATAAAGTAACAATATTGCTAGTGCTACCACATTCAACACAATGATCCAATACGGGTAGTACGCCTAAGTTATCTAAGAACTTTAATTCTATAATATTAGTAATAACACTAGGATTAAAATGTTGGTCTATCTTAATTAAAGCCATTATTAAATTGTCAAAAACACCATTATCACTACCATGCCTTACTACCTGACTAGCTAGATCAATTAAATAACTAGCATAACCGATAAGTTCAATATCTTTCCTTATTGTATTAAAATTGTTAATAACATCTACCTCTTTTAACACTGATAACTTATCTTGTTTATAGTAAACATTAAAATTTCCATAAGTAAGTTTTCCAGAAACACTTCTCAGTGGACTTTTTAATTTTCTAGCTCCTTTAACCATTAAACCAATGATACCCTTTTCTTTGGTAAGAAGATTAACTATTTTACTTGTTTCTCCATAATTCTGCTCGCTAATAACAATCCCTGTAACCATTTCAAGCATCTATTTCAACTTCTTTCTTCTTACTGAAATTAAACCTCTAGTCCAACTGAATCATCAACTAATTCAAAACGATATCTTTGAACATAATTTTCATCGTTATTTAAAGCATTAAATAAATCATATGGTCTTACCCAAACTTTACGTTCTTTTCCCAATGACTCATACACTACTAATTGTCTTGGTTCACCATTAACATTTTCTGTAGTATCATTTGCTATACACAAAACACGATAATAATTACCACTAACATGCTTATAAATTTTACCTACTATTACGTCCCTTTCCATCAGCACTACTCCTCATATATTCTTTATATTTTAAATAATATTCTATTTTTCCCGTATGAACAAATAAATCCCACAATAATTCTTTCATAATATCACCTACTATATATTGTTCAATTAATCAAATTTTTATTCCATGAAATCATTAAATCCATACTCAGTTAAATACTTTTCTTTGTCACGCCAATTCTTAACTGTTTTTACCCTCAACTGTAAATAAATTTTTTTACCCAACAGGCTTTCTAAATCTTTTCGAGCTTTAATTCCAATTTCCTTAATCATTTGCCCATTTTTACCAATAACAATTTTCTTTAAAGATTCACGATCTACAATAATATCAATATGAATGTTATTACTTGTTTTACCTACTTCCACAGCCATAGTTTGGCAAGTAATAGAATGTGGTACTTCTTGTTCAGTTAAATTCATAACCTTTTCACGAACTATTTCAGCCATAACAAATTCCAATGATTTATTAGTAACTGTATTCTTATCATAATATGCTATTTCATCTGGTAAATAGTTCTTTATTACTTTCATTAACTCCTTTACATTATCATTTTTAAGCGCTGATAAAGGAACAATCTCTTTAAATGCATACAAATCTTTATACTCTAATATTTTTTGAAATACCTCTTCTTTAGCTATTTTATCAATCTTATTTATGACTAAAATCACAGGCTTATCCACATTTTTCAAACGTTTAATAACAAACATATCACCTTTACCTAGTGATTCTTTAGCATCAACTAAAAAAAGTAAAATGTCAGTATCCTCAATGCTATAATAGGCCTGTTTATTTAATGTTTCACCTAGTTTAGTATTGGGCTTATGGATACCGGGTGTATCAACAAAGATAATCTGTGTATCATCATCATTATATATACCTTGAATAATATTTCTAGTTGTTTGAGGTTTCGATGTAGTTATTGCTACCTTTTTACCAACAATTGTGTTAATTAAAGTACTCTTACCTACATTTGGTCGTCCTATAATACCTACAAAGCCACTACGCATTACTTTAGATCCTCAGATGTAAAAGGGTAAGGACAAAGCTCAGCTACCGTATGAACCTCTTGCTCCCCTTTAGGATTCATACAAATAATTTTACGGTCCGATTCAAAAAATTCACTAATCACCATGCGGCAAACAAAACATGGCATTCCAATTTTATCGTTATCACACATAATATATAATTTATCAAAATCATTTGGCTTATATCCATTGGAAACAGCACTTAATATAGCATTTCGTTCAGCACATACTGTTGCTCCATAAGACGCATTTTCAACATTGACACCAACAAATGAATTTCCATCCTTCATAACAGCAATTGCTGCTACGCGAAAGTTAGAATATGGTGAATAGCTATTATTCAATAAACTTATAAGTTTTTCTTTCATACTACCTCCTAAAATCCTAAAAATCGAATGATCTTGGGAACATAAATAATACATATAGCAATGACTAAAGCTATAGATATTGAAAAAGTAGCTGCACTAGCCGAATCTTTTGCAATTTTAACTAGTTTATTATAACCAGGAGAGACTAAATCACAAATGGTTTCAATCGCCGTATTTAAAAGTTCAACAGCTAACATGACGAGTAAAATAAAAATTATAAATAACCATTCAATCATAGTGATCTTCAAAAAAAGCCCAGTAATAATAATTACAATAGCCGTAATCAAATGTAAAACAGCACTTCGTTCATAACGATAAAAATTAATAAAGCCAGATAATGAGTATCTAATTACATTAAATAAGGATCTCAAAGAGAAGTCTTTTCTATCCTTCTTTTTATCACTACTTTTAATCATTTCCTCTTTTGACTCCATAAACATCCAAAATCCTTTCTTGTAATTCAAACATAACTTTTTCATCAGATAAAGTCATATGATCATATCCTAACAAATGTAAAATACCATGAATAGTTAAAAAACAAAGCTCTCTCAAAAGTGAATGACCATATTCTTGAGCTTGTTCTTTAGCTTTATCAATTGAAATATAAATGTCACCTAAAATTCTAATATCAGTTTTAACAAAAGTTGCATCATCTTCTAAAGCAAATGTGAGCACATCGGTAGTTCTATCAATACCACGATACTCTCTATTTAATTTATGAATTTCTTCATTACCAATGACGATAACATTAAACATAACATTATCTAACTTTTGATACTTCATAACAAAATCAATAAACTTCTTCAATTCCATCAATTCAGGAATATCTTGTCCTACTTTTTTTACTAATTCAATACTATTCATACAAACCTCAACTTCAAAATAATTATATCCTTTTTATATGAAAAAAGCAAACAAGGTTGCTTATTCTCTAAAAAGCTTATACGAAATAGAAAAGAATAAAAAGCCTAAAGTCCCACCTAAAACATTTAAAAATACATCATCAATATCAAAAACTCGTCCTATTTGTGTTTGGATTAATTCAATAGAAAGAGAGACAATTAAAGTAATTATTAATACCCATCTAAATTTTATTTTATATAAAATGTATGTTGTAAAAAAGCCAAAAGGTATGAACATTAATAGATTACCAATGACATTTTTAAAAAACAATCTACTCCCAATTTTATACCTAAACATCTCCCTAAAAGGAATTAAATTATATCCTGTTACCCCTTTAGTATCAATATCTTGAAATGTTACAACATAAAATAAACACATCATATACAAGATAAAAATAAACATAAAAAGTTCATGATGAAAAACAAACTTTTGTCTCTTCTTAAATAAGTAAGTAATACGCAAAACCACAAGTATAATACTACACACTAAAATCATCGGCCATATTTGTGCGAAAATCATTTCCAATGTTTTTTTCATCTACTCAACTTCTTTCTTCTATCTTTTTTTCATTAATTTCTTCTTTTTTTTCTTCTATTTTTACATAATCAGTAATATCTTCACAAACACTAAAAAAGATTTTCATTTCGACACCTGAAGCAATTATTTTACTATCTAAAACACGATGAGTAATAATATATTCATCCTTTTTTAACGTTTCTTTCATTTTCTTATATGCCAATTCAATCGCTTTTAATTTCAACTCTTCAACAACATTCATTCCTGTTGTAACAATTACCTCATCTTGATGTTGCTTAACAAATGAAATGGGAACAACATTATTCTTTAATAAAACTGTCTCTTTAATAATTTTATCATTAAATGGATGAAAATTAAAGAATTCAAATGATTTATCAAATATTTTTAAAGCATAAACATTTTTACTTCGCCCTGTTTTCTTTTCTTCATAATAATTAAATGGATATATAACTTTAGTAACATACCAAACCTCACCATAAACTTTGCCCATAGCTGATACAGTCGACTTCAATTTATCGTTTAAATAAATATATCCACTAATTATAATATCTCCCTTTTTAACATAAGCATACTTATTTTTTTGAATCTGCCCTTCACTTGCATATATATTTCTGATGACAGCGTTTTTTTTGGCTACTATATGTTGAAAATCACGATCACTGCTTTCCTGTTTGACAACACGAGGCTCGTATCTCACTACATACTTAGTACCAACTTTCTCAATTTCAATCCACTCTATCTCATCATGAAATTTTTCTAGAATACTTTTTTTTACATTTTTTATATAATCATAGTTTTTTTGAAAGTGATATTTACTAATGTCAAAGCCATTTAAAGTTTGGGATAATCTTTTTTTCATATCATCATCATTAGTAATTATCTCAACACTAAAAATAAGACGACTTAAAACATATATAATCATTATACACAAGATAATAGCTATTAACACATGATAATATTTAAGAATCTGCTTCTTTTTGTTTATCAATCCCAAATATTTAATTATTTTTATATTATAAATAGTATTTAATTTTAGTAATTTATCAAAATCAGCATAATATATCGTTATTTGTATTCTTTCTTTACTTATTTTTTTAATATTCGTTATATCTATCTTTTGTTTATAGGCCTTTAAAATCATACGTTCTGGACTTTTACCGTCTATTTGAATACAAACCTTACTTCGCATAGTATCAATAAATTTATTTTTCATGTATCACCTAAATTCAATATTTAATACTTTTCCTCTAATCAAAACCTCTTTATCAAGTAATTTTGATATTGTAAGATTTTGACCACCTATAATTAAAATGCCTTTGGAATACTTTAACGATATCATTGTATCACTAAAAGAAATTATATCTGTATAATTTAAAACATCAATCATATTATTTAATATCAACACTTGAAACTCACGATTATAGATGTAATCCTTCAGCATGTTACCACCTATTTAAATATATTCACAAAAAAAAGGACTATGTCCTCAACAAAGATTAACTAATTAATCACGTGGTTTAAAAATAAGTCCAAAGACAAATGAGAAAACAATCGCTGATACAATTCCAGCTGATGTCAAATCAAACATTCCTGTAAATATTCCCATAATACCAAATTGACTTATAGTATCCATAGCCCCATGAATAAGTAAATGGCCAAAACTAGTAATAGGTACTAGAGCACCACCACCACACCATAAAACAAATTTGTCATAAATATCAAAAATATCTAAAAAAGAACCAATAACGACAAAAAGACTAGTAATATGACCTGGAGTAAGTTTGGTATTATCTAAAATTAATTGGCCAATTAAACATACAATTCCCGCAAATAAAAAAGCATTAAAGTATATCATCTGTTACCTCCAAACTAATGGCATGACTTATACTAGGTATAGATAATTTTTGATTAACCATTGATGGTGAAAGTAAGGCTCCTGTCGCAACTAATAAAACTCGTGCTATTTCGCCATTTAACATTTTATCATAAATATAACTATTAAAAACTAAAGGCAAACAAGCTGGACCACTTCCACCTGCATATACTGGTTGCTTTTCTAAATCATAAATCATACAAGCAGTATCATCATAATTTTTTAAATCGATATTATATTCTGTTTTCATATACTCTTTTAAAATCTTTTTACCATAAATACCTAAATCACCAGTTAAAATAAGATCATAATAATCAACATCTCTTTTTAAATCTTTTAAATGATGATAAATAGTACTAGCAGCGCTAGGTGCCATGACAGCTCCCATATTAAGTGAATCAGTTACACCTAAGTCAACTACTTTACCTATAGTAGCACTTTCTACCTTAATACGCTCCTTTTTAGTTGTTAACAGAAAGCTTGCAGCTCCAGTCGTCGTAAAAGTAGCTGTTTTCTTTTTTGGGATATATACCGGAAATTTTGCCAAAATCTCTCTTGTATGTTCATAACAACACGCTCTGCGGGTCAAGCGTTTGTATTCCTGCACAATGTTAATTACGTCGTCTGTTGTGAGCCTTATTATCCGTCTTTTTCCTTCTATAATTCTTGCCATTTTACCTTCCTTTCTTTTTTTTTGTTAACGGATTATTCGTTGCCAAACTTTAAAAGCTCATTTATATACTTTAAAAATCGCGATTATTATTACAATAAAAAAGAGGAAAATTTTGTTTTCCTCTTTTTTGATTTTTTTTATCTGTCTTAATCCGACCAGTTGAAGTTTTGGTTTTCTAAGGTTACATTTGTCCAACCGTCTTTTGCTAATGCCTCTTTTATCTGTTTTGACAAGTCTTCCATAGCCCTTTGTTGTGT
>CANQMF010000046.1 GCA_947624915.1 uncultured Bacilli bacterium
TTTTATTTAAAAAATCATATCCTTTATTATCCATTTTAGTTACTCCTCCAATTCCGATTATTATAAAATTTACCAACCTCAAACACAAATTTCATATTTTGAATATTAATTAAATTATTGTTTTCTGTTGTCTTATCATATACATTATAGCATGTTTTCAATAAATGTCATAAATTTAACGTAAAACCGATAGTGTTTCCAAGATAGGGAGATTTATAAAATAATCCTCGATAATAAAAAAAGAGATAAAAGCTTAAAATAAACTCATTTGATTAGATTCAGCCATACCATCAAAAAGTCCCATCATACGCATTTTATCAATTAGAGTGCCTGATATCTTAGCACGTTTCTGACAATTTTCAATACTTAAGAAAGGCGTTTTATCTCTTTCTTCCACAATATTTTTTGCTACTGTATCACCTAATCCATCAATTGCCGAAAAAGGTGGGTAAATAGATTTATCATCACACACTCCCCATACAGTGGCATTTGAATGTAATAAATTTACTGGCAAAAATTTAATTCCACGTGCAGTGGCTTCTAGACAAACTTTTAGACTTTCTAAAGTACCTATTTCCTTATTTGTTGCTTCATAACCCTTGTCTTGAATTTCAATAATCTTACTCTTAATAGCATCATAACCTTTAATCATAGTCTCCACATCAACATCAGTTGCCTTACTAGTAAGCCAAGAAGCATAAAAGTAGACAGGCATATGTACTTTATACCAAGCAATTCTAAAAGCACTCATGACATAAGCTGCAGCGTGAGCTTTAGGGAACATATACTTTATTTTACCACAAGAGTCAATAAACCATTTTTCAATACCAGCTTTCTCCATTGTTTCTTTATGTATGAGCCAAGTATCTGGTTCTTTACTAGCTTTTCCCTTACGAACAAATTCCATAATTTTAAACGCTTTAATTGGTTCAACACCATGATACATAAGATAAACCATAATATCATCACGACAACCAATAACTTCTTTAAATGGTACAACTTTATTCTTAATTAATTCTTGTGCATTACCTAACCATACATCAGTACCATGGGATAGTCCAGAAATTTTAACTAACTCAGCAAAAGTTGTTGGTTTCGTCTCAGCTACCATGCTGATAGTAAAAGGTGTTCCAAACTCCGGTATACCTAATGTACCTGTTGCATTCATTATTTGTTCATTAGTAACTCCCAAAGCTTTAGTAGAAGTAAAAATACTCATTGTTTCTTTATCATCCATAGGCACCTTTAAAATATCCGTTCCTGTTAAATCTTGGATCATACGTAATTGTGTTGGATCAGAATGTCCTAAAATATCTAGTTTTAATAAGTCTTGATCAATAGCGTGGTAATCAAAGTGAGTGGTACGCCAAGCACTATTAACATCATCAGCAGGAAATTGAAATGGCGTAAAATCCGATACATCCATATAATCTGGTACAACAACAATTCCACCAGGATGTTGACCAGTCGTTCTTTTAACACCTGTACAACCAGCTGCTAACCTTTCAATTTCAGCACTTCTCATAACAATGTTATGATCTTCACAATATCCTTTAACGAAACCATATGCAGTCTTATCTGCAACCGTACCAATAGTTCCAGCACGATATACATTATCAACCCCAAATAAAACCTTAGTATATTCATGAGCTGAAGCTTGATTTAAATCAGAAAAATTAAGATCAATATCAGGAACTTTATCAGCATTAAATCCTAAGAAAGTGGCAAACGGCATATCCTGACCATCTTTATACATTAATTTACCACATTTAGGGCATTCCTTATCTGGTAAATCAAAGCCACTTGAATAATCAGCCCCCAACTCTTTTCCTTCGTCATTTTTAAAAATACTAATACGACAATCTAAACAGCGATAATGTGCTGGAAGTGGATTTACTTCTGTAATGCCCATCATGGTAGCCACAAAACTAGAGCCAACAGATCCACGTGATCCAACTAGATATCCATCATCATTAGAATGTTTAACAAGTCTTTGCGCTATTAGATAAATAGGATCAAATCCTCCACCAATAATTCCACCTAACTCTTTTTTTACTTTTTTATTGATTATCTCATCAGTAGGTTCTCCATCATCTTCATTCCAGTTTTTCTTAAAATAATCATACAAAAGTACTTTAACGGCATCAAAGCCTTTTACTATTGTTTCATGTAAATAAGCAAACGTCTCTTTTTCAATTTCTTCCTCACTATAATTTGAGTGTTCCTCTTTAATAATACTATTACATATTTTATATACAATATCACCATATAACTCTTTTGCTATTCGCTCTTCTATATTATAAGGTAAAGGATTGCCATACCAAGAAGCAGCTTTATCATAAACTAAATCAGTTACCACTCTTGGACAATCTAAGTAACTTTTACCATCGTCACTTTTAACCCTAGGTGAAAAAGGAATACCACCCGTGTCAATAATAACTTCAATTTCCTCAACCATATCTAATATTTTATTAGTATTATCAACAACTATTTCATATGCTAAAGCATCCCCTAAAAAAGAAAAGTCATCAAGCATTTCCCTAGTCGTACGAAAGTGTTGTGATGGAATATTCGTAATTGATTGTTTAGCTAATGGATGTCTTCCACCACCAGGTACCTTCTGATTAATAATAATTTCACGATATATTTTATCCCCACGTTCAAAATGATGAACATCACCAGTAGCCACAATAATCTTGCCAGATTCTTTGGTTGATTCAACTATCTTTCTAATATGATTTTCCAATTCTTTCTCATCACCAAAATCAGATGTTTGAATCAAATGATTATACACCTCTGGTGGTTGAACTTCTACGTAATCATAAAAATTAATAATATTAGTTAATTCTTCCCCTTCTTTACTGCGTGCTTCAATAAAAACTTCAGATTCATAACATCCACTACCAATTAATAATCCTTCTCTTAATTCTACTAATTTACTTCTTAAAATTCTAGGTGTCTTGTATAAATAAACGGTATTAGCAAGAGAAATGATTTTAAAAAGATTTTGTAACCCTTTCTTATTGATTGCAATAGCATTAAAATGAAATGTACGTCCAAACTTATGAATTTCATCTTTTGAAACTAAACGATCTAAATCACTTATTTTCTTAAAGTTTTGTGCCGAAAGCTTTTGTAACATCTTATGAAAAACTTGTGCTGTTCCTTCAGCATCGTAATCCGCACGATGATGAGCATCTTCCTCCCATGGAACATTGTATCTTTTTACTAAAGCTGATAGTCCATGACGAGCATAGCCTTGATCCAAAGCACGAGATAATTCTAATGTATCAATTACTGTATTTTTAAATTCACCTAAATTATATTTACGCATAGCCATTTCAATAAAAGAAATATCGAATTTAGCATTATGTGCAACCATAGGTAAATCCCCAGCCCAAACTAAAAAACGTTTAGTAACTGTCTCTTCATCATCTTTGCCCTTAACCATTTCATCAGTAATACATGTTAAATCAGTTATTTTTTTAGGAATAGGTCGCTTAGGATCAATTAACTCATCAAAACGATCTACGATGTTTCCTTCACATATCTTTACTGCACCTATTTCTATCATTTGATCATCACCAGCTGCATTAAAACCAGTTGTCTCCGTATCAAAAACAACATAGGTTGTTTTCAGTAAAGACAAATCATTAGGTCTGACAACAATATTAACAGTATCATCAACCAAAGTTAATTCCGTACCATATAAGCCCTTAAATATAGGTGGATTTTTAATTTCTTCATTAACTTTAGCTAAAGATTGTTCTATTTGTAACTTATCTTCTTCAGTGGTTGAATCATTTAATTTAGCTTCTAACTCTTCTTTTTGCCCTTTTAACTTCTTACGAACACCTTTATTGTAAGAGTTAATAATGCCGTAGGCAATAGGAAAAGCTTGACACCCATTATGATCAGTAATTGCTACCCCCCTATATCCCATATCAATAGCTCGTGATACTAATTCACATGTATGTTTTCCTAAATCCACTTTAGTTAAACCATCCATCTGACTCATCATGGTATGAGCATGTAACTCAACCCTTTTTAAAGGTGCATCATCAATAATTTTTTCCTTTTCATGAACCGTTTTATTAATATCTAACAAGCTTAAGGTATCCTCATTAGAATATTTATCTTCTTTAACGTTTCCTCTAAATTTATACCACTGTCCTGTTTTTAATAATTTAGAAATACGTTTATTTTCATCCTCACCATTAACAAATATTTTGCCATAAATACTATCCGTATAATCAGTTATTTTTAAAGTATATATAACCAAGTCTGTCTTAGTTTCTCGTACATCAATTCCAAATAATTCCCCTTCTATAGTAACACCATTTGATGGCCCTGTAATTGCATCAATTCTGGTAGGATAAGTATCAATAATTCTACCTAAAACAGCATCTGGATGATCTTCTGTTTCTATCACTTTTGGTTTAAAATTCTTTTTAAAGAAATCCTTTTTATCTTCTATCACTTCATCTTTTTTTTCTAAACGTTCTTTGGAAACAACAATGTCACTTGGCTTTTCGATAACTGATTCTTGTTCAACTACATTAATATCTATATTTTCAATATCATAACCTGCTCGCTTAAAGTCTAAAACAATTTTATTTTCAATACTACGTAATTTATTTTCTTCTGCAATATTGCCAACTTCAATAACTAATAATCGATCTTTTAATATAACCTTATTATCAGCAAAAGTTTCTAATACTGGACATTTATCACTATATCTTAACATTAAATATTGAAAATAATGACTAACTAAAGTTTGATCTGGCTCTTTAACCTTAAAAGCAATAATAACTTTACCAATATCAGCAAAAGTATCCTTTATCTGTTCAATTAAATGTTTATAAACATTAACAGGTAAAGTCTTATTAATATTGACAATAAAAGTATAATTTTTTTTATCTTTACTACCAACAACCTTCATTAAAGAGGCGTCGTCAAAAAAATGATAGTATTGTTCATCTAAACCTATCTTATTCATCAATTTTTTTAAATTGTCATCCATACTATCACCCTCTTAAATATTTTACCAAATTTCGACATCATTTTAAACAGAAAGATAGTATAAATCATCATTAATTACTAAAAAGTATGAACACAATTGAATTATTTTATGTTCATACTTTTTAATATATATTATTCATCATTAGTTAATATAACAAATGGATCTTCTACCGTTCCTTCCCCATCACTATATTCAATAGCTTTCCTTAACGAAATCATAGGTCGGACACCTAAAGGAGTCAAACTAGTTCCACTAATTTGCCCTTCATCATTAACTTTAGACATATTTAGAACATCCCAAAAATACCCAGCTGGTGACATGGTCCAATAACTTTGTCCCGTATATAAATAATAACTATCATTTTTAGAGGTTGTCCCACCGGCATATCGCACCTCATCTGGAGTTATTAAACCTATTGGTTTATTTACTCCACCATTAAGCATTGTAAGTAAATCTCTATCTTCACATGCTAGACTCGGTATTTTTCGCGTCATTGAATCAAATGCTAACAAGGAATATGTGTCTAATGTACCTCCATTAGGCTCCCAACCTACATAACCAGTTATTTTTCTATTATTACACCATCCTGTATCTTCTAAATAAGATTCATATGATGTCATGTTATTTACATACCATTCGTTCTCTAAATAATCCTTAACTACCGAATCATGTTCATTAGTAAACATTTCATTCAAAGCATCTTCAATTAGTTTTCCATTCGTTAACTCTATATAATAATCTTCATTATAATAGTAACGCAATACATTACAAGTTCCTTCGGCATTATTACATGTGTAATGATGATTTTCATTCAATGTTGTCGCAGGTGTACTTAACGTATAAGTATTGGTCCCTCCATTATATGTTGCCGAATTTCCAAATAAAGAATTACTTACAACTCCTCTTTCGTGACTTACATAAACTGTTCCATATTTATAACCTGCATAAGCAAGTGAATTATCATTATTATTAAACACCTTTAATGTTGCTTGTACATCTAGACCTGTATTATCACATATTTTCTTACCAGCTTCTTCTTTTGGATTACCATTATAAATTAACTTGACACCT
>CANQMF010000047.1 GCA_947624915.1 uncultured Bacilli bacterium
TCGATTTTATTTGAATTATAAGCAAAATTAACTTGTGAATAATGATATATATTACCCTTAAATTTAGATTGTTTTTGTTTAATTAATTCATTTTTAATTTTAGTTACATTCATAAAATCACCAACTTTCCAGCTTTTATTATTCTATTTATTATATTCTTTTAAAAATGTTTCCAATTCTTTTTCATTCAAAAATATTTCTTCAAAAATATTATATAGTGTATCTGTTGCTTCATACTCTCCAATTGCATAACATTTTTTTCCTAACCCATACGCAATTCCTGATTCAATATGTGCTGCCTTACCTGCAGGTAAAACAAGTAGTAAATTTTTTGAATTTTTTTCCCCTTCTAAATCATTATTAAATAATTTTAGAACAATATCATTTTTTAATCCTAGTGATTCAAACTCTTTTTGTTTCTCTTCGATACTTTGATTTTTATTTCCATAGCCCCACTCATTTTCATTTTTTAAAAAACAATAATAAGATATTTTGTATTTATCAAACAAATTACATATCTTTAAAATATTTTCTTTATTCCTGGCTCTACCGGCTATAAAAAATTCATATTTGTTATTCATATAGATTATCCTTTCCATTTAAAATTTGTCAATTATTATTTATTGTATTATATATTTCATCAAAATGCCCATCATATTTCTTTATCTTATATCTTTGTAAGTTCCGTTTCCTATTATAATAATCTACTGCCTTATTAACTAAGTTATGGCTTAATTCTTTAATAGTTTCACTAGATTTGATTGCTATTAAGAAATTATCTTTTCCTAAAGTTTCTATTAAATATTTAACCATTAAATAAGAATAATCATAACTATCATAATCATGCATACCAAATTCGTTTTCTAACTCATACATTGAAGGAATATCCGTTTTATTAATATACTCATCAAGTAAATATTTAATACTTTTACTATATGTTCCATCTAAATATTTGGCAATCCCCTCGGTTAACCATTCTGGTTGATTCCCATAAATTATACTTTGAATACCATGAATTTCTTCATGAAAAATAACATTTTTATATTCTTCTTTAATCCATTCGTTTTTAGTAGGAACATCATTTGGTTCAAAAAAGTTTAAAGAGTTATCTTCATCTTTATAACAAGCACACATATAAGTAGGCATACTTTCAAAACCACGATTTTTCATTTCGTTAACTAAATCATTAATAGTATCATAAATATATACATTAAAATTAAATTGTCCGTCATCATCCACATTAAAAAAGTCTAAAATCTCTTGCTTTCTAGAAATCAATATTTTTTCTACCTCATCTTGATAATTTTTACTTCTATTTGTACAAATATAATTATTCACAAGTCATCCCCTATGTATTATTATATCATATAAAAAGAATTTTCTTATCAAAAGGCCCTTAGTTTGTACTTATATTTTAGTCTATCATAAATTATCACACATGTGGTACTTCATGTTGATATACCCTTTCAACACATTTATTTATTGTTGGCTCAATAACTTCAGAATTCTGTCTTTGACAGCATTGACCACCAAACATATTGTTATTACGATTACAACAATTTTGATTAAACATAACAAATCCTCCTTATCTAATTTATAATATGAATTAGTATATAAAGAGAATGTACAAATGTCTCATCAGTAAAATAAAAATGCTATCTTGCGATAACATTTAAACAGATCAAGGTGGCCATTATTATAACTGCAATTATAATTATTAAAAATAATGGCCAAAAAGATTTCTTCTTCACAACTAAAGTAATAATAGAAATATTATCTTTACCACCATACATTAAAGCTAAATTAAGTAACTTATTAGTTATTTGGATGGCATCTGTACTATTCTTTAAGACATTACCAATTTTCTTTAGTGGCACTTCACTGACTAATCCATCGGAACATATTATAATACGCATATTATTTTCTAATAAGAAATTGTTTTCTTCAATGACAATATTCTCTTTACTTCCAACATAGTTACTAAGTAAATTATCTTCATGTTCTTCTTGAATATATTGAACAAATTCACCCTTAGTTAATACAAAAACGGAACTATCACCAACTTGCGTTATCGTAACCTTTTTCCTATCCAAAGAAACAATATTGATCGTCGTACCAGTCTTTGGCTCAGTATTTAACAACTGTCTATTAAGATCATTTATAGCTAAATTCAAATTATCTTTACTAAATATACTAGTAGCCAAAAAGGAGGCTTTTGCTCCATCATATAATCCATCAATACCATCAAAAATTCCGTATACTAATTTTCTACTCAATTTTCTTTTTACTAATTGATAGTTATCTAATCCTTCATTCTGTTCCGGTAATGAAAAACCATTTAGATATATATTATCACAGTTAGTATTTTTCTTTCGACCTTTATTAACGACACAGTATTCTTCAATATAGTACATTATTCTGTCTTTTCTCTCCTTTTAATAATTTTAAATAGTTCCATAATAAGTAAAATTGGTAAAGATGCTACAAGAAGCCATATCATATGTAGATAAGGTACTTTCTCGGTACCCATAAAATGACTTAAAAAAGGAACTTCCATAATAATTATTTGCAATAATATTGACATGAAAACAGCAATAGATACAAACCAATTACTTGATAATTTTATCTTAAAAGTTGACTTTTTTTCACTACGACAATTAAATACGTGAATATTTTGCATAAATACCATTAAAGCCATAATATAGCCACGAGCTAAAGATAATTCCATATGTAATTTTTCATATAATATATACCAAACAATAAAAACAATAACACCTATAAATAAACCTGATACCGCTATTTCTTGAATCAGTAACTTATCAAAAAGTGATTCTTTTGGATCACGAGGTTTTTCAGCCATTATACCTTCATTATCACTTTCAAAAGATAAAGCTAAATCTTGAAGTCCATCCGTAACCAAATTAAGCCATAAAAGTTGAACAGCTACTAAAGGCATTGGTAACCCAAATAGAGTTGATAACGTAAAAAACAATACCTCAGCTAATCCACAAGATACTAACATATAAACAACTTTACGTATATTCGAATAGGCATTTCTACCCTCTTCAATTCCAGCTACAATTGACATAAAATTATCGTCTACAATAATCATATGACCTGTTTCTTTTGCAACATCAGATCCACTTCCCATTGCAATACCAATGTTAGCCGCCTTAATAGCTGGGGCATCATTTACACCATCACCAGTAACAGCTACAAACTCTCCTTGACGTTTGTACGACTCAACAATCTGTAATTTTTGAATAGGAGTAACCCTTGTAAATACCACCTTATTTTTAACAAAATTATCAAAGAACTTTTCACCTTTAATAAAAGCCTCATCAATATCTTTACCGGTAGCAACTGACCCATAATTATCAGTTAATCCCAATTCTTTAGCTATACTAAAAGCAGTAAGTGGATGATCACCAGTAACCATGACAACTTTAATCCCAGCGCTATTACACTTCATAATGGAATCTTTAGCCTCTTCCCTAATAGGATCAATAAAAGCAACTAATCCCATAAATACTAAGTCTGGAACATCTTGTTGATCATAATACTCTTTTTTTACAAAAGAATTCATTGAACCAACAGCCAAGGCAATAACACGATAACCATCCTTAGCTAAAGCTTCATTTTGTTTTAGAATAGTATCTTTATCCAGTGGAATAGTCTGATTTCCATCATACATTTTAGAACAAAATTCAAAGACTTTTTCAACAGAACCTTTAACTGTACAAAAAATATTTCCGCCATCTTCAAAATAAACTGCTGAATACTTATTCTCCGACTCATAAGGAATACCAGCTAAATTCTTAATATTATCAACATTAGCTTTAGCTTTTCCACCAAGCGCTAAAAAAGCAATATCAATACTATCTCCATAACTTACTAAAATATCATCTTCATATTTTAAACTAGCTTCATTATTGATAACCCCCAACTTGGCAAGTGAACGAACTACTTCTATTTGGTCCTGATCACCGATTATTTCACCATCAAAATTATAACCAATTCCACTAATTTCAAAAGTTGTCTTATTAGGTAAGACAATCTTTTTAGCCGTTTGCTCATTAACGGTCAAAGTCCCTGTTTTATCACTTGCAATAACTGTACAACTTCCTAAGCTTTCAACAGCATTAAGTTTTTTCACAATAACATTTTTTTTACCCATACGATTAGAACCAATTGTTAGCGCCAAAGTAAGTGCTAGAGGTAACCCCTCTGGCATAGCCGATACAGAAAGTCCAACTACGGACATGAATATTTCCTCTAATGGAAAATGTTTACTAGCAAGTAGGATAATTAATAATATAGCAATTCCAACAATTAAAACACTTATTTGTTTCGTAAACTTAGACATTCTAATTGTTAAAGGAGATGGCGTTTCTTCAGTATCAATAACTTTGGCCGAAATTTTGCCTATTTCAGTATCTTTACCTACGGCTATTACAACCGCCTCTGAACGTCCTGTCAAAACACTAGATCCAGCATAAACCATATTTTTAGAATCACTAATACTTTTAGCTTCGTTAACAGTAACATTATTCTTAACACTAGACATAGATTCACCTGTCAACATTGATTCATCTATTGTTAAATTACTACAAGTCAATATTCTGGCATCAGCAGCTACCTTAGTACCTGATTGTAAAAGAATAATATCTCCAATAGTTACCTCGGAAGCATCTATCTCCTTTTCTTTGCCATCCCTTAATACTTGAGCCTTTACCTTTATCATATTAGCAAGAGCTTCCGCACTCTTATTAGCTTTCCACTCCTGAACCGTTCCCATAATAGCATCAACTAAAATAATAAAAATAATAGCAATACCATCAGTGTGTTCTTTTATCATAAATGATAGTACACATGCCACTATCATAATAATTGTAATTGCATTAGCAAATTGCATAAAAAACAATTTAACAATACTGTCCTTTTTCTTTTTAGGTAACTCATTAGGTCCAAATTTATTCAATCTTTTCCTAGCTTCCTCATGTGTAAGACCATTACTTGTCGTTTTTAACGACTCCAGAATTTCTTCTTCTGTCATAGTTTGATATTCCATTTTGTCCCTCACTATCCTATATTAATAATATCATTGTATATTTAAAAAGACAAGAAAAAAGTATAGCTAGCTATACTAAAATGGCATCTTACCATTTTTAAATGATTTCATCATTTTTTTCATTTCTTCAAACTGTTTTAATAATTTATTTATTTCTTCTACAGGACGATTACATCCTTTAGATATTCTTAATTTACGACTATTTTTTAAACACTCTGGATGCCTTCTTTCATAAGGCGTCATTGACAAAATAATAGCCTCAATATGTGCCATATCTTTAGGATCTACTTTAATATTACGCGCCTCTTTCGGTATCCCAGGTATTAACTTTAATAAATGTTCTAACGGTCCTAATTTTTTCACTTGTTTAAACGCAGATAAAAAGTCATCTAAATCAAATTTTCCAGCTTGCATTTTCTTAGCCGTTTTCATAGCCACATCTTCATCAATTACTTCCTCAGCTTTTTCAAGCATTGTCATAATATCGCCCATGCCTAGTATACGTGTAGCCATACGTTCTGGATAAAATTCATCTAAACCGTCTAATTTCTCACTAATACCAATAAACTTAATAGGCACATTAGTTAAATGTCTAATGGATAAAGCAGCTCCACCTCTTGTATCACCATCCAACTTAGTCAAAATAGCGCCAGTTAAAGGCAACTTATTATTGAATCCTTCAATAACATTAATCGCATCTTGTCCAGTCATACTATCAATAACTAACAATATTTCATCAGGTTTAACACTATCATTAATATTATTTAATTCATCCATTAATGTCTCATCAATATGTAACCTTCCAGCCGTATCAATTAAAACATAGTCAAAATGATGTTCTTTAGCGTAAGCAATGGCATTTGTTGCTATATCGACAGGGTCATTTT
>CANQMF010000048.1 GCA_947624915.1 uncultured Bacilli bacterium
TAATATGGTTGCTAAAACTAATGGTGGTTTTGATTTTGTTATAGAGTGTTGTGGAAATGCTCCTGCTGTATCAACTTCATTAGCTGTTGTTAAGCCAGGTGGCCGTGTTGTTTTAGTTGGAGTTTCATTGGAGCCGATCACCATTCCTACCGTTTTAGCAGTTATGCGTGAAATTGATGTGCAAGGGGCTATTGCCTATACGAAGCAAGAGTTTGAAACATGCATTGATTTGATGGCTAGTAAACAGATTGATGTGTCAAAATTCGTCGATGATATTATAGGTCTAGAAGATGTACAAAAGGCTTATGAAAGATTAACATCTGGTACGGATGATGCTGTTAAAATATTAGTTGACCCAAATAAATAGAAAAAGATGCTGCTACTTTTTCTATTGATCCGTTGGCTTATTTGTCAACAGTCTAACATACTATATCATATAGTATGTTTTATTTATTTAATAAAAGGTTATACTCATAAATAGTTAGTTAAATCATATAGTTAATGTAGAAAGGAATGAAATAAATGGAAACACTTAAAGTAGGGACTAAATCAAACCCTAATTCAGTAGCTGGAGCATTAGCTAATGTTTTTCGTGAAAAAGGAGAAGTAGAAATACAAGCGATTGGAGCAGGGGCTTTAAATCAAGCTATCAAAGCTATTGCGATTGCTAGGGGGTTTGTGGCACCATCAGGTAAAAATCTAGTATGTATACCTGCTTTTACCGATATTGTAATTGATGGTGACGAACGTACAGCTATTAAATTAATTGTTGAGGCAAGATAAAACGTATTGTTTTATCTTTTATTTGATATTTTAAGGCTTTGTGATATAATGCTGTATAGGAGGTAGTAACATGGAAGCTGATGGGTTAGGTAAGTTGGAATTACAAGGATACAAAATTATAGGAAAGTTTAAAGTATCTTTGGATAAAATGACAACGATATCTTTGAAAGAAGGACAGGTAAAACAAGCTAATTCAATGCGCCAAAGACATGATAAGATGGTTTTAGTTCGCGATCGTGTTGGAACACTCGGTACAGCGAGTTCTTTACTGTTTGGATATAACAAAAGAGGAATTAAATTAGCTGATGGAGATTATATAAGTGCATCAGAGTTATTGCAAGCTATAGAGAAAGCGATAGCTAATCTATCCCAAGGAACAATGATTGTTAGTCGCAAAGGTGAACCATTTAAAGCTGAAGATTTATTAGAAACAGTTAAAAAGGTAGCTGGTTCTGTTATTATTAATGATAAGTTACCTACCGGTAATCGATATCATTGGAGTGTTAAAGGGGCTGAGAGTGGACCTACGGTTAGTAAAGGTATTGCTATGGTAGGTAATAAAGTGACTTTAGGTAATGGTGATTATTTAAGTATTGATGAAATACTTAAAGCTCTGAATAATTATGTTGTTGTCAGAGAAAAGGATGAAAAAACATCAACGGAGTCTTTGGAGAACTCTGAAAATGAAAAGACGCGTACTGTACGTGTTGTTCGTAAATATAAGAATAGATTATCAGCTTGGTTAGCCACTTTAGCAATTATTTTGACATTACTTAGTGGTTTTGGAAAAGTTGATGTAGCAACACTTGTTGAAATACCGGAGACAATCAAGAAACAAATTGTTCATACGGTATCAAGAGATGATTTAGATTATGTTTTAAGCCAGATCGATTATGAAGATTTAACCCCAGAGTCAGCTATATTACGTCAAGTGTTATCTGATCTCAACATGGGTGATTATGTCTTAGTTGAAAATGGTGATGTTTTAACAACGAGGGGCGATCTAACTGGTGTTGCTAAAGAGATGGGTAAGGAATTTACAAGAGAGGGAAAAGAAACAGGTAATTATTCCATAACAGGGATTGCCATCGTTCATGAAAATAAAGTTATTGATTATATTGAATCATTTAATTTAGAGGACACTAGTACTAATTTAGCTGAATATGTCATGAACGTTTGTGACAAACATGGGCTATCTTTTGAAGATGTTAGAATAAATATTCATATGGGAAGTAATACGGAGCGTACTCGTTTAGGGTGGATAGATGTAGCTGATATTTTTGATCAGCAAGAATTAACTGAACAGGCTATGCAAGAAATAATTGAGAAGGGGACTTCTTATCGTGGAATGATTAATGATTTTAAGGGAGATACGATTACTTTAGATAATGGAGCTACAATTAAAATAAAAGATGATAATGGTAATTTATTACAACCTGGTACTCGGGTTATTGGTAGTGATGGTAATGAATATATTATATCTGATTTATCATTGGAGGAGAAAAATGATAAATATATTACTGAAGAAACTAGTGTAATAATGCAAGAAGAGGTAATATCAAAAGGCACTAAATTAATATGGCGTATTCAAGATTGTAATTTATCATTAGCGATTACACCTTTAGTCGGAGCTTTAGCTTCTGCTGTAGCAACTAGAAAAAAGAATAGTAAAGAAGATAAACATCCCAAATTCTATGAATTTGAAAACAGCCAAGATTACCGAGCATTTCGCGATGAATTTATTCGCAATGGCGAGGAATATCGTAAGAAGTCAAATTTTGGTCAAATATTAAAGAGGGTTTTTTACCGTAAAGAAATAGATATCATGCAAAATTTGAATGCAGAACAGATCCGTGATTTATATCATTTTATCTGTAATTTAAATACAGCTGATTATCGCTATCAAAGTACAGATCATATAACGATGAAAGATGGCCGTATTTTTGCTGAAAAAACAGATGGATCAGTTATAGATATAACAGATATTGTTATGCCATATATTGCTAATATAGGTTCGAAAAATAAAATTGAAGCTGAGGGACGATTAGAAGGAGAGCAATATGGAGATAAACAAAGATAACTTATTTGATATGTATGTTGATTCATATAAAAAGTTACCTTTAATTGAAAAGAAAAAAATTATTGAGAAAGAATTTAGAGAAATAATAGGTGTTTTTGATAGATTAATTAGTCGTTATAATGTTAAACCTCAGTTATTATTTAATCGTGAAATATTGGATTTAAATAAAGAAGCGTTTACAGAGGATGATTTTACTGAGGCTGTCTTCGTATATATATATGCTATTAAAGAATTAATTGGTGAATATGTTAGTGTGGTTGAAAGGAATGAATAATATGGATAAATTACAATTTGGTGAAACGGCTGTCTTAGAGGATGGAAAAGAATATGTTTGCTTTTGTGAACTTGAAGATGGTGGCAATAGCTATGTTTACTTGGTAACTTCTAGTAAACCTGTTGAAGTGTGTTTTGCTAGGCAAAGACTTGAAAATGGCGTTTTAGAGTTGGATTTGATTGCCGAGCAGAGGGAAAAAGAACGACTTTTAAGTTTGTTTCAAGAAAAGATGGGAAAGTAGAAAGTAAATTTGAAAAATTTGCTTTTTTTTATGCTATAATGAAAAGGAATGTAGAATAGAAGTATGTTTGGTGATTTAAATGGTAGTTGAACTGAATAGTCTTGTTGGCCATAAAGGTATTGGAAATAAAGCTAAATCTTTGGTTGATTTAAACAGGTATGGCTTTAATATACCTAAAAGTATAGCTTTAGATACTACAGAGTATTTAAATGCTATTTCAAGCGTTCAAGTCTATATAGAACGTATTTTAGTTAATTTAAATTTTGATAACATTGAAGATATTTCAGATCAAATAAAATCTTTGTTTATTGATATATCTTTGAGTGAAAAAATGTTAGATGAAGTAAGAGACTTTATGGGAAATGATGAGTATTTAATTAGAGCGAGTATTGATAGTGCTTTTTCTTTTGCTGGTATATTTCCATCTTATGAGACTGATATATATGATTTAGAGGATAATATTATTGATTGTTATAAGTCTATATTTTCCTATAATAGTTTACATTATATATTACAGAAAAAAATTGATATAGCAAACATAAAAATGGGCTTGATATTGCAAGAAAAAATAGATGCTGATGCATTTGCGTATGTAACAACAATAAACCCTGTTTCTTCAGATACTAATATTTGTATGATAACAGTAGCAAAGAATAGTGTAGTTGAAAACTATGAGTATAATTTTGTCAAAAATGTTCTTATCAAAGAAGATAAGTATACTATAATAAATAAGGATAATTTAACAGAGGTTATTTCAACTATTCAGAATCTGCAAATAAAATTTGGTTATCCTTTGAATATTGAATTAGCAATAACAAAAAATCAGATTTATGTTTTAGAAGCTACAGAACTTATAAATATTTTACATGATAACACTTATGGGTTGTGGGAAAAAGCTTCTTGCCCAAGTAAAATGTTTATATATTCTTTAATAAATAACGCTTATAAGAAGAGCTTGTTAGAATATAATCATTCGTTTGGTATCAATAATAATAGTAATCTTTTATTACATTTTAATAGCATTTATTATAATTTAACTGATACATATTATTTGTTAGACAAAGTCATTAATAAAGAAACTAATTATTATTGTCAATTACACAATATAAACAAATGTTGGAAAGTGAAAAAATCGCTTTGGAAATTTATTAGTACGTTCAAAAATCGCAAGATTCATGAAAAAAATATTTTGCTTTTTAACAATGAATATGATAATACTATACGTAATTATCAAAATTTGTATAGACAATATTGTCAAGATATGAGTAAAGTAGGTAGTAATAATATAGAGAAAGTATGGCATAGATTAGTCTTTGATCACTACGGCAATTTATTTATCGCATATACGAAACTTAAAATAATGAATACTTTAGAAAAAAGTATTTTGTACAGTTCTTTGGAGAAATATTTAAGCTTTGAAGAGTTTAATGAAGTAATTAATGTTAAAGAACGTCAATATCAATATATATGTCAAAAAGAATTTTATGATTTGGTTAAAAAGATAAATGACAATAGTGATGCATATCGTTATTGGTACTCATCATCGCCACTTAAAATCTTGGATGATTATGAGAAGGAAGATACAAGGTTTTACCATCCTTTATTCCGTCATTATATTAACAAATATGGATATTTGTCTGTTTACCCTATGGATTTATCACATCCTTTTTTCGTTGAGGATGTTGAGGATGTAATTAGAATGATTAAGAAGGCTTTAAAAAAGGTTGAAGATATAAGTGATAATAAAAAACAAAGGTTGATTATCTTAGACAGATTGCAGAGTATTTTGTCTGAAAAAAAATATAATAGACTATTAAATTTAATTAATCGTTTACAGACATTAATCATAGCTGAAACATATTATTATGATTATTTAATTCGTTTTAATTTTTTAGTTAAAAGATATACTAAGATGTTAGCAAAGTATTATTTAACTAAAAAGATAATTGATAATGAGAATGATATTTGGCATTTAAGTATTGATGATATTTATAATTATATTGAAGGGGAAGTTGATAGTATTTATATGCGAAATTCTGTTAATAAACATAGGTTATACTATGATAGCTTTCGTAATTATGATAGTATCAAATCCTTTGGCAATCTAAATAAAGATATTGATAAAGCTAAATATCAAGGTGTTGGATACTCTAAAGGAATGGTAGAAGGACGGATCCGAATTATTAAAAGGATTGATGAATTGAAGACGTTAACATCAGATGATATTTTAGTTACTAAGACTTTAAATAATAATTTATTGTTCCAATTACCTCCTATAAAGGGAATTATATTGTCTGATTATAATCTTAGTAATAATGTGAAAACGTTACTTCGTGAGCTTGATATAACATGTCTTTATCTAGAAGGGTGTAGTCATAAGCTAAAGGATAAGTGTATAATCAAAATGAATGTTGGTACAGGAAAGCTCAAAATAATCGTGAAATGAAAAAGTAAATTCCAGTTTCAGAAAGTGAAAAAAGAATGTAAAAGAAACATCCAAAATAAGGGCG
>CANQMF010000049.1 GCA_947624915.1 uncultured Bacilli bacterium
GCATGTCCATATCTTAAGACGGGAGTTTCATCACTTTCGGTATATTTTTCTTCTTCATCAGGTAACTTAGTTGTTACCTCAACCCCCTTATTAGTTGGATAAAAACCTAATTTATCTTGATATTCCTTTTTTAATCTAACATTTATTTTCATATGCATACTAGCACTGGTAATTAAAGTATCAGGCTCAATAGTCCATATAACTTTTTGACTACTTTCATTAGTTTCTAGCTTAACACTTCCTATTGATACTGTTATATCATCTTCACCTAATACTTCGAAATAAGTAGTATCTATATAATCAACTATTTCAAACTTTTCATAATACTCTAAAAAGTCACTATATGTCCCTTCAAAAAAATGATCGTATATATCATCCATATATGCATCATATTGAACATCACTAGCTTGCTTTAAATAGCTAGTTATTTTACTACCCATTTCATACTGGATGCCGATTATTTTCATACTAGGATATTTATCTTTCAAATAAACATATTGTGACTCAATCATCGATGTATCTTCATTAGCGGCTCCATCGGTCATAAATAAAACTGTTAAGCCTCTATTCTGAGACCTTTCATAATCTGTTAATAGTTCTTCAACTTTTTTAAGGCCTGCATAATAATTAGTATTACCGCCAGCCACTAACTCATCAATATCGGTTACTAATGTATTTACGTTGTTAACAAATGGTGTGACAATAGATGAATCTGATGAATATTCGATCAAAGAAATAGCATTATCTACACTTGCGTTTAAAATATCATTAACGTATTTTTTGGCACTTTCCTTTAACTTATCCATCTTAGTACCAGACATACTGCCAGATACATCAAGAACCATAATAACATCAAAATTAGGAACATCATGAAAACTAGGATTAGTATTAACATCAAACACTATTTTAGCATTAGTAGGACTAGTCCAATCAGCACTTTTTTCCATACGCCAACTACCCGGAGATTTATTGGCATAACCATCTGATTCAATAACAACCTTTTTAACTTCAACATTATTATCTAAGTCTGTTAGAGCTGTTAAAGCACTCTTTAAAAAGTTTAAACCGCCTATCGGAAAGATAAAAATGTTTAGTATAAAACCTAGCACAACATATAAATAAAATAACTTTTCTTTCTTCATAAAGCACCTCACTAGCCCTGAAGTAAAATACTTACACCCCTAAGATTGCCTTATAAAATAATAATTGGAGCTATTTACAATATTAAAAAACTTTGATATAATTTTTCCAGTAGAGTAGGAATTTTATCTTATATGGTAAGCAATTAAGAAAATTAATAGTGGTCCTGAAGTATTTTACTTCAGGACCACTTTAAGTTAATGAAGAAATCTTTAATAAATTTAGAGAGGTTCATATAAAAAGCCGAATGAAATTACTTCAGTACGGCTGTTTTAATTTAACCATTTTTTTAGTGTTGCTAAAGTGGCTTTACCATTTATTTTAATTCTAGGGATTGCAAAACGATCACTATCTCTAGTAGCCACTTCTGAAGGACCAAAACGAAATGCTACTAAGTATCCTGCGTTCTCTAGAACCCGTTTAATTTTGTTATTATAATCACCATATGGGTACGCCATAGTCGTAAAATTATATTCTTTATTTTGTTCAACATCTTCTATCATATCTTCTTCACTCATACTACGAATGCGATGTTTACCATTTTTAGTATAATAATGCATGTTGTAAGAATGACTTTGAAATTCAAAATTAGGGTAATTTCTACGTACTTCTTCAATAACGTCTAAACCAATGTAAGCAGTAACATTTCTATCATATTTTCTTGTTATATCTTTAATACGACTACCCACAACGAATGATGTAGCTTTAAACCCATACTTTTTCAAAATTGGTAAAGCTAAATAATAATCTTCATAAAAACCATCATCAAATGTAATCATAACTGTTTTATTATTACATTCACGCTCACCTATATACCATTCATAAAATTCTTCCGTACTAATTGTTTCATACCCGTTATTATATAAATACTCCATCATAGTAGCAAATACATCAATAGATCCAACCCATTGATTATTACTATACTTTTTATTTTTAATATAATCTGGTACTAAACGATGGAAAGTAAAAATCGGTATATGGTCAGTTACCGTTACCATATTGGGAGTAGTTGCTAAACCAACTTGTGACCTATCAAAATCACCCAATAAGAAGCAACACGCAATAAAAATTATCATAACTACTCCACTAATCACTTTTTTTACCATACAACTACCCATCCTCTATCTATATACATATTTTATAGTATGTCCTGCTAAATGATATGGTACTACAAAATAGACAAAAAAACAAGATAATGCTATAATTAGTTTGGTGATAATATGAAACTAAAGATAGCTTTTTTTGACTTAGATGGAACACTCGTTAATGATAAAAAGGCCATTAATGAAAAGGACATAAAAGCTATAGACAAGCTAAGACAATTAGGGATCAAAATAGTTATTATATCAGGGCGATTTGACAGTTACGTAGTAAATTATGCCAATAAATTAAAACATGTTGACTATATTATTTCTAATAACGGCGCTTTAGTATACAATGATAAAAACGAAACTATTTTTGAGGACTATTTTGATATCTCATTTATAAAACATATCTGGGATTATACTTTCAAAAATAAAATCGGTATTACCTTAAATACTAAAGGTATGCGTTATAGTAACATCTATTCTACTGCAAAATCAACGAACAATACTATTATTCATAATCTAGATCAAGTTCATAATAATATATATCAAGTTGTTTTTTCCAGTACTGAACATGATAAAATAACTTTACTATTAGACTATCTATCTCAAATACCTGTCACCATTAATTATATATCAAAGCATTATTATACTACCGAGAAAACAGATTCAATATCAGTCGATATTAATCTGGAAAAGACCTCTAAAGGCATTATTATCAAAAAGCTTTTAAATGCTCTAAATATTAATCCAAAGGAAAGTATATGCTTTGGAGATAATGTCAATGATATCGCCATGTTTAATACGTGTGGTACTAAAGTAATTATGTCTAATGCTGATAATTCTTTAAAACAAATTGCTGATTATGTCACTCTGGACAATAACCACGCTGGAGTTGCATATTATATTAATAAATACATATTAAAAGAGGAAGACAATTAACTTGAAGTTGTTCTTCTTCTTTTAATATGATCAGCAACAATCATTTCAACTATTGAAAAAATGAAAGTACACATTATAGCTAAAGATAAACTTAAAAAGAAATGAAAGTTATATAATTTACCGAGAGATTCAAAGAGAATAGAAAAAGCATAATGATTTATATAAACAAGTAATGATAATTTTTCTAAATAAAAGATGAATTTGTGAGATAACCATTTTGTAGAAAGGCTTTTTCCTGACAAACTTATTGTGACTGCTATAACCATTATAATTAATATGAAATAATCTATAGCACTCTTTTTAGAATAAAAGATCATGAATGCAATAATAAAACTATATAGAAGTAACTCAATAATCGTTAATAATTTACTTAAATGTTTAAATTTAACACGTTCAAAAAGAGAAATAATATGTTGCATTGAAAAAGCTATAACCACCCCAATACTAATTTCTACCAGTGCTCTTAATAATCCTCCATAAAATAAACCATTCCAACTAGAATATGTAATGTCTAACATATGATAACATCGATACATATATCCTAAACCAAACAATATAATAAGGGGCGCTGTATAGAAAGCATAATTTTCTTTTTGTTTTCTAATTACCGGATAAATAACAAACATAACAATTAGCATTGATGATAAATACCATAAAGGAAGCATAATATTAAAATCCCCTATTCCCGTCATATTAACCAAAAAGGCACCATATACGGATAAAGCTAATTGTGATGGCTTAATTTTATGAAAAATAAGCAAGAAAATACTACCAATAGCTGTAGCAATAATAGAGTATGGTAATAATTTTTTTATCTTTTTCCAAATCATTTTTAGATTATCAAGATAAATATTACTTTTTTTATTAAGTTCATCCATAATAGCTTTGCCAAAATAATAGCCAGACACAATAAAGAAAAACTCTACACATAAATAGGCTGGCCTAATAGGAGGCCCTCCTACATAACCATTACGTAAAGAACGATCAAAATGCATTATCATAATTAATATTGCAAATATAAACTTTAAAAAGGAAATAGTCCCATTTCGTTTCTTCATAAAATCACCTTCTAAACTAAAACCACTTGGTCTATTATATCATTTCTTAATTCTTTAATAAAGCCTAAAACCATTGATATCATTTTCTATGTAGTAAAATACTACTTCAGATTTTATTATTTTTATATTCAATAACTTCAATCAAACCCTTATTATGTTTAGAAAAACATATATATAATCGATCTTTCTACAAGGCTAAGAAAGCCTAATATATAAAAGGGCCTAAAGCAAATGCTTAGACCCTTTATTAATAACCTATGAAAGTCCCCAATAACTTTCTTTAACATCAGCCTGTACCGTTTCAATAGTAATTGTTAAGACGTACTTTGCATTGTCATAGCCATCACCTTTACTAGTACACGTTATACCACTATCTTCATTAACGCAACTATCTGAAACAATAGTATTAGAATTGAATGTTACTGATTTAAGTAAATTATTCGTCTTATCATTAGCATTCAAATCGCTATTATAATAATACCAACCATTTATAAGAGTCCAATTAGTTGCGTAATCTTCTGCAAAATTTAATATAGCAACTTTTTCCTGATGACCGTTGACGTTCATTTCTAATGGCAATTCTCTACCCTTTGAATCTGTCCACCTTTCGTCCAATTTAACCCTCACAGCTATGGGTATTTCACCAACATTTTCAACGCCAACTACCTTATCAGTAGTTTCACCAGGCACCCATTTATCAGGACTCACAAAGAACTCAGTTACTTTAGTGCTATATGGCTTACTTACAAATTCATTATCAAAGGTTGAAGTAGTCGTAAAAAAAACAATTGTGCCACATATTGTACCAAAAGCAACCAACATTACTACTAATAATATCATCATTAATGGTTTCTTATTCATTCATGACACCTAACTTTCTTATCCTATCTAATATACAGTACCATTGTACCAAAATTAAGCAACAATGTAAACGGTATTGAAATATAATTAATTAAAAAAAGCCGAAAGACTGGCGCTAGTTAACGATTAAACCTGTTCTACCAGGTGGGTGTCTTGTTTCAGGCTTTAGGATCCCCCGATAAATCAGGGTCTT
>CANQMF010000050.1 GCA_947624915.1 uncultured Bacilli bacterium
AACATAATATATTATACTATAATCAGACTTAATGCCGTTATTTAATAAAAAACGAACTTCCAAATGAAAATTAACATTGTAACTATAATTTGTTAATTTCCTCTTGTCAAATAGGAACAATAATGTTAAAATGATTATGTCATTCGAATTGTTTGGCCTGTTGGTGAAGGGGTTTAACACATCACCCTCTCAAGGTGACATTCACGGGTCCGAATCCCGTACAGGCTACCAAATTGATACTAAACTTGAATATTAAAGTTCAAGTTTTAATATACTCGAAATTATGTAAATTGTTAATAAACAAGAAGAGATAAAATGATTTAAATATTGAGAGGTGGTTGTATGGAATATTTAGATATTTATGATGAAGAGGGTAATTATTTAGGACAAGCTCCTAGAGATGTTGTTCACCGAGAAGCATTATGGCATAATACTGTTCACTGTTGGCTATATGATAAGGAAGGTAATGTTTATTTTCAAATTCGTAAAGATGAAGGAAAACTCTATACAACGGCTTCGGGCCATATTAAGGCTGGAGAATCTCTTAATGATGGTTTTGCTCGTGAAATAAAAGAAGAAATAGGCCTTGACGTTGATCCTAATAAAATTACCTTAGCTGGTATTGTCCCTTTTATTATGGATCGAGAAAAGGCGGATGGAACTATGTTTCGAGACCGCGCTAAAGCAAATGTGTATGTAGCTAATTTTACTGGTGATATTAGTGCGTTTGCTTTTGATCCTAATGAGGTTTTAGGTGTTGTTAAAGTTAATGCTAAAGATACTTTAGCGATGTTAAAAAAGAGTCAAGGAACTGTTAAGGGTATTGTTATTAAGAATATTGACGGAGTTAATAAAGAAGAAAAAAGGGATATCTCTTATAATGACTTTCTTTATTTTGATGGTGAAACGCCATTTACGAAATATGGCTTTATTTTAGAAAAGATTATAGCGTTAACTAAAAAAAATAATTAATATAAATAATATTCAAGAAATTAGACTAAGTGCTAATTTTTTTGATATAATTTTATTAGGTGATGGCATGACTTTTAAAGATTTAAGAGAAAAATATCCTAAAATTGTATATGAGAAATATGAAATAAAAGATATTGATGAGACTTTGATGATTAAGTTTTATTTTGAAATACCTGATTTAGCTACTTTTACGCCAACTCTTAGTCTTTCAAAAAAAGATATTGTAACAAAATATGACAATGCTTTTTTAAATTATCTTGTTTTTAATATTGGTATGGTTGAGTTAATCAGTTATTTTAAATCTACCTGTAGTCCAAATATTGAAGTTAAGGCTGGTTATTTAAATCAAGATCAAATTGATTGGTTTAAGAAGTTATATTATAACGGTTTAGGGGAATTTCGATATGTCAATAATATTGAAGTATCAGAAGATGAGTTTGTAAATATTACTTGCTTTCATGAAAAAGAGTGTCTTGAAAAGATTGAGTATCAAGGTAAAGGAAATCTTATTGCTGTTGGCGGAGGTAAAGATTCGGCTGTAACTTTGACTATTCTTAAAGAATTTGACAATAAGTGTTTTATGATTAATCCTAAAGAACCTAGTATTGAATGTGCAAAGGTAGCTGGTCATGATGATTTTATGGCAATCAAAAGAACGATTGATAAACGACTTATTGAATTAGTTGAAGAAGGGTACTTAAATGGTCATACACCATTTAGTGCGTTAGTTGCATTTATTTCCTATCTATGTGCTTATTTATCAGGTAAGAAGTATATTGTTTTGTCAAATGAAGCTAGTGCAAATGAACCTACTGTCCTTGGTACGAAAATTAATCATCAATATTCTAAGACTTATGAATTTGAAAATGACTTTAACAATTATACGAGTCAATATTTCAAGTTAGATATTAAGTATTTTAGTTTATTAAGGTGTTTACAAGAGATTCAAATAGGTATGTTGTTTTCACAATATAAAGATTATCATAGTGTGTTTAAAAGCTGTAATGTTGGTAGTAAGAAGATACCTTGGAAATGGTGTTGTAATTGTCCAAAATGTTTATTTGTCTATATTATTTTAAGTCCTTTCTTATCTAGAGATGAATTAATTAATATTTTTGGTGAAGATTTATATACTAAAGAAGAATTACTTGATACTTTTATTGAATTATTAGGTTATGGTAAGACAAAGCCTTTTGAATGTGTCGGAACTTATTCAGAGGTAAGATATGCAGTAAGCTTAGTAATCAATCAGTGTAAGGAACTTCCATACTTATTAAAATATTATCGTGATCATTATCCTTTGGATTTGAATCATAGTTTAAGGTATAGTTTTAATGAACAAAATAATATACCTGAAATATTTGTTAATTTAGTAAAAAATGAATTAGATAGAGTAAATGAGTTGATACAAAATGATTGAAGAGATAATTAATTTTTTAAATAATAAAAAGATTGCGATATTAGGTTTTGGCATGGAAGGTATTGCTACTTATCATTTTATTAGAAGATATAGTGATATGTTTCTTACGATTATTGATAAAGTAAATCCTATAGATAAAAGTGATGATTTAAAGAGCGATGAAAAAGTGAAAATTGTGTATGGCGATCATTATCTAGATGGGTTGGAGCGTTATGATTTGGTTATTAAATCACCGGGAGTTATTACTAAGGATATAGATGTTAGTCGTATCAACTTTACTTCTCAGTTAGAGTTATTATTGAAATATAATCGAAAACATGTGATTGGTATTACGGCTACGAAGGGTAAAAGTACGACGTCAACGCTTATATATGAATTATTAAAAGCTAGTGGTGTTGATACCATTCTCTTAGGTAATATTGGTAAAGCCATTTTTGATGAACTTGAAAAAATTCATAAAGATACATGGGTTGTCGTTGAGATGTCAGCGTTGCAACTTGAATTTGTTGATGTCTCACCACATATTGCTTGTATTATTAATTTGTATGAGGATCATTTAGATCATGCAGGGACGGTAGAGCATTATCATGCTGATAAGCTAAATATTTTTAAGTATCAAGATCATAGTGACTATGCTATATATAGTAGTGATATTCATCCATTGTGCGATTATATTGATGATCGTTACCAAGCAAAAAAATATTTGGTGCAGTTTAATCATGTTAGTGCTTCTAACGTGATTAGTATTAAAGAGCATAAATTATATATGGGTGAGTTATTTTTGTATGATTTAACGAATGAACGTAAGCTACTTGGTGAACACAATATTCGTAACATTATGTTTGCTTTGGTGGTGGCATGTATTTTAAAACTTGATATAGATAAAGTAGTTCCTGCTATTAATAATTTTAAAGGTTTAGAACATAGGCTTGAATATGTTGGTAAATATGATGGTGTTATTTATTATAACGATGCTATTGCTACTATACCTGATGCAACTATTAATGCTATTGATACTTTAAAGAAAGTTGATACTTTGATTTTTGGTGGTGTAGATCGTGGAATAAATTATCAGCCATTGGTTGACTATTTAAATAAGGGCAAGGTTCATAATTTAATTTGTATGCCTAAAACAGGTTATATGATTGGGGATTTATTATCTAATGATAGTATTAAAATATATAAATGTGAAAGTTTAAAAGAAGCTGTACAAGTTGCTAAAAAGGTTACTAAAAAAGAGATGATTTGTTTGCTTAGTCCAGCTGCTGCAAGTTATGAATATTTTAAAAATTTCGAGGAAAAAGGTAATTTATATAAAAAGTTTGTAAAGGATGAAGGTTAAAAGATTTACAATTGAAAGTACTTATGTTACAATATAATTGTATTTATAGGTGAGAGTGAGGTACTGATGATGACGGAGATATATCAGGTATCAGATTTTCAGGATGGCATTATAGAAGAGACTTTAAAAGAAGTGAGTGAATCTTTAAAGGAAAAAGGATATGATCCGATTTGTCAGATTGTTGGGTACCTTGTTAGTGGGGATCCAGGGTATATTTCAAGTTATAAGAAAGCACGTAGTAAGATGACTAAGCTAGAAAGGACCAAGATCCTTGAAGTTTTAGTTAGAGGCTTTCTAAAATAATGCGATATTTAGGGCTTGACCTTGGGACTAAGACACTAGGTGTATCTATAAGTGATATTACACATACCATTGCTAATTCCTATAAAACCATTTGCTTTAAAGAGAATGACTTTGAAGCCGCCATACATGAGTTAGAGAAAATTATAAAAGAATTTGAAATAAAAAAAATAGTTTTGGGGTTACCTAAGAATATGAATAACAGCATGGGCACACGAGCCCTTAGTACCTTAGAGTTTAAAAATTTAATTGAACAAAAGTTTCAAATACCCGTTATTATGCAAGATGAAAGGTTAACTACTGTTGAGGCAACTAATTATATGATTGAGGCTGATATGTCACGAAGGAAAAGGAAAACTAAGGTAGATGCTTTGGCAGCTAGTATTATCTTACAAACTTATTTGGATAGGAGAAAGGAAGATTAAAATGGAAGAAAAAATGACTTTTAAAGTATTAAATGATGAAGGAAAAGAAGTAGAATGTGAAGTATTGTTTACGTTTGAATCTGATGAAACAAAGAAGAATTATATTGTCTATACAGATAATACACTAGATGAGGAAGGTAATACTAAAGTATATGCTTCGATATATAATCCACAGGAGGAAGAGACTAATTTATTACCTATTGAAACAGATAAAGAGTGGAAAATTATTGAAACAATATTAGAAGAGTTACAAAATGAAATTAAGGGAAAGGGCTCAGAAGAGTAGAGATGCTCTTTTTTCTTACGATATGAAAAAGATA
This sequence comes from uncultured Bacilli bacterium, assembly GCA_947624915.1. The sequence goes on from CANQMF010000050.1 coordinate 4,780, forward strand.
GTTTTAATAATTGGAGGAGTTTTACTTACTTTGTTGGTAGCTAGTGTACTTGTTTTTTTGCTGGC
>CANQMF010000051.1 GCA_947624915.1 uncultured Bacilli bacterium
AGTTGATCTATAATGGCATTCCCACTGAACAAGGTAATAGGAAAATATGTGATAACACGGGTGAAACTGCTCAAGTAGCTAAAAGTGAATTTAACAGTCGCTCTAATTCACCAGCTTATGCAGGTTATAAATATGGAACAATTTATTATTCTAATGTCGAAAGAGAAACTACAGATGTGATAAAATATGGTAAATCGTTTACTTATGATAATGACACAAAAACGTATACTTTAACAGATACAATAGAAACATCAGCTCCAAGTTCTATCAAGGGTGAGTTAGCTACTCATCACTATACCTGTTTAAACAATACAGATACCTGTACGAGCATCAATTATATGTATCATCTACATGTTTATAAGTATGATGGAACACTATTATACTATATAACAATAAGTGATGGAAAAGGGGTAGAAGAAGTCTTAGAAGAAATGTTTAGTAATAAAAATGATTCAATTATTAAAAGTTATATTGAGAGCACATGGTATGAAAATAGTATGACTAAGTATGAAAGTTATCTAGAAGATACGGTATGGTGCAATGATCAAAGTTATGAAGATTCTAAGGTAAATAGTGGTTGGAATCCGAGTGGTGGCTCTATTAACAACTATTTATATTTTGATGCATATTATCGAAGAAATAATGGAACACCTAGTTTAAAGTGTAGTGAGAAAGATTCTTTAACAGTAGCTAATGGCGGAGTGAGTAAACCAGTAGGTTTGATAACAAGTGATGAGGCAATATATGCAGGAGGTTCAAGTAGTGATAATAAGGAGTATTATTTGTATACAGGAGCAGATTATTGGTTAATGTTGCCTTATTATTTCGATTGTGCGGTTGGTCCTTCTGGCCTACCTGGTGGTGGCTTGTTTGATTATGATGGTGCCACATCTTTCGTTGTGACTTCGACTGGTAGCTTGACTTATCGTGGTGTCAGCAGTTCATATGGCGTACGTCCTGTGATTTCATTAAAATCCAACATATTTTATAGCGATGGAGATGGAACGAAAGAAAACCCATATATTGTGACTGAATAATAAAAGTAATTAATCAAATATCTTTTTGAATATTTAGATATATTGTGAAAGATAGAATATAAAAGTAACAAAAAGTAGAAGGTCAAAGAAAAACTTTGATCTTTTATTATGACTTTTGTACATTACGAAAAGTAGCAATACTTTTGTTTTAAAATGGATTATTTGAATGTAATTGATTAAGCTAAGCTACCTAGTATTTTTATGAATTTCATTGTTATTAATTATTAGGATGTTTTATTTGCGTTTAGTAGTTTTAAATTTTTTGATATCGAATTATAAGTAAAAAGTTTTATTAAAAAGCGGATGCATAATATGATTTTGCAAACTGGACTATTTAAGTTTTTTTTGTTATAATGAGTTGAAGTAAAAAAGAACGAAAGGAGAATTATGAGTAAGATTAAGATGTTTGCCTTAGGCGGACTAAATGAAACAGGGAAAAATATGTATGTCGTTGAAGTCGATAATGATATTTTTGTATTTGAAGCTGGATTAAAATATAGTGACGATAATTCATTGGGTGTTGATTATATCATCCCTAATTATGATTATTTAAAAGAAAATAAAGAACGTATTATTGGTATTTTTATTACACACGGGCATGATGAACAGTTGGGAGCACTTGAGGATATTTTAGAAGATTTACCAGAACTTAAAATTTATGCTCCTAAATTTACTATTGACTTGATTAGAAAGAACTTAGAAACGGAAAATATTAAAACTAGTAATTTAGTAGAGTTGCAGTTGCACAGAAATATAGCTTTTGGTAAAAATAGTATTTTCCCTATTAGGGTATCACACTCTATACCTGATGCAGTTATGTATGTTTTATATACTGAGGATGGTGCAATTGTCTTCAGTGGTAATTATGTTATCGATCCATCAATGATTGGATGTTTTAATTGTGATATTGGTAAAATCGCTTATGTTGGGAAACAAGGTGTTTTATGCTTTTTAAATGAATCGATATATGCCGATAAGAAGGGGTTTACATCACCAAATCACCGGGCTAGTGATATTATTCGTGAAACTATTAATAAACATGAAGGACGTATTTTATTTAATATAATGCAGGCTCAGATTTTTCGAATTCAAGAGCTATTTGATGAAATTATTAAGACTAATCGTAATGTTGTGGTAATGGGTAAAAAATTAGAGGATTTAATTATTTATTCAATTGATAAGGGATATATTAAGTTTGATAAATCGAGAATAAGAAATATTAAGTGTGTTAATGAAGAAGGTATTATTGTTTTGATTTCTAATGAAAGAGAAATGCCTTATTCTAATATTAAGAGGATACTAAGAGGTAGTGACAAGTTTATTACGTTAACACCTGATGACACAGTCGTTTTTGCATCGCCAGTGTATGATAATGTTGAGGTTGCTTCAACCAAGGTATTTGATGCAGTAGCACAAAAGGGTTGTAATTTAGTTATTTTATCTAAGAAAATTTACCGTTCACCACATGCTTCTAGTGAGGATATTTTAATGATGATTAATATGTTAAAACCTAAGTATTATTTTCCAATTATTGGTGAATATCGCTATCAAGTTGAAAATGCTAGGCTAGCTTATAAGTTAGGAATGGATGAAGATCATGTCTTATTAAAATTAAATGGTGATGTTGTAACTTTTGTTAATGGTGAATTAGTAGATAGTGATGAAAAGGTTAAAACTGATGAAATATTGATTGATGGTAAACAGTCAGGTGATGTTGGTGACTTAGTTTTAAAAGATCGTGAATTACTCGGTGAAAATGGTATTGTTATTGTGACGACTACATTAGATAAAACGACAAAGAAAGTTTTAGCCGGTCCAGAGATTTTAACTAGAGGTTTTATTTATGTTAAAGATAATACGGATATGATAGAAGAAGCTGCTAAAATATCTTTAAATGTTGTTGAAAGTTTTGTCAATCCTAATTATGTTGACTTTAATAAAATTAAGCTTGGTATTCGTGAAAAATTAGGAAAATATTTCTACCAACAAACGGGATCCAAACCTATGATTATTATTGTTGTACAGGAAGTTTAAATGACTTCTTTTTTATTGACTATTACTGTTTATTAGTGTTAAGATTATTTTAGTGGGGGAATGGTATGATGAAAAAAGATACTTTAATACCTTTTAATGGGAAGACGATTACGACTAAACAGTTAAAAGAATTGGGCTTTAATACTAAAAGTATTAATGCTTTATTATTGGATAAAATATTGACTAGAACAAAGAAAGGTTTTTACGAAGTCTTAATTAATGTAGAAAGTGATAAAGAGTTAATGACTTATTACTTAATGAATAATTTGTATGACGAATTTATTGCGTACTTTGAATCATTAGAATATAAGGATTATCAAGTTTATTACTATCACTTTATTTATGATATTATGACTGGTGATTATGCCAATTCCTATAAGAGTTTAATTAAATGTTGTGAATTAAATAAAAGCCAAGAAAATATAAATATTCTTTATGCCTTCATTTTACTGTTGAGTAAATCAATCACATTACCTGATCAAAAGACAACATCTTTAAAAAATAAACTTTTTTGTGATGAACCTTTGCGTTTGTTTCTTGAATATGTGATTAGTGGTGATTATGATAATGCTTGTAAAAATTTGAGGCAACATAAATCATCTTTATCACAATTAGATGTGATGACACTTAGAAATCTTAGTATAAAAGCAAAGGAGTTATGTAATAAAAATGATTCCAAAGAAGTTGATGAATACCATAAATTATTAGATATATTTTTTGCCTGCCTTAACAATCATGATTATACTAGAGCACAATATTATTTCAATCAATTATTTGCGTTAAATGAAGCGTTGCATTTAAACGATAAAGAGTTAAATATTATTGACGATCTATTTAATTGCTTTGAATATATTATGGCTCATCCAAAGGTGACATTATTAACTTATCGAACTAAATTTAAGTACGGTGGAGATTTGTTAACCAATTTTTATGACGCTATTAGCAAAAATGATTATATTAATGCTTTTAGATTTATAAGAGAAATTGAATCTCAAAAACAAGACGTTTTTTATATGATTTATCATAATTTGTTAGAACGTATTTATAATTTTTTAAATGTTAGGTTGATAATGCAAGGCCAAAATATGACGTTAAGTAAAGAAATTTTAAACAGTTTAATAAGCGATCAAAGATATATGGATGCTATTGAGTTTACTAACAAAAGCAATATGGATATGCAAGATAAAAATATTATAACAACTATTTTAGAATCGTTAATTAATATTGATGAAATGATAGGATAGTAAAAAAAAGGATTATGTATTGACAAAAAGCTTTGTTTGAAATATAATTAATACATAAGCGTTTTGACGTGGAAGAAGTAGCAATAAATACTGATGAAAGCGAGTTAGGTTTGGTGTGAGCTAATGATAAAGTTTATTGTGAATAACATCCACTAGTTGTTAGACTGAAAAGTTATGAGTAGGTTTAATCGGAGGTAACCCGTTATCTTGTTACACGATTTGATAGAATCGATAAGAGGTCAATTTATTGGCAAATTGGGTGGCACCGCGGAATTATTCGTCCCAATGGGGACACGTTTTGTTATTGCTCAATTAGCTCAGTTGGTAGAGC
>CANQMF010000052.1 GCA_947624915.1 uncultured Bacilli bacterium
AAAGCGAAAGCTAACCCTTGTAGGGTAGCTTTCCCTGAGGCTTTAGATGTAAAAATGTTACAAGCTATGGCTGAAATAGCTGCTGGTAAATATGGTCAAATCATTGTGGTTGGAAACATCGATGCGGTAAAGAAAATGTGTCAAGATGAAAATATTGATGACAAAAACTGGGAATATGTCGATGAAAAAGACGAAGCATATAAAGAGGTTGTTCTATCTAAGTACTTGAAATTACCAAACCTTGTTTATGGTGAAAAATCACTTCGCCGTCGAATGAACGATCCTCTTCATCTAGCTTTAATGATGGAAGCAATTGGAGAAGTTGATGTAACATTTGGTGGTATTACCAGTACATCAGGAGATTTTATCTTGGCAGCACAGACAATTGTTGGTTTAAAAGATAACTTAGATGTTATTTCATCAGTAGGTATTGCTGAAATACCCGATTATACGTTTGCTGACGGTGGGCATTTAATAGCCGTTGGTGATTGTGCTGTCACTACTAATCCATCAGCTTCTGAATTAGCTAGCATTGCTATCGCGACATGTGATACGATTCATGCTGTTACAGATTGGGAACCAAGATGTGCTTTATTATCTTACTCCACATTAGGCTCTGGTCAAGGAGAACTAGTTGAAAAAGTTCAAACTGCAGTAAAAATTGCTAATGAAAGACGCCCAGATTTAAAAATTGATGGAGAATTTCAACTAGATTCAGCAATTGTACCAGAAGTTGCTAGTAAAAAAGTAAAACGTCCAAGTGAAGTAGCTGGACAAGCTAATATTTTAATTTTTCCAGATTTAAATGCTGGCAATATTGGTGTTAAACTAATTCAACAATTTGGACATGCTGATGCATATGGTCCATTATTACAAGGATTTAAACTAATATGTAGCGACTGTTCTAGAGGAGCTCCAGTATCAGAACTTGTTGGGAATATTTTATTTTCAATCGTTAGAGCGGGGGAGCTAAAAAATGAAAAATAGTTATCGTATTTTAGCTATTAACCCTGGTTCTACTAGTACGAAAATAGGTTTATTTGAAAATGAAAAATGTATTTTTAAAGATACTATAGAACATAGTTCTAAAGAGTTAGAACCTTTTAAAGAAATAAGTGATCAAAAAATATTTCGTTTAAATACTATCTTAGGATCATTAAAAAAACATAAAGTCGCTCTAGAAAGTATCGATGCTTTTTCTGGCCGTGGTGGTTCTTTACAGTGCTTAACTGGTGGAACATACAACATTAATGATTTAATGTTTAATGATGCTAATGAGATGCGCATTGTAAAACATCCATCAGCCTTAGGGATTGTATTGGCACGTGAGCTTGGTAATTTATTTCATAAACCATGTTATTGTGTTAATCCCCCTGATGTAGATGAATTCAAGATTGAAGCTCGTATTACTGGAATACCTGGCATATATCGTGAAAGTCGTATACATGCATTAAATCAAAAAGAAATTGCCATTAGATATGCTAAAAAAATTGGAGCTAATTATAAAGACTTAAATTTAATAATTTGTCATTTAGGTGGGGGTATTTCTGTAGCAGCTCATAATCATGGTAAAATGGTTGATTGTAACGATATTATTAATGGTGATGGGCCAATGACGCCTAATCGTAGTGGGTATGTTCCTGCTAAACCGTTAATTAGTATGTGCTTTAGTGGTAAATACACAGAAAATGAAATAAAAGCTTATATTAATAAAAATGGTGGTATTATGGCTTGGCTTGGTACTACTGATATACGTCAAGTTATTGATATGATTGAAAAAGGTAATAAGAAAGCTAAAATTATATACGATTCTATGATATATCAAATAGCTAAACAAGTTGGAGCTATGTATACTGCTTTAAAGTGTAATTGTAGTGCTATTATTATTACTGGTGGTATTGCTAATGAACCATATCTTATTAATAGATTAAAAAAATATATTGGTAAACTTTCTAAAATAGTAGTAATACCTGGGGAGTTTGAATTAGAAGCATTGGCTAGTGGTGCTTTACGTGTTTTAACTAATCAAGAAAAAGCTAAAGAATATACAGGTGAACCTGTTTTTGATGGGGTATTGGAATAGTGAAAGAAAAAGATGTAATAAAGCTATTGATCCCCGGTATAGTAGTAGGACTGGTTTTAGGATTTATTTTAGGTATAATTATCGGTGTTGATACTGAAAATGAAGTACCTAACTTTATAAATGCTGCTATGGTTTGTTGTATTCCAACTTTACTTAATACAATTGTTGTTCTTAAAATGGGAGCAAGTAAGTTAAACCGAAAATTGCCACTTAGTAAAGCTATTTTACGAGCATTAATTTATGCGATATGTGGTTTTATACTTGGTATTATTCTTGTTGCCTTATTAGGCTCTAAAATTCTTGGTATTAATACATGTGAAATTTCAAAACTTACTACAGCTATATATCAAGCAATTCTAGGGACAATTGTGTCAACTATTTTTGCTTATGTTGCATTTAAACAATATATGGCTAAAGTAAAATATACTAGACGATAAAGATCAAGGTTTTGAACTTTGATCTTTTTTTGGTATGCTTTAATTAAATTACTAATCATTATTATTAATTAGTCTTTGTGTAACAATCGATTTATTAATTGTACAATTTTTATTGGAATGCATTGTTTTCAGGTAATTTGTTTACAATATTATAGTATTTTGATATAATTTTAATGATAAGGTAGGAATTGGAATGAAGAAAAAATTATTAATTATTTTATCTTTGTTGTTATTAACTGTTACTGCTTTTGGAACTACTATAGCTTATTTTACCACGACTTCGACATTTAATAATGAGTTTTCAAGTAAGCCATATAGTACTAAGATGACAGAGAATTTTACTAGTCCGGACAATTGGACTCCCGGGACGACAACTGATAAGACTGTCAATGTTGAAAATACTGGTGGTATCCCCATCGCAGTTAGAGTTAGATTTGAAGAGAAATGGACTGATTCTGATGGTAATGATTTACCATTACAAATAGAAGTAAACGGCGAAATGGAAAATGTTGCTATTTTAAATTTTAAGGATGGTTACGAGGGTAGTTGGATTTTGAGAGATGGTTGGTATTACTATAGAACCGATGTAAATCCCCTAGGGGTAACAGATAATTTATTAGAATCAGTGACGTTTAATCCCAATGCATCTATATTAAATGATTGTATAAGAAATGAATCTGGAATAACTTGTTCTAGCACAGGAAAAGGGTATGATGATGCAACTTATGTATTAACGGTTACTATTGAAACAGTGCAAGCAGATATGAAAAAAGAATATTGGTCAATGCCAGATATTTTGTATGATACTATAAGGGTTGATGCAGTAGCAGATAATAAGGCAAGTAAATTTGTTCAAAATGAAAATGGAATTGATTTTAAAGCCATATCTTCTCCCACTAATGGCCAGGGTATTTATGTAGTAGCTGACACAATGAGTGACAGTTATCCAATTTATTATTATCGTGGGGCCGTTGATAACAATAATGTTTTATTTGCTAATTTGTGTTGGAAGATCGTAAGAACGACGGATACTGGTGGCATAAAGCTCATCTATAATGGTAAACCGACTGTTCAGGGTGAAAAAAAGATATGCCAGAATACTGGTCTTATGTCACTAGCTACGGAAGGCCGTTTCAACAATAGTGAAATATCTCCTGCCTATATTGGGTATAAGTATGGAGATATTCATGAGTATCATATGGAGGATCCAGCTCCTGGTGCCTTGTTTGGAAGAACAGTTTCATATGATAAGGCAACTAATATGTATACTTTAACAAATACATCTAGTGAGTTGAATAGTCTTCACCATTATACGTGTAATACATCTGATACAACATGTAGTACTATACGTTATTATTATTACCATAAGGATGCAGGGTATTATTTCATAAATTTAACAGATGGCAAATTTATAGATGAAGTCTTAGAAGATATGTTTTCGAATAATACTGATTCGGCAATGAAATCTTATTTAGAAAATGATTGGTATGAAAATAATATGAATGCATACACCAAGTACTTAGAAGATACGATATGGTGTAATGATAAAAGATATGAAAAGGCAAAGGAGATAAGTGGTTGGAATCCTAATGGTGGACTTCCTCAAACTTGTTTATATTTTGATGATTATTATCGAAGAAATCAAGGATTACCTAGTTTTAGCTGTAGGGAAGAAGATTCATATACAGTAAGTAATGGTAAAGCTAAAAAACCAGTTGGATTAATAACTAGTGACGAAGCGATGTATGCAGGAGCAGCTTATGATACTAATGAAAGCTATTATTTATACGTAGGAAGGACCTTTTGGACAATGTCACCTTGTTATTTTAGAGAAGATGCCGCTTTTATGTTCGCTATAAGTGATATAGGTTCTTTGGGTGGCCATGGTTATATGCGTTCTTCTAATGGTGTTAGGCCAGTTGTATCTTTAAAATCTGGTGCGATGTATGATTCAGGTGATGGTACGGCTAACAATCCATTTGTTATAATTGAATAATTGATAATGATTAGTTAGAAAGAAATTAATTTAAAAGTTGTTGTTTGTATTAAAAGGGCCTGAAGTAAATAACTTACACCCTCAATAATGCTATATAATATAAGTCATTTCTA
>CANQMF010000053.1 GCA_947624915.1 uncultured Bacilli bacterium
CTGGCCTATTCTTATTATAAGAAGGAAATAGGTCCGGTTGATAAACATAATACCGAGATTATTGCTTTTGATATAAAAGATGGGGATACCTTTTATTCTATTGGGCCAAGGTTAGAGGAACTTGGACTAATCAGATCTAATAAAATGTATAAAATTTATCTTAAGTTAACGCATCCGTCTGGATTAAAAGTTGGTAAATATAATTTGAAGCCTAGTTTATCTGTTGAGGATATTGTTAAGACATTACAGGGAAAAGGTATTTCAACAGATTTAGTTCTTACCTTTAAAGAGGGAAAAAATATGCGTGAGATCGCCCGTTTTATAGCTGATAATACCAACAATACGGAAGATGATGTATATAACTTGTTAAAAGATAGGGATTATTTAAATGAGTTAGTGAATAAATATTGGTTTTTAGATAAAAGTATTTTAAATGATCGCCTTTACTATTCCCTAGAAGGTTATTTATTTCCTAATACTTATAATTTTAATAACGAAGATGTTTCTGTTAAAGTAATTATAGAAACTTTATTAAACGAAACTGGAAAGCAATTAGAGTCTTACAAACAGGATTTTGAGAAAAGCAAATATAGTCTTCATGAGATTTTAACTTTAGCTAGTATTATTGAGTTAGAAGCAAGTGATGCAGAGTCGCGTTATGAAGTGTCAGGCGTATTTTATAATCGCCTTAACAAAAATATGTCTTTAGGAAGTGATGTTACCACTTATTATGCTGCTAAAGTTGATATGTCACAGCGTGATTTATATGCTAGTGAGTTAAATGATATCAATGATTATAATACAAGGCCAATTTCTTTTAAGGGCTTACCAATTGGACCAATATGTAATCCTTCTATTAATTCTATTGATGCAGCCCTTCATCCTAAAAATACGGATGCTCTTTATTTTGTTTCCGATAATACTGGAAAAGTTTATTTTTCTAAAACTAACGCTGAGCAAAATAGGACGATAGCACAACTTCAGAAGCAGGGATTATGGGAAAGATATTAGAGCTTAAGGACTTTGCTAAAGAACACCATATTCCTATCTTGCTTGATGAAAGCAGTAGTTTTATTAAAGAATATATTGTAGAGCATGATGTACACTCTATATTAGAAATTGGTACGGCTAGCGGTTACTCTGCTATTTGTTTTGCTAGTGTTAAAGATGATGTTGTTGTTACAACCATTGAAAAGGATATAAATAGATATACTTTAGCTTGTGATAATGTTAAAAATTTTAATTTACAAGATCGGATTATTATTATTAATGCTGATGCTTTAGATTGTACATTAGATGATACTTATGATTTGATTTTTATTGATGCTGCTAAAAGTCAATATATTAAATTTTTTGAAAAATACAAACATAATTTATGCCCGGGTGGTGCTATTATTAGTGATAATTTATCCTTTCATGGTATGGTTGAAGATCCTACTTTAACACACAATCGTAACACGCGTCAGTTAGTTGGTAAAATCAGAAAATACATTGATTTTCTTAAAGATAATCCAGAATATGATACTACTTTTTATAGAATTGGTGATGGCCTTTCTGTTACAACAAAAAAGTCAGATTAATAGACTTTTTTTGTTTTTTTAGAATAATAAAGATAAAATAGAGTATAATTATTTGAGAAAAAGGCATATAATTTACCGAGATAAATAAGAAAATGTGTTGACTTATAACAAAAAATGTATATAATAAGTGATGTCATTGGAAAAAAGTAGTAAAGGGGGAGTAATATGTTAAAAAGTGTTAATCATATTAGAATAGTTACTGGCTGTATGGCAATCTTCTTTTGTATGTTAACTGCTTCTTTTGCGTTTGTTCAAAAGGAAGATGTAATTACTAAGAAGAGTTATTTTATTGCACCTGCTTCTAATAATGAGTATGAAGAAAAGAGTATTGACTTAGTTGACGTAGTAGATAGAACTGTAAGGGTTGATGGCTTGGTTAAAAATTATCAAGTAAAGATAAAAGAAGGGAAAGTAGTTCAAGTTGATTTAGATACTGGAAAAGAAATGAAGGTTTACGATAAAGATAATGCTCAATTCTTGGTAGAAGTTAATTTCTATTATTATGATTCAGCTTATATATTAATGATAACTGATGATGGTCAATTGTATACTAATATTTACAAAAGTAGTAACGATCCAATAAAATTTAGAAAAGTAGAAACAAGTACGCCAGTAAAAAAAATGAAAGTCATTGAAAGAGATTTAAAATTCTATGAATATCCTAATGTTGAATTATATGCTACTAATGATGATGAGAACTGGGAAAAAATAAAGTTGTAAAATACTTTTTTGTTTGCAAATTATAATATGAATATATGTAGTTAGCTAATTAATAGTGGTTTAAATGAAGCTTTATAGTAAACTAAAATGTAAAGAAAGCTTCTTTTTTATGCATATTAGTAAAAGTATGATATAATAATAGAGTAAAAGAGTAGGAGAATTTTTATGGATAACGAAAATAATTTAAATGACTTTGATGCTCATACACATGAAAATCATACTGCGGGGGATGGTGTAAGTGAAAAGCCAACTTTAGATATTTTTGATTCATTTGTTAGTCAACCTGTTAAAGATTTTTCAGATGAAACAGATGATGATTTATCTAATGTATTAACATCTGATGAGAATCTTGTTGATGAATTTAGTAGTACTAATCTATTTTCAAATGATGAAAAAAAGTCTTTGTTTACAGAGAGTTCTTTGATATCACAATCTAGGGATGATAGTTTGTCAACGGAACAATCTGAACCACTAACTGAGTTAAAACCAGTAACTAAAATAGAAAGTGAAGATACCCATGAATCATTGGTCACTACTCCTTCTATTAGCTTAGACAATGATGTACAAAAAAAAGAATCAGAGCAAATTAAAGGGGAGACGGCGAAAGAGGATATACCAATGGAGAGTGAAGATGAAACGCCTGACGATGATAATGATGAGCAAATGCTAAGCGAAGAACCTAAAAAGGGACATAAGTTTTTAATGGTTATGGGATCTATTCTACTTGTTTTGGCAGTCGCAATATGCACGATCTATGTGTTGAGTGTCATTAATAGAGAGAATAGAAAACCAGTTATAAAGACAAATGATGATACAGCAAGTTCTAGTAGTGCTAGTCAAGACAAGGATAATTCTGTTAATGAAGAACAGGCTTTGGCTAAAGAAGTGTCTTATGATGGATTTACTTTTACCAAAACTGATGGGTATGATTATATTGTTGAAAATAACGCTATGAGAGTTCAAGGTAATGATATTAATTTCTCATTAGGATTGATAGCTTACGACATGGAAAAATTAAAAACGACATATCCTAATTTAAAAACAATTTTGGAAACGGTAGGTTACGCTGTTGCTGATTTAAAAGTAGGTACTTATAGTGGAAAAGAAATAATTACTTGTAGTATTGCTCATGGTGGAGTAAGAGGAGTATACTACGTTATTCCATCACCAGATAATAAGTATGTATTTGAAGGGGTAGCAACTAATAAAGATAATACGTTTGATTACAGTATAATTGATAAAGCGGTACAGTTAGTTAATACAGCTAAGGTTAGTGGAGTCGCTACTAATTTTGAAACAAAGTTTAGTACTAGCATAGTTTTGTCTAAGGTAAGTTAAAATACATTATCAAATAGTGTTGGTGACAATAGATTTAATAAATGAATTTATAGGATAGGATGACGATAGCCATCCTTTTTACTATGTTTTAAGTTAAAAGTAATTTATAAAATGTTGAAATTCCGATTTCAACATTAACTTTTTATTCATAATATTTATAGTATGATTTAAATCTGTTATATTAAAATAAAATGAAGCCCTGAAGTAAATTACTTCAGGGCCATAGTTACCATTATAAACTAAAGCATTTAGCTATTTACAATATTAAGAAATTTTGATATACTCTTCTGGTAAGGTAGGATTTTTACCCATGTGTTGGGTGATTAATCAAATTAATGGTGGCCTTAAAAAAATTTACTTAAAGGCAAATTAAGAAATAGTTGGAGGTAAAAAATGAAGAAGAAGTCATTAATTATGATCGCGTTAGCTTTGATGTGTATTGGTGTATTAAGTGGGACTATAGCGTATTTTATAACCACATCAACATTTAATAATGAATTTGCAAGTAAACCATATAGTACTAAAGTAACAGAGTATTTTATCAGCCCAGATAATTGGACTCCAGACACTACAACTGATAAGACTGTTAATGTTGAAAATACAGGAGAAGTGCCGGTTGCTGTGAGAGTTAAGTTTGAAGAAAAATGGACTGATTCTAATGGTAAAGAATTGCCATTAGAAATAGAGGTGGATGGTGAACCGGAAAGGACCGTTATACTAAACTTTAAAAATGACTACGTAAGTAAATGGACTTTAATTAATGGTTGGTATTATTATAATAATGATTTACAAACTGGTGAAATAACAAGTGATTTGTTAGAGTCAGTTACATTTAATCCTCATGTTGTAGCTTCAGCCAATTGTGTTACGGTTAATAATGAAGTAACATGTACGAGTACAGGAGAAGGTTACGATAATGCCACTTATGTATTGACTATTACAATTGAAACGGTACAGGCAGACGTAAAAAAAGAATATTGGAATATGCC
>CANQMF010000054.1 GCA_947624915.1 uncultured Bacilli bacterium
GCTCAACAAATCCCTTATTAATACGTCGCCACTCACTACGACGACCTCGTCTTAAATCCTTAAGAGTTTGAATAATAGGCTTACCATCCCCCAATACATTGGCAATACGGGCAATGCTCTCACCATATAATCTTGTGTTAGTGGCTGGTTCAGTAAGCGTAACCTTACTAATAAAAGCAAAATTACTATTCATAGACTTCTTCTCTTTTAAAGCATACCCATTAACACAAATATAACCATAGTAATTTTCTTTTGCAACATATCCACCAGGATTTGTACAAAAGGTTCTTATTTCATCACCATAAGTATCAGTCTTAATAAAAATAGTAGGATCATAAATAATTTTGCACAAATCCTCTAGGATTTCTTTTCGTACCTCTACACGTACACCTATCTCTATACTCTGTGATATAAAAGGTATATTATACTGTTCTGCTAATTGTTGAAGCCATTTCGCACCAGTACGACCAGGTGCTACAATAACGTTTTTAGTATTTAGCTTGTATCTTTTTTTACCAGTTTCATAAATAACCTCGTAGCTATCTATATCTATATGTTTGATATCTGTGACATTGGCATTGTCTACCAACTTAACACCCCTATCACACAAATATTGACAAATATTATTTATATAATTAGGTAACATGTCACTTCCTAAATGCTTCTGCTTTATTAAAAGTAGATTCGCACCGGTTAAAGCAATTTCTTTTTTTATCTGTTGAGCAGCCTTTAAATCACTAGGATAAATATCGCTATCCATACCAAACTTATTAAATATTTTTTCAGTGTAATCAATCAAATCATATGCTTCCTCTTGCCCCATATATTTGAAAAGATCTGATTTACCTAATTTGGGGATAAAATTTAACTTACCATCCGAAAAAGTCCCAGCACCGCCATAACCACTCAAAATATTACACGGATTACAATTCAAGCAGGGGCTATTATTTTTGTTCATTGGGCAAAAGCGCTGATTAACTTTTTTACCTTTATCAACAATAACAACCTTTAAATCTTTATTATTTTCAATCAATTCGTAGGCCGCAAATAACCCAGCCGGTCCAGCCCCAACAATGACAACATCATACTTCATAATTACATTCTCCCCCCAATCTTTGTCTCTATTAACATTATACCATAGTTATGATATAATTTTAACGGGTGATGCTATGAAAAAATTCAAAATGATTGATGAAGATTTTATTTGTGATCACTGTGGAAAACACGTTAAACCATTAAAATATTCTGCTAGAGATCACTGCCCTTTTTGTTTATATTCCAAGCATGTTGACATTAATCCCGGGGATAGAGCTAGTAATTGCCTAGGCATGTTAAAACCCATTGACATTGAAAAATTTAAAAATACTTATAAAATTTTATATAAATGTAATAACTGTGGTTATCTTCACAAAAATATTATTGCTAATGACGACGATATCAATGAAATTATAAATCTAACAACCCAAAAAAAATAATCAATATATTGTATGCAATTTGAGATTAAATATGATCAAATTGTTTTTATACAAAAAAAGCACTTTCGTGCTATATTTTAAATATATCGTCCACAGTTAATCGCTCATTAACTTCCTTTTCCATTTTCAACGGTGGTAAATCTCCCAAATCAAGCTTATCATCATTATCAGCTCTTTTAACGTCTTGATTATCTTGTTCCCTATGCTTTTGTGTACAATTATTTTCAACTGTGCGGCTTTCAATATCATCCGAAAAATGCTCGCTATCCGAATAATTAATTATTTCACTTTCCGGCAAAACTGATTTGCGTTCTTTTTTTTCACTAAGATCCACGAAGGATGTTATCTCGTCTTTAACATCAATACTTTCTACTTGTTCTTTTGTATCAGTTAACTGATTAATATAATCATTATTTTCTTGATTTACTGTTTCATCCTCAATTTCTTGCCTTCTTTTATCCTGCTCTAGCTTCACTATATCGACATAATACCCAACAATGGCAAAAAAAGCAATAGCGCACACACAAAGGACAACAATCGTCCAATCAATCTGTCCGTTTAACATATACATATCTTATTCCCCTCATTCTTTACACTATAAATATATCAAAAAAAAGATATTTTTACAACATCTTTCATTCCACCAAATAATCTTCACCTTTAAATGGTTCTGAACGCAGCAAATTAGGATAGTCCTGCTGACGTAAAACCTCATACAAAGCTAAAGCCACACAATTAGATAAATTCAAAGCTCTAATATGATCATTAGTAGGTATTCGTACGCAACAATCAAGATGTTGTCTTAAAATTTCTTTAGGGATTCCCGTACTCTCTTTTCCAAAAATCAAATAAATATTTTTAGTTGTATCAGAGAAGTCAAACTCGCTGTGTGGTTTTTTACCATAACGGGTAAAAAAATAAAAATTACCATCATTTTTCGACAAAAAATCATCGAAATTATCATAAACAATATAATCGCAATTATCTATATAATTAACACCACTTCTTTTTAATGCACTTGTAGATAGGGCAAAGCCAAGAGGCTTAATCAAATGAAGTCTAGCATTAGTCCCAGCACAAGTCCTCATAATATTACCTGTATTTTGGGGAATTTCAGGCTCAAATAATACTATATTAATCATTTTCTATAACCTCATTACGAATTAAGAAAGCTTCCAATTCATTAATAGAATTATTTGAGGGACTATATACTTCAGCTATCACCCCATGTTTATAAGCAACAAAAACTGGATTTTTATTATCAAGATTATATCTTTGTTCTGCACTTTTAGTTCTTTCCATATAAACAAAATACTGTTGTAGATTTTTTTCAGTTATTAAATCTCTTATTTTTTGTTCAAACTTACTGTCTGTCTTTTCACTATCATTAATATACAAAACAACATCAAGATTTTCTTGTAAATAATTTTCAACATCTTCTACTTTAATAACGTTAACTATATCTTTGATTACTGAATTATAACTTTGTTTCGTATTATGATTATAAACATTCATTAATACTAAAACAAGTAAAATAATAATAACAGTAATAAAAGCTAGTATTACATAATTTTGTTTTGGTATCTTTTTCATTACGCCACCTCTATGTAAATTATATCACTAATGACATCTGATGTAAATCGAGTTAAATATATCTTAGTTTATCGCATTTCTAAAACTGTTCTGGATCTTTTATTTCTTCCAGTGTAACAATTGGTAACTCCACCTGTTCTTCTACAGCTAACTTAGCAAATTTTTCACGAAAATTCGCCAATTCTTTAATTCTCGAATCAGGGTATATTCGTTTACTTTCTTTAATGGCATTATAAACATCAATCATTTCAACACATGACTTATTCTGATAAAGAGCATGGGAAAAAGCAGCTGTCAAAACAGAGAAAGCAATATCTGGATACATAGCACCCAAGCCATATACTCTTTTAAACTCACTAGTTGCTTCAACAATGGATTCAATCAACAACTTAGTAATGTAGTCATTGTATTTAAATTTAATGCCTGTTTGATATTCTATTTTAGGAAGTGTCATAAATAAAACATTAACCGTCTCCTCTGCGCTTTGTTCCTCAACATCGACTCTATCAAATCTTCTTAAGAAAGCGCGATCACGAACAACATACATGTCATATTCCATATCCGTTGTAGCACCTATTAGTTTTACTACCCCTCTATCAATAGCAGGTTTAATAATATTAGCTAAATCCATTGGGCCCCCCTCTTTACTCCCAATTAAAGTATGTATTTCATCGATAAAAACAATCATTTTATCAACTGTTTTCAACTCCTCTATAAGTAATGATATAATCATCTCTTCTCGACCATTATAACTAACTTTTCCAAGTAATGATGAAGAATTTATTTTAACAACACGATATCCTTTTAAACGTTCTGGCACCATATTGTTTATAATACGATATGCTAATCCTTCGACAATTGACGTTTTTCCTATACCCGCTTTTCCCACTAACAAAGCGGACTTCTCAGGCGTCAACAAAATAATAATCATTTTTGCTATTTCCTCATCACGGCCAATGGCTGGATTGGTAATATACTCTTTAGCCGTTAAATCTTCGCCATACATTTTTATAATACTTAAATTAGTATAATCTGTCATAGTTCCATTAGTAGCTCTACTATCAGTATTTATTGCATCATTTTCCATGATATCACCTAATTTGATTATATAATACACCCCAAAAAAAAGAAAGTGCTTTTGATCAACTTTCTTATTTTTTATACACTAATAATTGTTCGGGTAATAAATAGATATTATCGTTCTGATATAGTAATTCTTCATTATTCAATCCCAATCTTTTACTTGCACTATTAATAGTTTCCTCTTCACCAGTAATGATAACCTTTACATTACTTTTAGGAACCATTAATTCTTGACCAGGATAAATATAGTTATCCTTATCTAAACCATTAATATTAAGCAAATCCATTAAACTAATATTATATTTATTAGCTATAGCATATAAGCTATCCCCTGATACATTTTTTATGTAGCATTTTTAAATGTAAATATAATATCTACCCTTTTATCTTGATAGATATAGATCTTTTCAACTAAATTTATTATTAATT
>CANQMF010000055.1 GCA_947624915.1 uncultured Bacilli bacterium
AAGCACTACAGTGTCCACATGGAGAAATAGGTAACGCCGTTACACGATCTCCTTTATGAAGATCATCCCTGCTACCAGGGTCAGTAACAACACCACAATACTCATGTCCCATAACTAATCCCTGTGGTGTTCCAGAAACCCAATAATGGATATCTGAACCACATATTCCAGCTTTTTTTATTTCAACAATAACTTTATTCCCATCACTAACGGGCTCATCAATATCCTTAATTTCAAATTGTTTTACATCCTTAATTGCTACACTTTTCATATCTACCTCCTTTATGATTATAACACGTATCTATCTAGTAATGCAAACGAATTTATATTTTTAACCAATAAGCATAAAATTATAGAACACGTTAAATCAGTAAACTGCAAACTTAGATTATAGCTATGACAGAATCAAATTATGATTAACTGCTTTTAAAAATTGAAAATATGCTAAATACATTAATGTTTTTATAGAATATGAATTCAAAATCTAATAAATAAATTAAATAATAATTTCACTAAATCAATTCAACATATTTTTCACCTTCTAAACTATTAAAAAAGCAAAATGATAAAAAGCTATTTAACTTCAAAACAAAATTAAATAGCTTTTATTGTTTGTAGTTCAATACACAAATCATGAAATGAACAGCCTATCCCCAACATCCATTTTATAATTCTTTAATTATTGACGCGATGTGTTACCATCGGTGTCTTATTGGTAATAGCTTCAAAAGTATAACCATTTTCTTTACCATAATGAATAATATTCTTAATCGCATCTCTGGTATATGATTTAATATCATGCATTAAAACAACATTAGCTCTTTTATGCGATAGTCCTTTAATAACATTTTGATAAACTGCGTTAGCTGACGCAGCACCACCAGCATCATTGCTATCAACATTCCAATCATAATAATAATATCCTCGATTCACAACTTCCTTAGTCAATGTTGTCATAATACCTTTGGAATAGTTACGACTAATCGTATTACTACTTCCCCCAGGGAAACGAATAATTCTAGCATCAGTACCCGTAATTCTTTGTACGCGGTCATGTACTTTATCTAAATCAGCAAAATAAGCATCAACGGAACTATATACCGTTTTATAATTATGTGTTGCCGTATGTAGCGCTACTGTATGACCTTCATCATACTCCCTTTTAATCAACGAATCAGGTCCCCTATTAGTCACAAAGAAAGTTGCTTTTACCCCCTCTTGCTTCAAAACATCAAGTATAACATTGGTCGTCCCCTGATTGGGTCCATCATCAAAAGTCAAATATATTACGCCACCTTTGGCTTTTTCAATAACACGAACGTTTCTAATTGCAGTAGCTTTGTTCCCCGCCATATCACTAACTTCATATTTAATGCTATATGTTCCTAACTTTTGCGTATTTACACTACCAGTAATCGTAACGTTACTACTTAAGTTTTTATCGCAATTGTCAGTAACCTCAACACCCGGATCTTTATATTGTGATCCAATCGTAATACTATAATTTTGGCTACCCTTTAATTTAAGAACAGGAGCCTCTTTATCTTGATAAAATAATTGACGTGTCTCAACTGTCTCATTGCCACTCTTATCCACTGCCTTATACATTACCAGGTCATCATTAGTTGTTATTTCCACTGAATCAGATACATCACCATCTACTTCATCAACTGCTTTATAACCCAATTCTATAAATTTGCTACCCTTACAAAGATAAACTTCTTTACCACCAGTCAAAGTAATTTCAGGTCCAGTTACATCTTTTACAAAAATCGTTCTTTCTACACTACTACTAAAGTAGCCCTCTTTGATTTGATATTCTATTTTATACTCCCCGGGAGTATCAGTATCAACATTCCCTATCATTTTGACGTCATCATTAACATTTTGACACCAATATGTAGCCTTAACACCAGCATCATGGTATTCATCATGTAAATTTACAACAACCTCTTTATCCCCCTTCAAACTAATACGTGGAACGCAGAAAAAAATACTGACACCAATGACTATCGCTACAGTCAAAATCACTATACCAACCAAAACAGGTACCCTATGACTTGTCTTTTTTGTTTCTTGAACAATTTTTTCCTCTATTACTTTTTTCATCACAACACACAACCTTAAATTTTCAATATAATTATACTTCGTTCTTAATTAAATGTCTATAATCATTTTTAATAAATATCAAATTATGTCATGTTTTGTCTTGTATTGAAACTAGAAACATCAAGTGACTTTACAATATTGACTCAAAATTCTATATATCCAGAGAATTTCCTTAGAATATTATTTGATACTACATTAGCAACAAAAGTATATATAAAACACTTTAAGCACAATATAAAATGCCAATATAGTATCTATAATTTAATATTTACCCAATTAAATATTTCATACCTCTAGATAATTTATATCAATTATATCTTCGAAATTTATCTTAACATTTTTAAGCCATAAACATTTACTAAAATAATCAATTTTATATATAATACCAATTGTTTCCATGTATTCAAGAAAAGCATAATAATTAATTAAAACCTTATCACCAACTTTTAATCTTTTTATTTTTTTATTTAACGCCCCATAAAAATCATCATCATAACTTTTTTTCAATGAAATATTTTTCTCCACTATTGCAAACGCATCTTTCAAGCCTTTGACAGCATCAAAAGCTTGAAATTGCACAGCTCTATTTATATTATTCTGCATTATGTCCTCCTATCAACTTATTTCGTTCTAATTGTGTAGCACCATCAACATAGCTAATCGCCCTTAATAATGAATTTTTTCCATATTTATTTTTAATCGATACAACCGCATTTTGTAAAGCATTATCTTTATCATCATCATAAGTTTCTACAAACAAATTCAATTGTTCATATTTTCTTAAACGAACATTTCCAAAACTTATACCTATTCTTCTAATAAAAACATCTGTATCAACACAATAATTAAATTCTTCTAATACTTTTTTTAAAATAACTTGAAATCGACAAGTAGGTTGCTCTAATTTAAAAGATACATGAAGTGGTTTCATAATATCATTAGTATATCCTATACATAGTCCAATATAACTAGTATCACAATGCATTTTGACTAATTGATTAACCATGTCATCGACCATTTCAACTAACACATTACGGGCCCTTCGCATATCATAATCCTTATGCAATATTTGACTGCTAGATATTGTGTGATTCTTAGGCCTATATTTCTTTATATCAGCTATTGTACAAGGCTCTATGCCAATAGCGTGATCGATTAAAAACCTGGCATTTAGGCCAAATTCTTTATATAACTTATGAGAATCAGCATGAGCTATATCATACATATCATTTAAGTGTAATTTATGTAGTCTTCTTTCTATAGCATGATTAATACGCCAAAAATCAGTTAGTGGTAAGTGATGCCATAATGTTTTTTGATAAAGTTGTTCATCTAAATAACCAATATTATTAGATGAATGTTTTGCTACAATATCTAAAGCTACTTTAGCCAAATATAAATTAGTTCCTATTCCTACAGTAGCAGTTATTCCTGTTGTATAAAAAATATCATTCATAATCATGTTCGCTATATCAGTGGGCGATTTCTTATATAGATTTAAATAATCAGTGACATCTAAAAACATCTCATCAATAGAATAAGGATGAATATCTTCTTTAGATACATACTTTAGATAGATGGAATAAATCCATGAAGAATATTTAATGTATAGTTTCATTCGTGGCTTAGCTACAATGGGATGCACATTAGATGGTATCTCCCATACTCGGCAGCGATTTTTAATTCCTCTCGCCTTCATTTTTGGACTTATTGCTAAACATATAGTACCTTTAGTTCTTGACAAATCAGCCACAATCAAATCAGTTTTAAAAGGATCTAACCCTCTTTCAACACATTCTACAGAAGCATAAAAGGTTTTGAGATCAATACATAAATAAGTTCTAATCATCTAACATTACCCCTCACAAAACAATTATACCAAACAATAGTTCGTGCATCAATATGTACTGTTCCAATACCAGATATTACCATACACCTAAACTATACTGGTTTATTACAAATGTCATTTAATTTTTAACTTAATTTAAGAAATAAATTTCATAAATGTTGAGTTATAATACATATGTCACAAAAAAATAAATAAAAAAAGATACCATCTGGTATAATTAAGTTGACAACAA
>CANQMF010000056.1 GCA_947624915.1 uncultured Bacilli bacterium
CACATCATATAATAATGGATTAGTATGCACAGTCCCTATTGTGCTTTTCATTAACTCTATTTTGCTCCAAGTTCCAACTATATATACGTCATTTTCTGGCATTACAAAAAAATTATTGTTTAACTTTGGTCCGTCTTCCACCAAATTCCAACCCTTAAACTGATAACCAGAACATATAGGTGGTTGCTCTAAAAGTTCTACCATTTCGTGCCAATAGTGAATTTCATTTATTTCATATGTCATATTACATTCTTCTGGATAATTACCATCATAATATACTTTATAACCATATTTTAATATTGGTGTCTTATCACTTTCTGAGGTTTCTTCGTCACCATGTGGCAGCTTAGTTACTACTTCTACTCCTTTATTAGTTGGATAATATCCTTCACCAGTTTCAACATATTCATTTTTTAATTTAGCATTTATTTCCATATGTAGATTGTTCCCTGTAACTAAGGTGTCAGGTTCTAAACTCCATATTATTTTTTGACTACTACCGTCTTTTTCTATCCTTACATTACCTACTGATACAGTAACATCATCTTCAGCTATAACTTCAAAATAATCACTATTTATATAGTCTGTTATTTCAAACATTTCGTAATTTTCTAATATTCCTAGGTAAGTAGACGTAAAAAATATATCACAGATATCATCTATATAAGCATCATATTGAGAATCACTTGCCTGCTTTAAATACTCCGTAATTTTACTGCCCATTTCATATTGAATACCAACTATTTTTATACTAGGATACTTATCCTTTAAATATTCATATTGTGATTTTATCATTGATGTATCTTCATTAGCCGCTCCATCCGTCATAAATAAGACTACTAAACCTCGATCTTGAGACATTTTATAATCAGTTAGCAGTTCCTCAACTCTCTTAAGTCCAGCATAATAATTAGTGTTACCACCAGCTACTAACCCATCGATATCAGTTATCAAGGTATCTGAATCATTAACGAATGGTGTAACAATAGCTGAATCTGACGAATATTCTATCAAAGAAATAGTATTATCTACACTTGATTTTAAAATATCGTTAACATATTTTTTTGCACTGTCCTTTAACTTATCTAATTTAGCTCCTGACATACTACCAGATACATCAAGCACCATAACAACATCAAAATTAAGAGCCTTATGAAAACTAGGGTTTGTATTAACATCAAACACTATTTTAGCATTAGTAGTGCTAGTCCAATCAGCACTTTTCTCCATGTGCCAACTACCCGGGGATTTATCGGCATACCCATCTGACTCAATAACGACCTTTTTTACTTCAACATTATTATCTAAGTCTGTTAAAGCCGTTAAAGCACTCTTTAAAAAGTTTAAACCTCCTATTGGAAAGATAAAAATGTTTAGTATAAAACCTAACACCACATATAGATAAAATAACTTTTCTTTCTTCATAAAACACCTCATTTCGCCCTGAAGTAAATTACTTCAGGACCATTGTTAATTTTTTAATCACTTACTACATAAGGTATAAACCCTACTTTACTAAGAAAATTATATCAAAGTTTTTTAATATTGTAAACATATAAATACCTTATTTATAATGTCACCTTTGGTCTTTAAGTAATTTACTTCAGGACCTCATTTTATTAAAAAATAAAAGTGAAAAAGGATGTAACTATACAATCAAAACGGTAAACAAAATCTTTTTGTTATGTTCTCATTATAATTTTCCATATTTTAGATTTCTTCCATATTATTCGATAACCACTACGTATGGTTTTTCTCTAGTTCCATCCCCATCATTATAAAATGTGTTAGGTTTTAGTGAGATCATAGGTCGCACACCTTCTGAAAATAAGGTATTAGCGGTTTTCAAACCACCACTTGAAGACGTTACAAAAACATAAGCATAAAGTTGTCTCTCGAATGCATAAGGTGACATGGTCCAGTAATATGCCCCTGTATACAAATAATAACTATTATTGTCACTACTTGAACCACCTGCATATACTACCTCATCAATCGTTATTAATCCGACTGGTTTATTTACCCCTCCATTAGCTACGGTTAATGAGTCTTGGTTCCCACATTTTAAACTAGGCGTCCCATTATTTTTTCGATAATACGTATCAAAGTATAAGTGTTGATTCAAAGCACCACCATTGGGATTCCAACCACTATTTACTTTAGAATCTTCATAACTTCGATCATTACACCACACTGTATCTTCTAGATAATCTTCATAGTCTACCATACTACTTGCATACCATGTATCTTCAATATAGCTTTTGATAACTGAATCTGTTTTATTGCTAAACATTTCTGCTAAAGCTTCTTCTACACCTTTACCATTGTTTATCGTTATATAATGTAGTGTTGTTCCATTTAGATAGTAAATATAATTAATACTTGAGCATGTATCTGTATAATCTAAACAGGTATAGTGATGAGTAGCTAAATCACTACTATTTGCACTTGGGTCAAATGTTTCTACAGTATCCACTAAAGTATACTTCTTCGCGTTATTATCATAAGTAAAAGAAGCACCATATTTTTTATTCAATAATCCTGAAAAACTTGTATTAGATGTGCTAACAATATATTTCATATTTGTCACACTACAAGTATCACTAGCTAAATCATTACTACAAGCATAATAATTTTTATATTTACTATAATTATCGTACCAGTCAGTTCTTTTAATCGTCACAGTATCTTTTAAAGTATAAGTGTCATTTCCATTATTTTGTATGCTTTGTCCCAAAACAACATTGGTATTAACATCATCCGGCATCTTACCATTTGATAAAGTCAAATAATAGCCCCGTGATTCATCAGCACCAAATATGTAGTACGGATTGGTGCAAGACGTATCATTTGAACTATGACAGGTATAATAGCCAGTTAATTTTTCCCAATTATTTTTCCATGCATACTTGGCTACATCGTCACCTAGAATATACTTTCCATTTTCATAACTAATAGTTGATGAAAAATAATAATTAGCACTTGATAAATAATCCGAAGATAAAACATTGTTACTTGTTAAAGCTTGATTTTCAGACGAATAAATTGTCCCATACTTATAACCTACCTGAGCAAGTTTATAATTATTGTTAAATGCTTTCGGTGTTACTTGAGTGGCCTCACCAGTATTATCACATATTTTCCTATTTCCTTGTTCAGTTGGAACTCCATTATATATTAACTTAACGCCACCTGTGTCGGTTGTTCTTACCATCTTCCAACAAAGATCGGCAAATAACACATTATTATCCTCAACTTCACCCCGATAATAATAGATTGGATACTCACTATTAGCTGTGTCAGCGATCATATATACACCTTTGCCATTAGTTTCCGATGATATAGACTTAAAATCCATACCGTCTTCACCAGTTACATAAGCACTTACTATATTATCTGGCACTGCTTTGTACTTCATAACATTATAAAGAGTTGGTGGTGGTGCGACATAAACTGTCCCTTCAGTACTTTTAACTAACGCTGTCTTACCCCATGTTCCTTTTACATGAACGTCATAATTAGGCATGATAAAACCATTATCGCTAAAACCATCTACTTTACTTTCAACCTCCCAGCCACTGAACTTATAGCCTTCACAAACAGGAGGGATAGTAGATAATTCTACTATCTCGTGGAAATAATGGTATTCTTCCGTGTTGTATTTCATACCACATTCCCTTGGATAATTGCCATCATAATAAACAGCATGTCCATATCTTAAGACGGGAGTTTCATCACTTTCGGTATATTTTTCTTCTTCATCAGGTAACTTAGTTG
>CANQMF010000057.1 GCA_947624915.1 uncultured Bacilli bacterium
GAATTTCCATACTCTGTAAAATGATCCTTTTACAGAGTATGGAAATTCTGTTTCTATAAAATTCTGCCATGTTATCCTCCTTATTAATCTAGGAAATTATCATCTATTGATACAGAGTCGCTATAATCATTTATAGAAACAGAATTTCCATACTCTGTAAAAGGATCATTTTCGATATTAACATTATCCTGATAATCATATGGGCTAGGTTCATTATTATAACTATTATCTTCTGATTGTGAACGACTATTTTTTCCCTCAACAAATTCAAAATTATCTAAGGCAACGTCCATTGTATAACGCTTATTGCCATCACGATCGTCATAACTTCCTGTTTGCAATCTACCTTCAATAGCAATTAAATTTCCTTTATCAAAAAACTTTGAAATAGTCTCAGCTTGTTTTCGCCAAGCTACAATATTAATAAAATCAGCATCTCTTTTACCATCAGCATTAGTAAAATTCCTATTTACTGCAACACTGAATCGAACAAACGCTGTATTAGAACTAGTATATCTTAGTTCTGGTTTAGCAGTTAACCTACCTAACAATATTACTTTATTCATATTACACCCCTATTAGTTTTCTTTCTTAATTATTAGATGTCTAACAATATCTGATGATATACCTGCTAAACGATCAAATTCTTTAACACCTTTATCATCAGCAGCTTCAATTTGATAAACATAATAGTATCCAGATTTATGCACTTCAGAGCCCTTTTTAATATCATAAGCCAATGTCTTTTGACCCCATGCATCAACGGATGTAACTGTCGAACCATTACTCTCTAATACATTTTTAAAATTATCAGCAACTTTTTGAATTTCTTCTTCGCTTAGAGTTGATTTAACAATAAACATAATCTCATAGTTTCTCATTTTTACACCTCCTTATGGTCTTTGGCTTCAAAAGAAGCAAGGAGTAATTGCTTACTCGCTTAAGATTATAACAAATAAAATAATATTTGTAAATATTTTTTTTACTTAAAAAATTTACTTTATGCAGCTTTAAAAGAAACATAGAGGGAGTTAAGAAATATCATGCAATCAATATATCACATATTAGCATCTAATAATTAGTTAAATTTAAAACTCACTAACGAAGTGAGTTTTACACATTAAACCTAAAGTAACAAATGTCACCATCTTTCATTAAATATTCTTTACCTTCAAGGCGCATTTTACCAGCTTCCTTAACAGCTTTTTCACTACCACACATTTCTAGATCAGCATAACTCATTACCTCTGCCTTAATAAAACCTCGCTCAAAATCAGTATGAATAATTCCTGCACACTCAGGTGCTTTCATTCCATCTTTAAAAGTCCAAGCTCTTACCTCATCAGGTCCAGCAGTAAAATAAGTTTTTAAATTAAGTATTGAATAAGCCGTATGGATCAATTGGTCTAGTCCACTTTCATCCACGCCTAAAGCTTCTAAAAATTCTTTTTTCTCTTCTTGGTTCAATTCGCTCAATTCTTCTTCGACTTTAGCACAAACCACAACCATCTTAGCGTTATTGCATGCTGCATATTCCCTCACTTTATTAACATATCCATTTGTCTTATCGGTTAAATCTGTCTCAGCAATATTGGCAACATATATAATCGGTTTAGCTGTCAATAAATTATAAGGTTTAATAATATTTAATTCATCATCATTCAACTCTAATTCACGAATCGTCCGATCATGCTCTAGAGCATCCTTTAATTTAGCTAAAAGCTCGGCTTCTTTTTTTATTTCCTTATCCTTGGACATAGATGCCTTTTTCCCTATTTTATTCAAACGATTATCAACAATTTCTAAATCAGATAATATTAATTCTAACCCAATTGTTTCAATATCTCTTACAGGGTCTATTTCGTTTTCAACATGAATAATATTCTTATCATCAAAACAACGAACTACCTCAACAATAGCATCTACTTCTCTAATATGAGATAAAAATTTATTTCCTAAGCCTTCACCTTTTGACGCACCCTTTACTAAACCAGCTATATCTGTAAATTCAAAAGTCGTTGGAACTAAACTCGCTGGTTTATATAAATTATTTAAGAATTCCAATCTTTTATCTGGAACGGCCACCACACCAACATTTGGTTCAATTGTTGCAAAAGGATAATTGGCAGCTAATATTTTTTGTTTTGTTATTGCATTAAATAATGTTGATTTTCCTACATTTGGTAACCCAACAATACCTGTTGTTAAACTCATAATCCCACCTCATCATATAAAGTTTACTATAACCAAAAGTAAAATGCAAGTTCTGCCCTTTCCAAAATAAAATGAATATTTTTTCATTCCATAACGACTACATATGGATTCTCTTTTGTTCCATTTCCATCACTATACATAGTTCCAGAAACAAGAGAGATAACTGGGCGCACACCAATTGACTCACTAACGTTATAATAATTGTGCAAATTACCAGGGGAATTAACATAGTAAATATAAGAGCTAGCACTGAGTTCAGAAAATCTAGAAGGCGACATCGTCCAGTATTCTTCACCAGTATACAAATAATAGCTATCATTAAAACTTCTAGTACCACCCGCATATATTACCTCATCACTGGTTATTAATCCCACCATTTTATTTACTCCTCCATTAGCTACTGTTAGAGAATCTTGCTCTCTACACTCTAAGCTAGGTCTTCCATAATCAATCCGATATCCTGTGTCGACAGAAAAAGCATCAAACGGAATAGTAGATGATGGATGATTGGGAGTACGATTATTACACCACGTTGTATCTTCCAAATATTGTTCATATTTAGTCATATAATTCACATACCAAGTCTTTTCTAAGTAACTTTTAATAGTCGAATCATTAGTATCGCTAAACATCTCATTCACAGCATCTTGCGCAAATTTTCCACCTGTTAATTCTATATAAAAATAATTGTTATTATCAGTATCATATGTATAATAGTAACGTACCTTACTACAAGTGCCCGAAGTATTATTACATGTATAAACACGTCCTCCCTCAGTACTTATATTAGTTATAGTATACCCTTTAGCACTACTATATTTTACTGACTTTCCAAGTTTATAACTACTAGAAACTGATCCACTTTTAACAGCATACACAGTTCCATACTTATACCCAATATACGTTGGTGAATTACTATTTGAATTAAATTGTTTAGTAGTAACCTGTGATGCTGTACCCGTATTATCACATATTTTTTTACCATCTTGTTCTGTTGGCTGACCATTATATATTAACTTAACACCACCAGTTTCCGTAGTTCTTACCATCTTCCAACAAAGATCAGCAAACAAAACATTATTGTTATCAACGGCTCCACGGTAATAATAAATTGGATACTCATCTCCTGCCGTATCTGCCACCATATACGCTCCTTTACCATTAGTATCTGATGATGGCGACTTAAAATCAATTCCACTTTCACCTGTTACATAAGCACTTTTTATATTATCTGGTGCTGCATGTCTTCTTATGGCATTATACAATGTCGGAACAATATAAACCGTTCCTTCGACACTTTTAACCAGTTCTGTCTTACTCCATATTCCTTTTACATAGACATCATGGTTAGGCATGATAAAACGATTAGCACCAGCATCTGTTACCTCAGTTTCAACTTTCCAACCGTTAAATTTATAACCTTTACAAATAGGTGGCTCACTAGCTAA
>CANQMF010000058.1 GCA_947624915.1 uncultured Bacilli bacterium
AGAAGAGAAATTGGTCATGGTGCTTTAGGTGAACGAGCTTTAGCACAAGTTATTCCTAGTGAAGATGAGTTTCCATATACTATACGTGTAGTTAGTGAAATATTAGAGAGTAATGGTTCTTCTAGTCAAGCAAGTATATGTGCAGGGTGTATGAGTTTAATGGCAGCTGGTGTACCTATTAAAGCCCCTGTAGCTGGTATTGCAATGGGATTAATTACTTATGGTGATAACTATCAAATTTTAACTGATATTCAAGGTATGGAAGATCATTTAGGCGATATGGACTTCAAGGTTGCTGGTACACGAGATGGTATTTGTGCTTTACAAATGGATATTAAAATTAAAGGTATTACAAAAGAAATCTTAAAAGAAGCTCTAGCTCAAGCTAAAACGGCCCGTATGCAAATATTAGATGTTATTCAAAAACAGATTGCAGAACCACGTAAAGAGGTCAGTCAGTACGCACCGAAGACCGTTACCTTTATGATTGATCCTGAACGAATCAAAGATGTTATTGGTAAGGGTGGCGAAACTATTACTAAAATTATCCTTGAATGTAGTAATGTCAAAGCCGTTAATGATGTTAACGCGGTTAAAGTTGATTTAGAAGATGATGGACGAGTAATTATTTACCACACTAATCAAGAGATTATTGATAAGACGGCTAACATGATTAAGGATATTGTTCGTGAACCAGAAAAGGACAAAATCTATACGGCTAAAGTGGTAAAAGTACTAAGTGATAAAGGATGTTTTGTAGAGATATGGCCTGGTTGTGAAGGTATGGTACATATTTCACAACTAGCATTAGAACGTGTCAATAAAGTTGAAGATGTAGTTAAATTAGGTGATGAAATTATTGTTAAATGTATGGGCTATGACAGTAAAGGACGTTTGAATTTTTCAAGAAAAGAAGCTATTAAATAGTTTCTTTTTTTGAATATATATGTTATACTTTGAATGATAGGAGAAGAGTATATGAAAAAGAAAAAGATAATTATTATATCTTTGATATGGGTAATAGCCTTGGGTGCAGCCTTTTGGTTTGCAACAAGCCAAAAAAGATCTGAAAATAATAAGGGATCTGTACAAAAAGAATCCCCATCAGAAAAAGAAGAAGCGTTAACTTTGAATGGTATTAGTATTTATGATACATATGAAGAAAATGATTTGAATATTGTTAATAAAAATTTAGATGCTGATGGTAATAAAAACTACATACAAATATCTGGTTTAAAAAATACAGAAATTGAAAATAGCATTAACAAGCGAATTAAAGATAAATTTGATGAATACAATACCAAATATGGTCAAAATAAAAATGTGACAATCAATACTAATGTAACAGCTAATTTCGGAGACATATTATCTGCTGTTATATCTGTTACACAAAACAGTGGTAGTACAGGTTATACAACAATTGATGAAAGCCACTTTAACATTAGTTTAAAAGATGGCAAAGATATTAATTTCGAAGACATCTTTACCCAAAAAGATGTGATTAATGGCATTTTAACTAAAAGGTTTAGTTATAGTATTTCTCTTGATATTAATTCTTCGGATCTAAGTCAAGCTGAAAAAATGGCTAAAGATCAACAAGTAGAAGATATAGTTTATACTATTGTTCAGGGAATAAATAATGGAAATGGGGCCTTTTCCCTTTATAGTAATGGTATTGGCGTTTCTTATGATAAATATGATGCTGAAATACCATTGGTAGATTATGCTCAATATTTTGCATATCCAACTAGATATAAAGCCAATTCGTCTTTATATAAAGAAGATATCAAGAAGATGAAATTAAATTACATTGACAATTACGAAGAACAAGAATTAGTTTATATGAAAAGAGACTATGTAAATGATAATGCCTTTGTGGATGCCGTAATCATGTTAAATGATAATAGCTTGGATCGTAATAAAATTGTTACTAATATGGATGTTGAAAAGATTGTTAATGATGAAATTAATAGCATTAATAACAAGCAGTTCAATTATCTTAATTTTAGTGGTTATTTTATGGGATCAGACTTTTCCATATTTGAATTAAACTATAGCGTTAATACTTGTACAATGAGTAAAGATTATTTTGAAAAGGAAATGAAAAAAAATATCTACTTAAGTAAGGTATCGGCTGGGGGAGAGTTTAGTAATATTACCCCTATTGATACACAGAATAAAAATGTTAATTGCTCACTAAAGGATAAGGTTATTGTTTTAGATAAAAATTATCAAGTAATTCAATCATTAAGTGATATATTTAAGAATGGATATGACTATCAGTCAGTTATTGATAGTAAATTCTATGAAGCTATACAATATACGGATATGGATTCGGAACAAGTAAAAAGTAAATTAAAATATAGCATTAATGGTTCAGGCATTGTTTATGAGTATGGTGATTTTACATTTACTGTTGATTTTACAGATTTTGATCGTAATGGAATGAAGATTTAGGAGGATATAAAATGAACGAAAGAGAAAGTATAAATGATAATTTAAATAGTAATAACAATGTTATGCCTACCAATAATATAAATACCAATTCTTTTAATGAAAATATGACAAGTAATATTGGTGCGAATAATATAACACCTTCGTCAGTTAATAATAACGCATCATCTATGGGAATGGATCTTAATAATAACGAAAAGAAAGGCAATAATTTCTTATTATATCTTTGCATTTTTATTTTAATGATTGCAAGTTGTATGGCTGTATATTTTATGTTTAGAAGTCCTAATACAAAGGATGAAGTAGAAACAGATATAGATATGACTAGTCAATTATTTTCTAAGGAGACGTTACCTCGTGTTGATGCATCTTTAGCTACTCAACCGTTAGTTGATGCTTTGGTTAAAAATTTTACAGGAAATACAACTAAAGAGTTGGGTATTGAGTATACTAATACACACCCAGGGTATGTTAAATTAATTAACAATGAAACCGATCTAATTGTTGTAACAGAACCTAGCGCTGAAGAACTTGCTTTGGCAAAACAAAACAATGTTGAATTAGAAGTAACTAAAGTAGTTAATGAAGGTTTTATCTTCTTTGTTAATAAAGAAAATCCAGTTAATAACATTACTTTTGAACAAGTTCAAAAAATATATACAGGAGAGATAACTAATTGGAAAGAGTTAGGTGGTAATGACAGTCAAATCGTAGCTTTTCAACGACCTGTTAATTCAGGTAGTCAAACAGGACTACTTAGTTTAGTTATGAAAGGTAAACAAGTTAAAGTTCCAACTACGAAAGAACAAGTAGAAACGATGGCTGGAATTGTAGATATTGTAGCTGATTATGATAATGGTCTTAACTCAATAGGATATTCTTATTATTACTATGCTAATGTTATGTATAAAAATGATAATTTAAAATATTTAGGAATTAATGGTGTTATACCTGAATACAACACTATTCAAGATGGTTCATATCCTATTTTGACGGCGTATTACATTGTAACGCGTAAAGGTGAAACTAATGAAAATGTTGCCAAGTTAAAAGAAGCTATGTTATCAGAACGTGGACAAAAAGTTGCAAGTGAAGCTGGATATGTACCGGCTAAATGATTATACTATTGACAAGA
>CANQMF010000059.1 GCA_947624915.1 uncultured Bacilli bacterium
AAAGGTCCTGAAGTAAATTACTTCAGGACCTTTATTAATTAAATTAACCATTTAATATATAAGGCAAAAATCCTACCCTACTAGAAAAGTATATCAAAATTTCTTAATATTGTAAATAGTGAAATGCTTTATTTTAAAATGACAATTATGGTCCTGAAGTAATTTAATTAAAGGCAAAGTAAGAAATGGTAGGAGGTAAAAAATGAAGAAGAAGTCATTAATTATGATCGTGTTAACTTTAGTATGCATTGGTGTGTTAAGCGGGACTATAGCGTATTTTACAACTACGTCCACATTTAGTAATGAATTTGCAAGCAAACCCTATGGTACTAAAGTAAAAGAGTATTTTATCAGTCCTGATAATTGGACTCCTGGGACAACAACTGATAAGACGGTTAATGTTGAAAATATGGGGGAAGTACCAGTCGCTGTTAGGGTTAAGTTTGAAGAAAAATGGACTGATTCTAATGGCAAAGATTTACCATTAGAAATAGAAGTGAATGGTGAACCAGAAAGGACCGTTACCCTAAACTTTAAAAGTGACTACGTAGATAAATGGATTTTGAAAGATGGTTGGTATTACTATAATGGTTATTTACAGTCTGGTGAAACAACAAGTGATTTGTTAGAGTCAGTTACATTTAATCCGAATGTTGCAGCTTCAGCTAATTGTGTTGAAACGGATAATGAAGTAACATGCACAAGCACAGGAGAAGGTTATGATAATGCCACTTATGTATTAACTATTACAGTTGAGACAGTCCAAGATGATATGAAATATGAATATTGGAATTTGCCTTATACATTGTATGAAGTTTTAAAGAGACAAGCATATCCAGATAATAAAGCTAGTAAGTTTGTTAAAAGTGGTAGTGGTATTGAC
Organism: uncultured Bacilli bacterium; assembly: GCA_947624915.1. The sequence goes on from CANQMF010000059.1 coordinate 884, forward strand.
TTTACGAAGATTTCATCAAATGAGAATGGTAAAGGTGTATACATGATCGCTGATACGGCTAGTGATAAGTATCCAATCTATTACTATCGTGGAGCTGTTAATAATAATAATGTCTTATTTGCTGGTCTTTGTTGGAAAATAGTAAGAACCACGGAAACAGGTGGTGTTAAGTTAATCTATAATGGTATCCCAACTAATGGTGCCCCAACTTGGCAAAATAAAATATGTGATAACACAGGTGAGGCTGCTCAAGTGGCTAAAAGTAAATTCAATAATAGCTATAATTCCCCAGCCTATGTTGGGTATAGGTATGGAACGGTTTATCCATACCATAGTAAAAGTTCAATAAGTACAAGCATTCTATCGTCTTCATCTTTATCAAGTAGTAAGTATTATTTTTCATCAACTATTAGTTATGAAAATGGGAAATATAGTTTGGGTAGTGATGCAGCCCAGTATGCATGGGCCGATAATTGGGAGAAATTGATTGGTTATTATACCTGTTATAGTTCAACTAGTACGACCTGTACTAATCCTAATTATATAGTAGGTGGAACAAAGTATAATGGTTATTATCTAAGACTATCTGATGGGAAATTGCTTGATGATGTTAATACCAATATTGTTTTAGGACAAAGTATACAAGATAATGGAAACGATACTTATACCTTAAAAGATACGGTCACGCTTAAAAGAACTGATTGGTATGAAAATTATAGTAAGTATAAAAATTATTATGCTTGTAGGAATGATTTGACTAGTGATACTTGTAATAAGAATGATATGAATTATCTTGTCAGCACATCTAGTACAAGTTTCTCCGGTTGGACAAAGGTTAAATATGGTGCATCCTTTACTTATGATACTTCTTCAAAAACGTATACTTTGAAAGATACGATAGAAACATTTAATCCAAGTTCAATTAGTAGTGATTTAGCTACCCATCATTATACATGTTTAGACGATACAGATACATGTACGAGTATTAATTATGTATATTATCTAAGTGGGACAACACTATACTATATAACGATAAGTGATGGAAAAGGCGTAGAGACAGCCTTAGAAGAAATGCTTAGTAGTGAAGCTAATACAGATTCGACTATCAAGGATTATATTGAAAATGATTGGTATGAAAATAGTATGAAGAATCGTGACAGTCATCTAGAAGATACGGTATGGTGTAATGATCGAAGTTATGAAGATTCTAAGGTAAACAGTGGTTGGAATCCAAGTGGTGGAGCTGTTAACAAATATTTATATTTTGATGCACGTCATCGAATGAGTAATGGGACGCCTAGTTTAAAGTGTAGGGAACAAGACTCATTAACTGTAGCTAATGGAGGAGTGAGTAAACCAGTAGGTTTGATAACCAGTGATGAGGTAATATATGCAGGTGGTACAAGTAGTACTAATAAGGATTATTACTTATATACGGGAACGTATTACTGGACTTTGTCGCCTTATTGTTTCTACGACTATGCTCGCGCTTTCGGCGTGGGCTCGGTTGGTAACTTGAGCTACGACTACGTCAGTTATTCGGGCGGCGTGCGCCCTATGATTTCATTAAAAAATGGTACTATGTATGAATTTGGCGATGGAACTAAAGAAAATCCATATATAGTTTTTGCAGAGCCAAACGAACCTGAACCAGAACCAAAATCAGTACTTTTGTATGATGTCATCGTTGCTAGCGCCGTACCAGATAATATAAAAAGTGCAAATGTTACGGATGTAAATGGTATTGATTTTCATATTAATTCATCAGCAACTAATGGACAGGGTGTTTACAAGGATGCTGATACGGCTAAAGATTCTCATCCTATTTATTACTACAGGGGAGATATTAATAACAATAATGTGTTATTTGCTGATTTTTGTTGGAGAATAGTTAGAACAACCAATACAGGTGGAATTAAGTTAATTTATAATGGTGTTCCAAAAGAAACTGGTGGTGCAAAAACCTGTTATAATGTTGGTGAAGATACTTTAGTTACAACTATGAAGTTTAATAACAATAATAATTCGCCAGCTTATGTTGGATATATGTACGGTTCTCCTTATGAAGTATATGAGGAAGATAGAAAAAGTGGGTCTTATACTTGTAGTAATGGTGCAACTAATTGTAAGAGGTATTATTTCTATTATGATTTTCTTTTTGATAAAAAATATTATATTGAGTTAAAAGATGGCAAGACAGTAGAGGACGCTAAAAAAGAAATGTTTGTTAATAAAAATAATTCGACAATTAAAGATTTTATAGAAAATGATTGGTATGCGAATAATATGA
>CANQMF010000060.1 GCA_947624915.1 uncultured Bacilli bacterium
GATTTGTTGAGCCTACTTTAAAAGATTGTGTAGCGGGGGATTTGGCTTTGGTCTTGCCGCATCGGATTGTTTTAAATATTTTGGAAGGATTAGATAAACTTAATCTTATTATTCCAGGCGTAGCCAATGATGATACATTACTATATGGTCCAGAGATAAAGTTTTTTAGTAATGAGATTCAGACTACCAATCAGTTTAAATTAGATAATGAGAATATATATTTTGTTGGTGATGGTGCCGGAAAAGCAGGCAATATTGTCACGGCATCGGCAACAGGTATTATTGCAGCAAGAGATATTTTAAAAAAAGACAGTCTTTAGTTGCATGGACTTTTCTTATTTTATGTGTTATTATTATAAATGTTAGAAGGTGATATCTTAATGGAACAACCAGAAAAACAAGGATTTAAAATTGGTGAAGTTATAATAATTGTTATAATAACATGTACCTTTAGCATATTTGCAGGTATCTCTTATGGAAAAATTAAATATTCAAATACCGTTAATATAAATGGGTTAGATAATGATGGCCAACAGACACCTTTAAATGAGTTTATTCAAAATTATGATTATATATTAGAGAACTATTATGATGGTGAGTCAATTGATGAAGAAGCTTTGTTAAATTCTGCTTTAGCAGCTATATTGAATAAATTAGGTGTTGATGATCCATATTCGTTATATATGAGTGAAGACGATTACAATAATTTTAATATTACTTTGGAGGGTGAGTACAAAGGGTTAGGTATCGGTGTTTTAAAAGAAAATGATGATAGTTATATTTTAATATCATATATTTTGGACAATTCTCCTGCATCTAAGTTGGATGTCAAAGCTGGTGATTATATTGTAGCAATTGATGGAAAGGATACATCCAAAATGACTTCTCAGGAATTTAGCGAATACGTAGTTAATGGTGATGATGAACAATTCTTGCTAAAAATTAAACGAGAAGATAAAGAATTTAATGTCAATATTAAAAAGGATAAAATAGAGCTTGAATCAGTTTCTTCAAAAGTCTTTGATAAAGATGATAAAAAAATTGGTTATATAGGAGTATCAGTTTTTGCATCTAATACATATAATCAGTTTAAAGGAAAGTTAGCTGAGTTGGAGAAAAAAGGCGTTAATGCCCTAATCATAGACGTGCGAGGTAATACTGGCGGTCAATTAACAGAAGTTAGTAAAATGCTTAGTTTGTTTTTGGATAAGGAAAAAGTTATTTATCAGATGAAGAAAAATAAAGAAAAAGCGGTCAAGTATTATTCAAGTGGTGATATTACTAAGGATTATCCAATTGTGTTTCTTTCTGATGCCAATACTGCTTCTGCATCCGAAGTTTTAATTTTAGGCCTTAGGGAAAATATTAATGCTAAAGTCGTTGGAACCAAAACCTATGGAAAGGGTACCGTTCAAGATCTAGTTGATTTAAGTAATGGTGATAAGTATAAGATAACTACCAAAAGATGGTTATCACCGAATGGCAATTGGGTTAATGATACCGAGGGAATTGTACCTGATGTTGAGGTAAAATTAGATAAGAAGTATTTTGATAATCCAACTGATGAAAATGATAATCAGTTACAAGAAGCGATAAAAGTTGCTTTTGAACAGTTAGTGAAATAATTTTATTTTTAGACTAAATTAATCCAAGCATGAAGCTTGGATTATATTTTTATATGCTTATATTTAGGAATTGTTTTGATGTTTATTCTTAGTTTAGTTAATATTGCGACGTAAGTTAGGTCATGGTATAATAAAGTCAGGTGATTTTATGAAACAAATTTGTGTAGGTGACCGTTATCAGATACAGTGTTATAAACATGACGGAAAAATACACCGAGCTTGGGATGAAGCTATTGTTTTAGATATAAAAAAAGATTATATGGTGTTTGGCAATAGTAAAACCCTAGTTACGGAATCAGAGGGGACGACGTGGCGAACTAAAGAACCTGCTATTATATATTTCTTTAAAAACAAATGGTACAATGTTATTGCACAAATGAAGAAAGACGGCATATATTATTATTGTAATATTGCCACCCCCTATATAATAGAAGAACAAACGATTAAGTATATTGATTATGATTTGGATTTACGAATTTTTCCAAAGGGTGATTACAAAGTACTAGATAAACTTGAGTATCAGTATCATAAAAAGAAGATGCACTATTCAGCCGATTTAGATTTGGTTATAAATGGTGCAATGAATGAATTGATACATGATTATATGTCTGGAGATAAAATCTTTAATGAAAAAAATAATGTTAATTATTTGCACACATATTTAGAGCTAAGGAAAGAACATGAAAATAAGTCATAGGTTTAACTTGTAAAAACAAATTAAGTTATGAATATTAAAATATTAAATGCATACAATATAGGACGAGAGTTAAATGTCAATGAAATAACAAATTTATTGAAATTTTAGAAAATAATACAAAAAGCATTGACATTTAATTTTTGTTTTGCTATATTAAGGGAGCTTTTCAGCGAGACATATTTACTTTTATTTTGTATATGAAGTGGTAAAAAAATTGCAAAAAAAAGAAAAATGTACAAAATTAAAAAAAGTGTTGACAAAAAAAGATAAATTTGTTATATTATTGTCCGTTGAACGAGAAATCAACAAATATGTCAAATTCAAAAAAAATCAAAAAAAGCTTGACTTTATTAAATGAATTTGATACAATGAGTTTGCTTTTACCTGAGAAGGAAAAGAATGATCTTTGAAAACTGAGCAAAATGTCAATTCACTATTAGTTAGGATTAAAACATTTTAAAGAAATTAATATTTTTTTTGGAGAGTTTGATCCTGGCTCAGGATGAACGCTGGCGGCATGCCTAAGACATGCAAGTCGAACGAGATGGCCTTTTGAGAACTTTATGCTTGCATTTAGTTGGATAAAGATTTTCCATCTAGTGGCAGACGGGTGAGTAATACATAAGTAATCTACCTCAGAGACTGGGATAACGTTTGGAAACGAACGCTAATACCGGATGATTCTTTCTACATAAGTAGGAATGCTAAAAGGAGCTTCGGCTTCACTTTGAGATGAGCTTATGGCGTATTAACTTGTTGGTGGGGTAATGGCCTACCAAGGTGACGATGCGTAGCCGAACTGAGAGGTTGATCGGCCACATTGGGAC
>CANQMF010000061.1 GCA_947624915.1 uncultured Bacilli bacterium
ACCAGTGATGAGGTAATATATGCAGGTGGTACAAATAGTACTAATAAGGATTATTACTTATATACGGGAGCAATTTACTGGACCATGTCGCCTTTTGATTTCAACGACGACGATGCTATCGCTTTCGTCGTGAACTCGACTGGTAGCTTGGGCGGCAACCGCGTCGATAGTTCGCGCGGCGTGCGCCCGGCCGTTTCACTAATACCTGGCACATTATATGGTAGCGGTGATGGTACTGCAGAAGACCCTTATGTTATAGAGGTGCAGTAAAACCTGCTCCTTGAAATATGCATCGTGAAAACCCTTTCACGATGCCAATAAATTACTTTGGATTAAACTCATAGAGTTTAATTTAGGATTACACTATTATAACTTGTGCGCTTCTTTGTCGCCTTATAATTTCAACAACAACAATGCTAACGCTTTCAACGTGAACTCGAATGGTAACTTGAACAACAACAACGTCAATAATTCGAACGGCGTGCGCCCGGCATTTTCCAATAAAAAAACATATTGCTAAATTTATAACACTATGTGCTATGGTAAAATTTAGCTGTTTTCATAGATTGTGAAACAAGTGTAATTCTATGGAGAAATCCAAAAAATAAAATAGTAAAAGTTATATCAGCTCCTTTGGAGTTGATATAACCAGTTGCTATGGAGGGGATATGGATAGTTTTAATTTATATCGTAAAATTTTAGATTATGATAATTATGTAAGAAAATATGTTATTATAAATATTCCTAGTATTCATCGTGATATTAGAATTCATTTTTTGGATGAAATTTTTACTTTAGTTAGAAATCTTTATCAAGCCATCTATACTAGAGGAAATATTAGGATTAAAAATATCACTGATTTGCAGGTTTCTATTGCTTTACTTGATTTCTTGAGTACAAAAGTGCGCGATATGAATTGTGTGAATACCAAGCATGTTGAAGTTTCAATTGAAAAGCTAGCTGAAATCAAAAATATGATTTTTGCTTGGAAAAAGAATGAAGAAACTAATAAAAATTGACAATCTTTACGATAAAACATTAACTGTTGAAAATATTCGTAAGACTTGGTACATTGTGCGTAAAACATGCAAAAATAGGAAGGCTGTATATAGGTTTGCTTTAAATGCTAATGTCAATATTAGTGTTATATATAAATTATTGAAAACAAGAACATACAAACCAAGTCGTTTTAATCTTTTCCTTATTTTCGAACCTAAACCACGCTTGGTTATGAGTCAAAGTATTGCGGATAAGATTGTCAATCATTATGTTACTAATTATTATTTGCTTCCATATTTAGAACAAAAGTTAGTTGATTGTAATGTGGCAACTAGAAAAAATAAAGGCAGTAGTTATGCTATAGCCTTATTAGAAAAATATTTAAATATTTTACGTATGAAATACAATGGGCAAGAGATTTATTGTTTAAAGGTAGATGTTAGTAAATATTTTTATACGATTGATCATGAAATACTGCTTCGAAAATTAGAATATTATTTTGCTGATACGGATGTTATTAATTTGATTAAGCTTATTATTGATGAAACTAATAAACCTTATATTAATGAAGTAATTGATTATTATAATAGTAAATATCATACGAATATTCCACATTATAAATATCAAACTGGACTTAGCATTGGAGCTATGACTAGTCAGTTCTTAGCGATCTTTTTTCTTAATGATTTGGATCATCATATAAAAGAAGATTTAAAGTGTAAATATTATGTTAGATATATGGATGATTTTGTTATTCTAGATACAGATGTTAATAAGTTAAAAACAGTTTGGAAAGATATTGTTGTAGAGTTAGAAAAGTTAAAGTTACAGTGTAACCCTAAAAGCAATATTAGTAGATTAAGTAAAGGAATCACCTTTTTAGGGTATCGATATTGTATAATTGGTAAAAAACTCAATATTAATTATCGTAAAACAACATATAAAAAAATTAATAAGAGATTATTTTCTTTAAAGAAGAATGATTTACTGAAGTATTATAAGACATATAGTAGTTATTATGGATATTTAAAGAAAATAAAGAAGGTTGAAAGGAATTTTAAGATGAAGACAAGAGAAAAGTATAATTATTATAAAGAGAGAAATCCTAAAAGTATTATTCTTGTTAAAGAGGGGACATTTTATAAGACATATGATGATGCGATTATATTATGGCATATATTTGATTATAAATGGAATAATGATTGTATATCATTTGGAAGTTCGCCTTATATGAAGGTTTTAGATAAGTTACTACATTTAGGGCTTAGTTATGGAGTGGTTCAAGAACAAGCGTTATTTGTTTCCAATAATGATGAAGTTTATGATTTATATCTTAAGCTAGCTCGTATTAATTATGATAAGGATAAACGACGTAAAGAATTACAACAGGATTTAAATATTATTTTGGATAAGAAGCCAGATTGTTATAGCAAGATTAAAAATTTTTTTGATAGTGTTAAAGATGGCGATACAGAAAAAATAGATCAGGCATAGCTCAGGGCTATGTTTTAATTTATGTTGTATTAAAGTGTAGTCAGAATAAGAAAAAATTGTTATAATATAACTGCAATAATTAATTAGGAAAGGTGATTAGATGAAAATAAAAGATGTTAAAGGTAGAGAGATCCTTGACTCAAGGGGAAATCCAACTGTCGAGGTTGATATTATTTTAGAAAATGGTATAATAGGGCGTGCTGCTGTTCCTTCAGGTGCTTCTACTGGTGAAAGAGAAGCGTTAGAGATGCGTGACGGTGGCGAACGTTATGGGGGTAAGGGCGTTTTAAAGGCTGTTAACAATGTTAATACTGTTTTGAGAAATGCCGTTATTGGTATGGATGCAGCTGATCAAAAAGCTTTAGATTATAGGATGATCGAGTTAGATGGAACTGAAACTAAGAGTAATCTAGGCGCTAACGCCATTTTAGGAATTAGTATGGCTGCTTTAAAGGCTAGTGCTTTAGCAGCTGGTAAGCCTTTATATGC
>CANQMF010000062.1 GCA_947624915.1 uncultured Bacilli bacterium
CACCTAAGATAACTACTAACACTAATATAAGCCACCATCTCTTTTTTAGTTTCATAAATCCTCCATAAAATATTATATCCATAAATTACTTTCTTACTCTACAAAGTAAATTATATCAAATTATTAAAATATTGTAAATAATGATATATACACAAAAAAAGCTCTAAAATAGAGCCTTTTAATTCATAACTATAACATATGGATCTTCCGGTTCACCAGTACCGCTGTAATAAGCTGAACCAACTTTTAATGATACCACTGGTCTAACAGGATTAGAAGATGAAGCAGCAGCAACCGCCAACATCAATATGTTGGAACAAGCTGGAAACGAAATAGTTCCAGTATAAGGTGTCATTGTCCAAAAGTAAGAATTTTTAACCAAATAATTACTATCAGACATAGCCCCTGCATATGTAAATTCATCAATGTTTATTAAACCAACAGGATATTTTAATGTTTGATTACTTACTGTTAAAGAGTCTCTTTCACTACATGATAGGGTAGGATTACCACTTGTCATATGCTTATATGCTGCATAACTAATACCACTTAAAGAACCACCATTAGGATCCAAGCTATTATCACCCTCTTCAAAACTACGATCATTACACCATACGGTATCTTCCAAATACTTAGTATATCTAGTCATATTATTTGCATACCAATCATTTTCAATATATTCTTTTAGATTAGAATTATTTGTATTCGCAAACCTCTTTTCAACAGCTTCTTCAATTAAAACACCATTACTTAAAGCAATATATGATTTCTCAGAAGTATAATATCTCAACTCTTCACAGGAACCCTCAGAATTATTACAAGTATAATGATGATTCACATCCAATGTTTTTGATGTTTCCGTTAAACTATAATTTTTAGTTGATTCATCATAGGTAGCACTTTTACCGAATAATACACTAGCAGCTGGTTCTTCCGAAAGCGATTTATAAATTTCATCGCCATACATATAACCTATATAGGCCAAAGAACCACTAAGTTCACTAAACTTCACACTACTTGTTGAAATATCACTAGAATTTGTATTAGTACAAACTTTTTTTTCATCCTGATCTACAGGCAATCCATTATAAATTAACTTAATTCCACCCGTTTCAGTCGTCCTTACAATTTGCCAACAAAAGTCAGCAAATAACACATTATTATTTGTTACATCTCCCCGATAATAATATATAGGATACTTAGTACTTTCTGTACTAGCTACCATATATACACCCTGACCATTAGTTGCTGAAGCATCGTTTTTAAAATTAATTCCTGTGTCAGATTTTACTTTATCACTTCTTATATTATCAGGGCTTGCCTGTTCTTTTATACTATCATATAAAACATCATACAAATTCCAATATTCTTTTTTAAAATCTGCTTGAACTGTTTCTATTGTAATAGTTAACACATAAGTGGCATTATCATATCCCTCTCCCGTACTATCACAAATAACTGCATTATTAGTGGTAACACAATTAGCTGAGGCTAACACTTTGGGATTAAATGTCACTGACTTTAATAAATCTGTCGTTATATCACCAGCATTTAAATTACTATTATAATAATACCAATCATCTCTTAACGTCCACTCATTTTCATAAGCATCTGCAAAATTTAAGATAGCTACTTTTTCCCCATCTTCCTCATTATTTAAAGTTATAGGTAAGTCACTACCATTAGAGTCAGTCCATTTTTCTTCAAACTTAACCCTAACAGCTACTGGTACTTCCCCTGTATTTTCAACATTAACAGTCTTATCAGTTGTCGTCCCAGGAGTCCAATTATCCGGACTTACAAAATGCTCCGTTACTTTAGTACTATATGGTTTACTTGCAAATTGATTATTAAACGTTGACGTTGTTGTAAAATAAGCTATTGTGCCACCTAGTACACTTACAACAACTAATATCACTGCTATCATTATTAACGGTCTTCTTTTCATAATCTTTACTCCTCACTTTTTAACTATATAAATTATCATAAAACACCTAGTATTTATTTTGTTCAGTTATTATTGTAATAAAACATAAACAATATATCAATTAATTATTTTATTACTTCAAATTAAAGAGGCAGGAATGAAACATCATTATTTCATTTCTGTCCCTTTATTTTTCAAATATACTAGTAATATTAAATTAGCTTATTATTGCCCCCAAACTTCTTCTTTTTGATCAGCCTGAATTGTTTCAACCGTAACTTTTAAAGTGTATTTAGCACCATCAAAGCCTTTTTTATTACTTGTACAAGTAACTTTAGTTGTTCCATTGACTTCGTTTGGCTTAGTACAATCATAATCATTGGAAGCTTTCTCATTAAACGTTACTGATTGTAATAAATCATGCGTTGACTCACCAGCTTTTAAACTAATTTTATAATAATACCAACCACTTTCTAAATTGGCGACATTAAAATCCCAATAGTTCGCATAATCTTTGGCAAAATTTAAAATAGCAGCCTCCTCACCATTTCCTATATTACCATTTATCTGTTTACCATCTATATCAACCCAAGAACCTTCAAATTTTACTCTAACAGCTACCTCAATAGATGCTTTATTTTGTATATTTACCTTTTTTGGTGTTGTAGTACCTGGTTTCCAATTATCAGGACTAGTAAATTCCTCAGTAACTAAAACATTATATGGTTTAGTACCAAATATATTATCAAATGAAATAGTGCTTGTAAAAAAAGCAATGGTTCCACCTATAATCCCTATCATGACCAATATAACTAATGCAATTAATGGCTTTTTCTTCACTTAAATCAACTTCCCTTCTTAAAGTGTTCTCAATCTACTCTCATGCTAACATATACTATAAAAATTATACCAAATAATATTTAAGATGTCATTACCATTTTTCAATTACTTACATCAATGTTAATTTTCATTTGGAAGTCCGTTTTTAATAAAAAAGTGGAAATAAGTCTGATTAGAGTATAATAAGTTAA
>CANQMF010000063.1 GCA_947624915.1 uncultured Bacilli bacterium
GCCAGTATTATGTAGCTAGTGAATATGGCACTGTTCGAATTGTAGCGGCTGCCTTAAGTGCTTTTCCTTGTGGAACTATTATATCAATTGATACTGGTAAGATGCCCGTATTTAATGCTATTGTGTTAGATACTGGGGGCTCAATGCGTAGTGCATATAAACAAGGATATATATGGATGGATCTGGCTTATTCTAAGCCTAATAAAGCTGAGGCTAAATTAGCTAATACTAAAAATGCTAAATTTGTTGTAAAAAGATGGGGATGGTAGCTCTGTCTTTTTTATGTTGTTATTTTATATATAAAATATTTGCATAGTGACCAAAAAGATTATGCTTGCATATAAAAAGATTTTAAGCTCTTTTATACAAGTATTTTTTTTGTTATAATTATTATGGTGGTTTTATGGAATATTCGCCTCGTAAAATGCAAGAATATTTAGATAATAATAATTTTCATTTAAAGAAACATTTTGGTCAGAATTTTATTATTGATGAAAATATTATTGACAGTATTATCAGAAAGGCTCAAATAGATAAGGATACTCTTGTTATTGAAATAGGCCCGGGGGCTGGTTCTCTTACTTATAAACTTGCTTTTAATGCAAAACAGGTACTATGTTATGAGATAGATACCACTTTAAAGGATGTTTTAGAAACTAATTTAAAAAATATAAATAATGTTGATATTAAATATATTGATTTTTTAAAAGCAAACGTCAATGATGACCTAAAAAAATATAGTTATAAAAGTTTATATATGGTCGCCAATTTACCATACTATATAACAACCCCTATCATTATTAAAATTATTGAAGACAAAATACCAATTGATAGGATAGTTGTTATGGTTCAAAAAGAAGTTGGAGATCGTTTTAAAGCTATACCGGGTACAAAAGATTATAACTCTTTATCAGTTTATTTAAGTTATTATTTTGATGTTCATAAGTTACTTGATATTAGTCGCAATGTGTTTATTCCTAAACCAAATGTGGATAGTATTGTCATCGAGCTTGATAGAAAAGAACCACCTAAGAAAGTTCTTAGTGAAACAGTTTTTTTTAGGCTTATTCATGATAGTTTTACCCAAAAAAGAAAGACTTTACGTAATAATTTAAAAAATTATGATTTAGATAAAATAGAAAAGATACTCAGAATGCATCGTTTAGATTTAAATGTTCGAGCGGAGGCATTATCTCTTGAAATATTTATTGATATAGCGAATGCTTTAAGTGGAGGGATTTATGATAAATAAAAAATGGGATGAGGTTTTAAAAAATGAATTTCAACAAGAATATTTTCGAAGGTTAGGGGCTTTTGTAAAAGAAGAATACCGTACTAAGAGATGTTTTCCTCCTTATCAAAATATTTTTGATGCATTACGTTTTACTGATTATGATGAAGTAAAAGTTGTTATTCTTGGTCAAGATCCTTACCACGGTCTTGGAGAAGCCCATGGATTATCATTTTCAGTTAAAGAAGGTGTTGCTATGCCACCATCATTGCAAAATATTTTTAAAGAATTGGAAGATGATTTAGGAATTAAGAGAAATAAAAGTGATCTTACTGATTGGGCTAAGCAAGGTGTTTTACTTCTTAATTCAATTATGACAGTTGTCAAAGATCGCCCCCTATCACATAAGGATAAAGGTTGGGAAATTTTTACTGATAATATAATTAAATATTTAAATGATCGGAAAGAACCTGTTATTTTCTTATTATGGGGTAGTTTTGCTCGCAGTAAAAAGGGATTAATTACAAATAAAAGACATTATATAATTGAGTCGCCACATCCATCTCCTTTATCTGCTTATCGTGGCTTTTTTGGGAGTAGGCCTTTTAGTAAAATTAATGACATACTAAAGAAAAATAATGTTAAAGAAATAAATTGGTAGATGATTTGATTAATTGACTTTAAAAAGGGCGTATGTTAAGATTATTATAGAGTAAAATAGGGTGATATGATGCTGAAGAGAATAACAAAGAGGACGTTTTATTGCTTTATTCTTTTTATCTTATTAATTGGGGTGGGCATATATTTATTTATAATTGATATGGAGCGTCGAAAGGCTGTAATTAATTTTGATAATGTTTATATTAAATTAAGTGATGATAAATGGACTACTGATGATCTTACTTTAACCGTTAATCACACGATTTCCAATAGTTATTTAAAAGAATTCTCATTTGACGGTGGACAAACATGGACGAGGAATCGAATGATTAAATTAGATCATAATCAGAAACTTGATATTATTGTCAGAGACATTAATAATAAAGAATTAAAAATAAATTATAGTGTTGAAAATATAGATCGTGAAGGCCCAGTTATTTTAATTGACAATAATGTTCAAGTGAAACAAAATAGTAAAGTAGATTTAACGCAATTTGTTACTGCTCGTGACTATGGTTCTGGTCTACGTGAAGATGTTGTTATTACTCCAAGAAATATTGATACGAGTAAAATAGGTCAATACTCATTTTGGGTATATGCTATCGATAAATTAGCTAATCGCACTATTGATCAGCTTACTATTAATGTGGTAAAAAATGCCCCTCCTGTATTAGCTCAGTCTATTGCGCTTAATTATCATAATTTAAATTTACAAGTAGGACAAGAACAACAACTTAGCGCTAGTATCTTTCCAAAGTATGCCACTGATAAGAAGGTTGTTTGGACAAGTAGCAACCCCTTAGTGGCTAGTGTGGACGGGACAGGAAATATCGTAGCGCTTAAATCTGGCAGTACGACAATTACAGCTACTACAGCTAACGGACTAAGTGATATTAGCATTGTCATTGTTCAATAGATGATAAATAATTGAAAAGCTATTATGATTTTTAATAGCTTCAGACTGTTGACAAATGAAAATTTGAAAACAGTCTTTTATTATTCATAAAAATTTTGTATAATATATTTGTAAGG
>CANQMF010000064.1 GCA_947624915.1 uncultured Bacilli bacterium
CGCCCTTATTTTGGATGTTTCTTTTACATTCTTTTTTCACTTTCTGAAACTGGAATTTACTTTTTCATTTCACGATTTTTATTTACAGACAAGTTATTATAAGAAAAAAAATAAAATATAATTATTTGACTACATTTTAAAAACTATTAATCATATATTTTATTATGAAACACATGTTAACAAATATAAATGCGCCTACCTTTACACTTAGTGCCATAGCTATTGGTTATGTGTTAATTAGTGATCTAGGTCCTGCCGAACAAAACACAATTGGTAACTGGTTTTTACTCATTGGACAAGTATTATGTACCAACGCTGCGCAGCAACAAGTAATTAACAATAATCAAAATGCTCAACCTAATCAAAATAATCAAAGTACAGGCAATACACAAGGCATTGTTAATGATTTTAATATTGATACGGTCAAAAGATCTATCAACATTATGAACAATGAAATAAATAAGTTTTAATCTAACCTTTGTCACTGCTAGGTTGTGGTAATTCTTTAATTTATGATATAATTGTATTGGTGAGTTTATGAAAGTATGTATACTAGGTACTGGTGCGTTTGGAATTTCTCTTGCTTTAATAATGAATGAAAATGGCCATCAGGTTGAAATGTGGACAAAATTCGAGGAAGAAGCAAATTACCTAAATCAAACCAGAGTTAGCCCCAATTTAAAAAATATTATTATTGATCCCGAAATAGTGATTTCCACAAATATTTCAAAGTGTGTAAAAGATGCTGAATTAATTATTATTGCTGTTCCAGCTGGTTTTGTTGACGATGTTTCAAAAATATTAATGAATAAAGTTGATACAAACCAACATATATGCATTGCGTCTAAAGGAATTGAACAAACCACGTGTTTATTCGTATACGACGTATTAAAAAAACACATCAATAGTGACAAAATTGGCGTTATTTCAGGGCCTACATTTGCAATAGACGTTGCGAAAAAAGTACCAATTGGGTTATCACTAGCAAGTAAAAACCAAGAAACAATTAACACTATTAAAAATGCTTTTCAAAATAAACACGTAAAAATACGTGAGACACGAGATATTTTAGGTATTGAAATATGTGGGAGCATAAAAAATGTCATCGCTATTGCAGCGGGGATCTTAGAGGGAATGGGACTACCTGTATCTACACAAGCCCTATTAATTACCGAATCTCTAAATGATATTAAAGAATTAATTTATGCATTAGGAGGAGAAAAAGATACAATTCTTACTTTTGCTGGCTTTGGCGACTTACTGCTAACTTGTACCAGTACAAAGAGCCGAAACTTTACTTTTGGGAAATTAATTGGTGCCAACAAATCAAAAAAAGAAATTAATAGTTACATTGAAACAACTACAATTGAGGGTCTCTATACGTTAAAATCAATCTACCAACTAATTAAAAATAAAAAAGTACATATGCCAATTATTGATTTAATTAATGATATTGTTTATAAAAATAAACCTGTTGAATCATTACTTAGTTTTTTAGTGGAAAAAGAATAAATGAAATCTAGATATAGAAGCTATGTACTAGTTGCTACCAACAAAGAAAAAATAATGGAGATTGATTGGGCCCAAGTTAAAACGTTTGAAAACTTAAAAAAAAGAAAATACAAATTAGAAGAAATTGATTTTTTTACTAAACATTTTACTAATGTGCAAGAATTAATAAGTGTTTTAAGATGCAACAACATATTAGGTATGCAAACTTACGAAAACCTTAATTTAGATATATATCCAGCTAAACAAAATAAAGTTACAGAATTAGTTAACGGTAAAAAAAAGAGTGTGTCAAGACCTATTTATGACATCGATAGTTTGCCATATGGCATTATGTATAAAAGGCAAAGTCAACTTTTTCAAAATGACCAATTTATTATTAACTTATTACAATCAAAAATCAATGATTTTAGCTTTATTGAACAATTATATAAAATATATACTAGCAACGGAGTATATAGTACCACTAATTTCAACATATTAACGAATAAAATTGATAATATTATTAGAGCAATGAATCAAAACACTTCAATTTCAAACATCACTCGTTATAGACAAATATTACAAGCATTAGAAAAGGAAAGAAACAACTTTCAAGAGATCTATGGTCTACTGTCTAGCATTTATAATTTTTCTAAAAATAGTACCAAAGAATTTAATTATAGTAACACTGCAATAATATGCGTAAAAAATAATATTGAAGAATTTTTCTTAAGAGAAAAATATTATGTAACTGGATTTATTGATGGATTAAATGATAATCGTTATTTAGAATTTAAAAGGGATAAAAATGGACAACGTTGCATTAATTACTTCTCTTATCGATTCCTTCTAATGACTATTGATAATATTATCAACGAACAAAGAAAATCTGATTTAAAATCTAACGAAGAAAAAAGGAAAATATTAATACCAAACAAAGCAAAAGAAATTCAAATGACATTATTTGATGACTAAAATACACAAATAAAAAATGCAGTTCAAAGACTACATTTTTTTATTTAACAAATGGTATCAATGCCATAAAACGAGCATATTTAACTTGCGTTGCAATATGTCTTTGATGTTTAGCACATGCTCCTGTAATTCTTCTTGGTAAAATTTTACCTTTATCAGCGCTAACATATTTTTTTATTACTTCAATGTTTTTATAATCTACATCTCTACCAGCACACATTTGACATATTTTTTTCTTTTTTCTATAAAATTCTGCCATGTTA
>CANQMF010000065.1 GCA_947624915.1 uncultured Bacilli bacterium
ATAACAAAGCTATTGAAATATTGTCATTACCCCCACGATTATTAGCCTTAAATATCAATTTATTTAATTTATCATCGATTGAAGACTCATTATTTAATACCTTAATAATTTGTTCATCAGTAAGCATGTTAGTAAGACCATCACTACATAGCATAATAGCTTGAATATTTAACTCAACATTAAATATATCTATTTCTACATTGGTATTAGCACCCAAGGCGCGCATTAAAACATTTTTACGAGGGTGATCTTTCGCTTTTTCTAATGTTAAATCACCATTTTTGACTAACAAATTAACCAACGTATGATCAGTAGTTATCTTATGTACTTTATTATTTTTCACTACATACCCTGATGAATCCCCTACATTACCAAACAACAAAAAGGTAGGAGTTAAAACCGCTAATACAACAGTAGTCCCCATCCCACTACTTTCGGGATGTTCAGCAACATATTTAAATATTAATGCGTTAGCTTCACTAACAGTACTTTGAATCCAGTTAATAGCATCCTCTTTGTTACCAACACTACTAATTTCTTTAAATCTTTTACTTATATGAGTAACAGCAATACTAGACGCTACTTCCCCAGCTTTATGTCCACCCATTCCATCAGCAACACACATTAATATTTCATGAGCAGGGTTTTCTACAATAATAACACTATCCTCATTTCGTTCTCTTATCTTACCAGGATCGGTTAAATAGTTATACTTCATTTTTTTCCTCCTCATAATTTGATCTCAGTTGTCCACAAGCTGCTTTAACCTTACTTCCAAATTCACGGCGAATAGTTACATTTACACCATTCTTTTTCAGTACATCATAAAACTTCATTATTTGTTCTTTACTACTCTTTTTATAATCTATGTGACTTGTTTCATTATATGGTATCAAGTTAACATAGCAATTAATTCCATAAAGCAACCTACTTAATTCTAATGCATTCTCTAAAGAATCATTAACACCTTTAAGCATAATATATTCAAACGTAACTCTTCTATTTGTTCTATCTACGTACTTCTTAACCGCCGGTATTAATTTAGTCAAAGGATAAGCCTTATTTATTTCCATAATACTATTTCTTATCATGTCATTAGGAGCATGAAGAGAAATAGCTAAATTAACTTGTTTTTCATAATTAGTAAATCGTTCTATTTTTGGTACCAATCCACAGGTAGATACTGTAATATGACGACTACCTATATCAATTCCCTTAGGTGTATTTATAATATCAATAAATGAAATAACGTTATCATAATTATCAAATGGTTCTCCAATTCCCATTAACACAATATGTGAAACTCGAATATTTAAGTCATTTTCAACAGCTAATATCTGTCTTACCATTTCACTTGCGTCCAAATTACGAACTTTTTTAAGTCTGCCACTTTCACAAAAGTGGCATCCCATATTACAACCTACCTGTGTTGAAACACATAAACTATTACCATAGTCATGATTCATCAAAACAGCTTCAACCCTATTACCATCACTTAGTTTAAATAAATACTTTGATACATCAATATCAGTCTTTTTATCAACAATATCAAGTTTATCTATTGTAAAGTCATTAGTTAAATCATCAATCGTCTTACGACTAACATTCTTCATCTCATCAAAAGAATTAACGCGTTTTTTATATATCCACTCAAAAACTTGTGTAGCCTTAAACTTGCCTTCACCTTTATCAACAAAATATTGCTCTAATTCCTTAATTGTTGTTCCATATATACTTCTCATATCTACACCTATTAATAATTATATCAAAAACTACAAAAAAAAGAAATTATTATTAACTTCTTTTCTTAAAAGTCAAGATTATTAATTTATATTTACATTTCGTTAACATATAATCTAGGACTTGAATAATCATTATTAATACACGAATAAGTACTGATTTTCTTCAATACCTTACTTAAACCTTAGTAATTATATAATTATCCTACTACATAAATTTTATCTTACCTAAATTAGTAAAGTGCGAATTTGGTACCAATAGAGGATTCATCACATAAAATTCTTTATCATTTGTAATTTGTTTAAAGTTTAAACCAGTTGCACTAGCAACATCATTACTTGCTTGATTATTCATTTTATCAGTTTCTTCTAATATATTATATGTTGCCTTAGCGTTCAACTTATTCTTTTTACGTCCAAAATTATGAAAACATCCAACCTGACTATATTTATTTGTAAAAGTGACTTTATAATCATCACCTGCTGTCACATGTAATACACCTTTATTAGTAATTAAGCTTCCACTCACTTCTTTAATACTATACTCTTGGGGTACTACTTCTTCAATTGTATAATCATTAGCTAATACTCGGATACTTTTACATTCATCACGGTCTAGTACTAACCATGTATCATATCCTGTCCCTGTTATATGAAATTGAAAAAGATCATCATTGCTTTCTCCATCTACTTCTTTACATACGGTTATTCTAGATACAGTCTTAAAACTATCTGTTGCTTTATATTCTTTATCTGGGTTCAATACAAAGTTTCCTTCAGCTAAAGCTCCTGATATCTCAACTTCATTTATTATTGTTCCTACATCTTCTTCCTTAACTGTATAACTTGCATATAATTTAATACTTGTTCCTGCTGCTAAAGTTGGTATCCTTAC
>CANQMF010000066.1 GCA_947624915.1 uncultured Bacilli bacterium
TCGACCTAGTTATACTAAGGCTATGAATAGAAAGATGGCAGCTGATCTCTATAATGTATTTAATGATGTTTTAAGAACATATAATATTAAAGTAGAAACAGGCACTTTTGGATCATCGATGATCGTTAATATTCAAAATGATGGTCCAGTTACTATTTGGCTTGAAAGTGAGGGAAAAAATGATCAAAAAGGATAAAATTGATTTTAAGTTAATAAATATAGCTCTTTTAGCGCTAATTGTATATTTGATGTACCATACAGGACATTTATGGATGGGGATGGTTGGTAAAATTACTATTATATGTATGCCGTTTTTGATTGGCTTTGCAGTTGCATATGCTGTTTATCCTTTAGTATTAAAATTACGAAATAAGGGTGTTCCTAAGGGGCTAGCTATTTTTATTGTTGTTGCCTTTCTCTTTATCGTTTTTGGAGTTGCTGGGTATATTGTTAGTAAAACTTGTGTTAGTCAAATATCGGCCTTATTTGATAGTATTGATGCTTTTATTACTGAACTTACAACTCATGACTTTAGTATTAATATTACTGGATTACAACAAACACTCAATGAATCTTTTCAAGATATCATGAATGGTTTAACAAAATATGTATCTGACGGCGCTATAAATTTAGTATCGTCATCGATTAATTTCTTGGGTAATTTTTTAATTGGTTTGTCAGCTTTCATTTATTTTTTAATTGATATGGATAAGATTCGTGCAAGTGTGAAGAAATTCTTTAAGAAACGAAAAGAAAAAACTTATCGTTTTGTTAGAGTATTGGATGAGGAAATGCGTAACTATTTAGGAGGACTTGTTCAAGTTGTTATCATTTCAATATTTGAATATGGTATTGTTTATTCTTTGATAGGCCATCCTAATGCAATTATGCTAGCCTTTATGGCAGGCATTGCTAATTTTGTACCGTATTTTGGTGGCATTGCCAATAATATTGTAGCGGCTATTACGGCGTTTATTGTAAGCCCTGCTTTGTTTATTCGTACTTTAATAGCCTTTTTCTTACTATCTAGTTTAGATAGCTATGTCATTAATCCTCATGTATATGGAAAGACTAATTCTATGCATCCTTTAGTTACTATCTTTGCATTGTTTGCTGGTGGTATCATTTTTGGTATTATGGGTGTTTTAATATCTTTCCCACTTGCCATCTTTATCGTATCTCTTTATAAGTTCTATAAAGATGATATTAGCGTAAGTATTGGAAAAATTAAGGAAAGTAAAAAAAATTAGAAAAATAAAAAATTTAAAAGTGTTAACAGGCAAAAGTTAATGCTTTTTTATATTAAAAATAAAGTTTACAATAACAAAATATTTTGATATACTTATACTAGTAGAGTATGAAAGTAGAGTATAATGTTTTTAGTATTGCAATGTAGTTGAATAGGACCTTTTCGAGGTTGCAGTTAAAGCAGGAGGAAATATGAAAAAGAAACCATTATTTATGTTATGTTTAGTTATAATAATGATTGGAGTATTTGGTGTAACAATAGCCTATTTCTCGAAAACAACAACTTTGGATAATGTTTTTGCCTCTAAACCATATGGTACTAAAGTTGTGGAGAATTTTGTTAGTCCTAATGATTGGGTTCCCGGAACTACCACAGATAAAACGGTAAATGTAGAAAATAATGGTGAGGTACCCGTAGCTGTTAGAATTAAGTTCGAAGAGAAATGGATGGATTCAAATGGGCAGACATTACCATTACAGATTGATGTTGGTGATGAGGAAGTTAATGCAGCTATGTTAAATTTTGCATCTGATTATGCAGACCATTGGAGTTATAAAGATGGTTGGTGGTATTATGATGATGTTTTATTGCCAGAAGATATTACCACTAATTTATTAGAGTCAGTTACATTTAATTCTTTGGTTGCATCATCTACCTTATGTATCGAAACAGAAAAGGGAACAACTTGTTCCAGTACAGGAGAAGGATATGACGATGCGACCTATGTTTTAACAATAACGATTGAAACGGTACAGGCAGATGCAAAAGATGTGTATTGGGCTGGCCCAGCTAATTTATATGAAAAAATTGTAGAAAATGTTTATCCAGATAATCAGGAAAGTACGTATGTATCTAGTTCTGACGGTATTGATTTTACAAAAGGCGCATCAGAAGAAAATGGTAAAGGTATATACGTGATGGCTGAAACAATGGATGATCCATATCCAATATATTATTATCGCGGTGATGTAGATGATAATAATGTATTGTTTGCTAATTTGTGTTGGAAGATAATAAGAACAACTGAAACTGGCGGGGTAAAACTTATATATAATGGTAAGCCAAATCAGAAAAATGGAAGTGTTGTATGTGATAATACAGGGGCCGATACGCAAATAGCTGAAAAGGCATTTAATAGTAGTAGTGACGCTATGGCTTATGTTGGATATTCTTATGGTGATGTTTATCCAATGAATACGGGCCAACCAGATAAAAGATCTAATACAGGTACCAAAGTTAATTATACGGAAAATAATACTTATATGTTAACAAGTACAGTAATAGATGCTTTGGATGATAC
>CANQMF010000067.1 GCA_947624915.1 uncultured Bacilli bacterium
CAAATCGTAGAAGAAAAATTACAAGAAGCCGAGTTTCCTGATCGAGAAGAATATAAACAAAAGGTAGAAGATATGCAAATGCTGACATTTATTTATGAAAAATGGCAAAAGAAAGAAGAATTAACGGCAGAAGAGTTAAGATTTTTATATGAAATGGATCGAAAAATTATTGGCTTTGGATATCAAGATGATCCACGAATAAAAGAAATATTAAAAACGAGAAACATGAGAAAAGATATATCTACTATTTTTAATTGTGATGAAAACCAAGTTTCTACTACTAAAGAGGAAGCATTAAGTGGAGGAATTATATATCACTATGGAGACTTAGATTTACATTATATTACTTATGATACAGGCTTACAGTTACCAAAATATATAATAGGCAGTTTAAATTTAAACGGTTTAGAGAGAGCTTCAGGCTTACGATTTCCAGAATATATAAGAGACGGCCTATTTTTGAGGCATTTAGCAATAGGAAATGTAAACGTAGAGTTACCGAAATATATAGGAGGTAGTTTAGATTTAGGTGATTTATGTAACGCCGAAGGCTTAAAGTTCCCGGAAAATGTTAAAGAGTTATTTTTATGGGGTTTAAAGAGCGCTAGAGGCTTAGAGTTGCCGAAAAATATTGAATATTTAAATTTAAAACGTTTAAAGAGCGCTGAAGGCTTAGTGGTTTCGGGAAATATTGGATTTTTAAATTTGAGTGGTTTAGAGAGTGCTGAAGGCTTAGTGGTTTCGGGAAATATTGGAGCTTTAAATTTGAGTGGTTTAGAGAGTGCTAGAGGCTTAGTGTTACCGGAAAATATTAGAAAGTTAGAGTTAAACGGTTTATATAGCGCTAGAGGCTTAGTGTTACCGGAAAATATTAGAGAGTTAGAGTTAAACGGTTTATATAGCGCTAGAGGCTTAAAGTTACCGGAAAATATTAGAGATTTAGAGTTAAACGGTTTAGAGAGTGCTGAAGGCTTAGTGTTACCGGAAAATATTAGAGAGTTAGGTTTAAACGGTTTAAAGAGTGCTGAAGGCTTAGTGTTGCCGGAAAATATTAGAGAGTTAGGTTTATGCAGTTTAAAGAGTGCTGAAGGCTTAGTGTTGCCGGAAAATATTGACTCTTTATATTTAGACGGTTTAGAGAGTGCTAAAGGCTTAAAGTTACCGGAAAATGTTGATAGATTATATTTAAGAGGTTTAAAGAGCGCTGAGGACTTACGATTCCCAGAATATATTAAAGGCACGTTATATTTGGACAGCTTAACTTCTTTTGAAGGTGCAATATTGCCACATACTAATAAGGGAAGAGAATTGTTTTTAAACGCAATTAAAAAAGGAGATCGTAATTCCCCAAAACTAATTATTTCATTAGAACAAGAGTATAAAAAATTTCCTGTTGAAGAGCAAATTCAAAGCCTAGATGAAGAAAGCGAAACATTCAAAAAAGCCAAATAACAATATGATAAAAAACATGACTTAAGAAGATACTTTATAGAATTGTGGGTAAAATAAATTCGGATCAAAAGGTAGGAAGATACAAGATGATAATTTTAATGTATTGATGGAACAATTTAAAAATTTATCTTTGGAGACTAAAAAATAGTTTTAATTAATAAAGATAAAGAATTAATAAATATGATTTTCACAATTGGCAAAATATATAATAAAGAAGTTGATGATTTAAGTTCTTTGTACACTGAAGATGATTATATAGAGGCGTTATATGCCTACATTTACATATTAGAGAATATTGCTAGGTGAGATACAAAAAATGTGGTGTCAAAATAAAAAACAAGATATAAGGCGTCACCAAACTGAGATCAAGAAGGATGTGTAAAGCATCTTTTTTTGCGTCAATAAATGTAAATTTATTGTTGATTTATTGACAACTAATTTTTAATGTTATAAATTGATAATAGGAGGTGGTCTGTTTGGATAACAAATTATTTGTAAAGAATGCTGACGGAAAAGAAATGACTATTAATGTCATTGATATTATTGAAGATACTGACAATCATAGACAGTATGTTTGTTATAATTTAGATGGAATGGAACAGATATTTATTTCTTTGTTAGTTGAGACAGAAGATAGTTTTACACTGGAAACTGTAACAGAAGAAGAAAAGGTGGCTGTGGAACAAATGTTACAAGAGACACTTGATAGTAACCAGACTGTTTAATGAGGAGATAATATGAATGATTTAAGTAATTTTGTTGATTTTTATTCAGCTTATGATGATCATTTTGTTTCTGATTATACAAATATATTACGCGATAATTTAGAACAAGACAGTAAAAAAGAAGCTGCAAGAAAGTTAATTGATGAGAAAAAAGCACAATTAACTGAAATGCAGGATAAGGTTACTAAAATAACCAGTTTGATAGGAAATAATTTGGCCAACGACTTACTCATAAGTATAGATGGTAATATAAGTTTGATTAATGCTATGTCACGTAGTATTGATACTATTACGGATGGTAATGATATTGAGCAGGCATTGGAACGTTACATGACTAGGTTTGAAGAGAGAACAAGTGAATTACAAGATTATATTGCGATGACTAATGATAAGTTTCATGAATCTTTATACTATGCTGTTAAATCTAAGGCAGTAACTATTAATGAGTTGGAAGATTTACGCAATATTGATGGACTTGAAGAACACGAGATACGAATGATTGACGATACTATCGAACAATTGCGTGAAGAAAAATTGGATGAGGAGTTGAATACACAGGCTGAGCAACAGTCCATGGAGGAAGAAAAGGGGAATAATTCTGAATTAATTCCAACTCCTCAACCAGTATTTCATCCAACAGTTGAATTTTCAAACACTAATTATGAATCTGGTACTGTAGAAGAAGATATCGAGCAGAAACCACTTACTTTGGATGAGAAAATAGATAATATCCAATATGAAAGAGGAATGAATTATGGTCAACAGGTTAGTCAGGTTCGTATTGATCATGAAATTGAAAATTTAAATATACGTTTAAATGCTTTAAAAGAGAAAAAAGATAAAAATGGAAAGTTATCATTAAAAGAGGCTATTGAGCTTCAATCTTTGGTTAACCAAATTACTCATTTAGAATCTTTAAAGTTTAACTTAGGTAAAAAAGGTCAAAGACGAGAAACGAAATTGGCTAATACAAGTAGTAAGATGGCAAGTGCTGAAGAGGGGCTAGTTGAAGAACAAAGTAAGGATTATCAAAGTAAACTATTTAATTTTGTTTCATCTATTAAACAACAAAATCTTTCTTCAAAATTAGATAAGCTACGTACAAAAATGATAGTAGTAAAAAATGCTCAAAGGGAGGCGTCTTTGCTAAAGTTTGATAAGGAAAATAAAAAAATAGTTAAGCAAGCTAAAAGATCAGCAACTGTTAGTGTTATAAGTGACCGTTTACACGAATTGAAAAATTCAGTTATTGAAGAGTTTGGTAAAATGCGTGATGATGTTAGAAAATTTGTTCATCGTTCGGATCTTATGGCTAAATTACGAGAAAAACCAATCAGCCTTGAGGGCTTTAGTAATGCTTCACTTGCTTTACCATTACAAATTGAAGAGAACACACCATCTATAACAAGATAAAAAAGACTGTAACGAAATTATCTCATTACAGTCTTTTTATGAAAAATACTTTTAAGCAGCTTTACGATCAAGCTTTGATAAAGTTCTTTTCTCTCTTGCACTAGTGCGGAATTTTGTTCCATCAGCTGACGTAACCGTTACTAAATTAACCTTTTGTTGATGTTTAGTAGCTCTACATGAGTGAGAACGTCTATTTCCAGCAAGAGGTTTTTTGCTTGTTTTTTTTATTGCCATAATTAACCTCCATTCAAAGTTTTTCTTCTTACGCCTTATGATTTTAACATATTTATCTTTTAAAGTCAAATATTTTGTCTTTGTTATTATCTGACTATATTTACTTTAATTTAGGGTTCTGTTATAATTTTATTGTATGGTATAAAAAATATGGATATTGGATAAAAGTGAGCGTGATATTTAATGAAACTAAAAAAGAGATGGTGGCTTATATTAGTGTTAGTAGTTATCTTAGGTGTTGCGGTTAAGATAAGTGCTGA